>CAVEWV010000062.1:0-16883 GCA_963619535.1 Acutalibacteraceae bacterium | reverse complement strand
GTTTGCAGGCAACGCGGCCGAGGACGACATTCGCGCGTGGGCGCGCTCGCTGCGGGACAGCCTCGGCCAGCGGGCCGCGACGGCAGACGACATGACCCCCGGCACCGAGACCTGTCGCGGCTTCGTGCTCGACAACGTGCTGCACTCCTCCCAGCAGGGCGACATCCACTTCAACCTCTACGTGCCGGAAGGCTACACGCCGGATAATCCCGCCTCCCTGTTCGTGACGCTCCCCGGGTACCAGGGGCTTTACTTCCAAGGCGTGGGCGTGAACCTCCAGACCGAGGACTTCGGGTTTGAGGCGCAGGCCTACGACGAGAACATGATCGTGTGCGCCCCGCAGCTCTCCGATTGGGGGCAAACGTCCGCACTCCAGACGATTGCCCTGGTGAGGTGGCTGCTCGGCGCGTATGCGATCGACCCCGGCCGCGTGTTCCTGGAGGGCTATTCGGGCGGCGGCGAGACGCTCTCACTGGTCATGGGGATGGAGCCGGAGCTCTTCTGCGCGGCCCTCTTCTGCGCCTCGCGCTGGGACGGCGACCTGGAGGCACTCGCCGCCGCACGCGTGCCCGTGTACATGGTCGTGGGCGAGTCCGACGAATACTACGGGTCGGGCCCGGCGCAGGAGGCTGCCGCCCAGCTGGAGGACCTATACCGCGCCGAGGGCCTGACCGAGGAGGAGATCGAGGAGCTCGTGGTGCTCGACGTGAAGCCTGCCAGCTACTTCGAGGCGGGCGGCGTCACCAACCAGCACGACCAAGGCGGGGCGCTCTTCTGCCGCGATGAGCAGATCATGGGCTGGCTGTTCGAGCGGTAGACAGGGGGGTTGTATGGCTTCGACTCAACGCAGGCCACGGGGCGCGCACGCGCCTCGTCGGGTGCAGGCGGTGCTCAACGTCCTGCTCGTGGTGCTCCTGCTGTTCCAGATGACCCGGCAGTTCCTCCCCGGCGCCGTGCACGAGGCGGCGGGCATCGGCTTCGCCGCCCTTCTGGTGGCGCACAACGTGGCCATGCGGCGCTGGTACGCGGGGCTTCTGCGCGGGCGGTGGAGCGTGCGGCGCGCCTTGGGGGCGCTGGTCAACCTTGCGCTCGTCATCGTCTTCGTCGGCGTCGCCGCGTGCGGGCTGGGCATGTCGGGCATCGCCGTGAGCCTGGGGGTGGCGAGCCACACCATGCAGCTGCGCAGCGCCCACATCGCCCTCACCCACCTGGGGTTCCTGCTGGTAGGCGTCCATCTTGGCCTGCATGGGCTGCCTGCGGTGCGCAAGGCGGGACGGGCGCTGGGGAGGCGAGCGGGAAGCGCGGGCGGCGCGGGGCAGGCGGGCGCGGCAGGGCGTGCGGGCAGCGGGGCTCAGGCGGCGGGGCACGCAAGCTGGGCGGCGCGCGCGGCGGGGCTTGCGGGCGGCGGGGTTCAGGCGGCGGCGCGCCCGGCGGAACTTGCACTCGCCGTTCTCGTGGCGGCGTACGGCGCGTTCGCCTTCGCCAAGCTTGACTTTGCCGGCTACATCTCGATGCAGACGCGCTTCGCCTTCATCGACCCGAACCAGTCGGTGGCCCTGTTCGTGCTCGACCACATCGCCGTGCTCGCGCTCGCCTCGCTCGTGGGCCTTGCGCTGGCGGCACTTGCGGCAGCGACAAAGCAGCTACCAGGTACAACGAAAGGATGATCGCTCATGAACAGTCTTCTCTCGCACATCCAGCTCGTCAATCTCGATCGCCGGGCCGTCCTTGCGCTGCTCGCGGGCGCGGGGGCGGCGACGCTCGGCATCTTGACGGGCTGCTCGTCCGACGCGGACGCCTCGTCGAGCACTCAGGCGAGCAGCGGCACGGCCACCGGATCGGCGAGCACGTCTTCCAGGGCGCAGCCGGCACTAACGGAAACGACCGCCTCATCCAACGCGACCGACGGCACGACCGACACCGCCGCGACCCCCGCGAGCGACGTGGCCGTGGTGTACTTCTCGGTCCCCCTCACCGACTCGCAGAGCCGCGACGCCGACTCGAGCGCGAGCATCGTGATGTCGGGCGACGACGTCTTCGGCAACGTGCAGTGGGCGGCGCAGTTCGTGGCGAGCGCGGCCGGGGCCGACCTGATCCGCATGGAGACGACGACCCCCTACCCCACCGACGACGCCATCTTCGACTACGCGCTCCAGGAGCAGAGCCAAAACGCCCGGCCCGAGATTCAGCTTGTGGCAGCCGACGGCTCGGCGGTCACCTCGCTCGACGCCTACAGCACCGTCCTCGTGGGCTATCCCATCTGGTGGTACGAGTTGCCTATGCCGCTGTACACGTTCTTCGAGCAGTACGACCTGTCGGGCAAGAACGTCGGGCTTTTCGTCGTGCACGGCGGCAGCGGCATGTCGGGCACGGTGCAGGACGTGGAGGGCCTGCAACCCGACGCGAGCGTCAACGAGAACGGCCTGTCCATCAACCGCAGCCACGTCGTCGACCAGGCCGAGCCTCTGGCAGCCGAGTGGGTCGCCGGCCTCGGCCTGGGAGAGGCAGCCGGCGCGTAAGCCGCCAAGGTCGCCCCGGCAAGCATGTCTGACAGAGAAAGCATCCCGGCCGGATGAGCTGCTCTGCTCGCCCGGCCGGGGTCCTATGACATTCCACGACCGCCGCTTACGGTCAATAATGCTAGCAAGACTCAACAGAATGTTGTATCTTGGCATCATCTGCTAGCGTTTGATTGGAGACGGTATGTCTACTATGCAAATCGCCACCCGGGTCGATGCCGAGCAAGGCAAGATGTTCAGGGATCTAACGGCAATGCTCGGCACCACGCCGGCCGACGCCATGCGCATGTTCATCGCCGCGTTCAACCGCGCCAAGGGGTTCCCCTACAGCGTCAACCTCCAATCCATGTCCGCCGTTGAGGCCTTCGACAACGAGGCCGAGGCGACGGCATTCGCCACCGATTTGGCGTTGGAGACCATCGATGCGGCGCGGTGAAGTCTGGACCCTGCGTGACCGGGGATACGCAAGCAAAGCCCGGCCCGTCGTTATCGTCCAAAGCGACTCTATAGACTCGTTCGATTCCGTGATACTGTGCCTGTTGACCACCTATGACTCAAAAGAGATACCCACACGCGTTTTCATTGCGCCCGATGAGCGCAACGGCCTGGAGAAGCCCAGCTACATCATGACCGATAAGGTCGTGACCGTTGACCGGGCGTTGTTGGGTCAACGCATCGGCATGCTCAGCGATGAGGATATGACTGCCGTTTCCAGCCAGCTCATGGTTTTGCTCGGGCTTGGTTGATATGTGCCGTCACCCCGGCCGGATGAGCCGGCCCGCTCACCCGGCCGGGATGCCACGCTCGCTAGAACAAATCCGGAATCGCGGGCTGCTCCTCGCCGGCGCTCTCGATGAGGGCCGCCAGCTCGGCCTGCACGGCGTGCTCGGCGTTGGTGCCGATGACGCGCTCGGCGATCTGCTTCACAGCATAGCGGCCGTTGCCCATGGCCACGGGGTGGCCCACCGAGGCGAGCAGCTCGTAGTCGTTCATCGAGTCGCCGAACGCCATCACCTGGTCGGCGCGGATGCCGTGGTGAGAAAGGACCTGGCGCAGCCCCGTTGCCTTGGACACGCCGCGCTGCATGACGTCGATCCAGCTGCGCCCCGAAGGCGCGAACACGAAGACGTCGCCCAGCTCGCGCTCCAGCACGTAGGCCATGTCCATTGCGCTGCCGTGCATGTCGCAGTACACCGAGGCCTTGATGATACTCGTGTCGGGGCTCAGCACGTCGGGCACGCGCACGGCCTGGCGCAGGTCCTTGTCGGCCTCGAGCACGAACCGGTCGAAGTCGTCGAGCAGGTAGCTGTTCGTGCGGTCGAACAGGGCCAGGTGCAGGCAGTCGAAGACGTCGGTGACCTTCTTGAGCCGGCGCAGCGCCATGTGCGAGAACACCTCGCGGTCAATGAGCTGCCCGCCCACCATCACCTGGGCGCCGTTGGACGCCACGAAGTCGATGCGGTCGGCCACGGGCGCCAGAAACTCGCGCAGGGTGTCGAGCCTGCGCCCCGAGGACACCACGAAGCGCATGCCCGCCGCGTCGAGCTGCTCGATGAGGCCGAACGTCTCGGGCGGTACCTGCGAGTTCTCGTCGAGCAGCGTGCCGTCCATGTCGGATGCGATCAGCTTGATCATGTGAGTCAACCTTCCTTCCCGGGCAGGCCCCTCGCCCACCCGCGCCCGCGCCGCATCGCCCGGGCGTCAGTCAAATCGGACATTGGGAGGAAGAATACCCGCCGCCACGGCGCGCGCTACGGCTCGTACACAATCGAAACGAAGGCTTTGCCCGCCCTTAACGCAGGCGGAGTGAAAATCGGAAGGTGCCCTCGAAAGAAAACACCCCCGCTCGTCGCTCTCGTGCACAAAAAGGCGCCCCGGCATGAGGCCGAGGCGCCTTGGGATTGAGCGAAATAATCCAGCAAGCTAATCCAGGGCTGCTCTCACACCAGCTCGCACCCGAGACGGCGCCGCCCGCCCGCAGCGCGCCGCTCGCTCGCGCCCTACTCGCGCGGGCCCTTCTCCACGAAGGCCGGGTCGATCGAGGGCTGGGCGGCGTCGTTGTCCAGGCTGATGCCGTGGGTGCGCTCGGCCTCGCTGATGGGCAGCGTGCACGAAAGTCCGGCGCGACGGCGCGCGCGCAGCTCGGCCGCGGCGGTGAAGACCACGTCGGAGCTGGAGTTGAGCGCCGTCTCACAGGAGTCCTGGATCACGCCGATGATGAAGCCCACGGCCACGACCTGCGCCGAGACGGCCGGGTCGATGCTGAACAGCGAGCACGCCAGGGGAATCAGCATGAGCGAGCCGCCGGCCACGCCCGAGGTGCCGCACGCCCCGATGGCCGCCATGATGCACAGCAAGATTGAGAGCACCGGGTCCACCGTGATGCCCAGGGTGTTGCATGCCGCCATGGTCATGATGGCGATGGTGACCGAGGCGCCGGCCATGTTGATGGTGGCGCCCAGCGGGATGGAGACGGAGTAGTTGTCCTCGTCCAGCCCCAGGTCCTGGCAGAGCTTCATGTTCACGGGAATGTTGGCCGCCGAGCTGCGCGTGAAGAACGCCATGACCGCAGACTCCTTGAGGCAGCGAAGCACCAGCGGGTAGGGGTTCACGCGGCAGGCGAGGAACACGATGAGCGGGTTGGCGACGAGCGCCACGATGAGGATGACCGCCACGAGCACTGCGACGAGGTGGCCGTACACGGTGAAGATCTCGACGCCGGAGGTGGAGACGCTGTCGTAGATGAGGCCCAGGATGCCGAAGGGGGCGCACTCGATGACGCCGCGCACCACGGCCGTCACGGCGCGGGCGGCGTCCTGCAGCAGGTCCTTGCTCGTGGGCTTGGCCTTGCGCAGCGCGATGCCGATGAACACCGCCCACACGAGAACGCCCAGGTAGTTGGCGCTGGCAAGTGCGTCCACGGGGTTGGAGAGCGCGTTGGTGAGCAGGGTGGTCACCACGCTGCCCAGCTCCTGGGGCGCGCCCGTCGCGTCGGCGGCTTCCACGCCCGTGAGCACAAGCTCGCTGGGGAAGAGGTAGCTCGCGATCACGGCCAAGGCCCCCGCCACGAGCGTGCTGGCGATGTAGAGGCAGATGACCGTCTTCATGTTGCCCGCCGAGCGCGCCGTGCACAGCGCCCCCACGACGAGGACGAACACCAGCACGGGGGCGATGGCCTTGAGCGCGGTGGTGAAGAGCGTGCCGAGCATGCCGATCCACGAGATGCCCGGCACCGCGAGCGCCAGGGCGATGCCGGCCGCCATGCCGATCACGATGCGCAGGATGAGAGGGACGCCTGTATAGCGCTTGATGATGCCGTTCACGTTGTCTGCTTTCTCGCGAGGCCCGCCAAGGCGGCAGGCGGTCGTATGGGGGTCGCGCCGGCGGGCAAATCGCCGCGCGGCACGTCGAGTCGCTGCCTGCAAATCCCTTGGCGCCGTCCCCAGGCGCAGCCAGCGACCTTGCATGCTACCACTTCGTGGGCGTCAGACCCAGAACGCCACGGGGCCGGCGCGACGATCCCTGCCGCACCGGCCCCGCTTGTAGCGCCGCCCCGCGCGTCGGCATAGGGCGGCCCTCTCTCAACTCACGCGTGCCCCGACGATGCCGACAAGCCATCTACCAGGGCAATGACGAAAAGGCTACGTCCCTTTTCGTCATTACTTCGTGACGCCGGCATAGGCGCAGGCCTCGTTGGCCGCGATGTAGCCCGAGTCGATGCACAGGCCGTAGCAGTAGCCGGGGACGTCGTAGTAGGGCGAGTAGTACAGGCTGCCCGCGTCGGTGCCCACGGCGTAGAGGCCCTCGATGGGGCGGTTGTCGATGTCGCAGGCGCGGCACTGGTCGTCGATGCGGATACCGCCGAAGGTGCTCCAGGCGCTCGGCTCGTTCTCGGTGACGTAGAACGGGCCGGTGGTGACGGGCGTGAGGTACCAGGGGTTGGCGTCGAACTGCTCGTCCACGCCGGCCTCGCAGTACTCGTTGTACTTGGCCACGGTCTCCACCAGGTTGGGCAGGCCCACCGTCTCGGCGAGCTCCTCGATGGTGTCGGCCTTCCAGCACCAGCCCTCGGCGATGCCCTCCTCGATGTCGGCGGGCAGGTTGTCGAGGACGCGGTCCTTGAAGTAGTTGCCGATGAACCAGTTCTCGGAGGTGGCGCCGCGGGCGGTCATGTAGTTGTAGAGGCCCTCGGTGGTCATGGCGTCCACGTAGGCCTGGTCCACCACGGCGTACCAGGGGGAGTTCTTGAGCGTCTGCTCGGAGCCGTAGCTCATGGGGTAGTCGCACAGCAGGCCCTCGTTGATGAAACGCTTGCCCTGGGCGTCTACCAGCAGGTTTCCGTAGTAGCCGAACTTGAAGGCGTAGTTCTGGTCGTACTTGTCCTGCTTGGCGGGGCGGCTGGCCTTGGAGTGGGTTCCGCCGTACTCGCAGGGGCAGTAGCCGAAGGTCTTCTCAAGCGCCGCGCCGGCTGCCTCGGCGGCCAGGATGCCGTCGCCGCAGCACAGCGACTCGCCGCCCTTGGCCACGTTGAGCTTGCGGGTCTTGAGGAAGCGCTCCTGCAGGTCGCGGTTGCCCAGGTAGCCGCCCGTGGCGAGGATGACCGCGCCGGCGTTGACCTGGATGACGCTGCCGTCCTGCGTGGTTGCCAGGATGCCGCAGACCTTGTCGCCGTCCTTCACCAGCTCGGTCATCGACGTGGACCAGCGCACCTCCACGCCGTTGGAGTCCAGGGCGTCCTGCCACAGGCCGAAGCGGTCCTCAAGGGCGGTCGTGATGAGGTGGAAGCCGCCCTTCTCGTCCTTGAAGGGGGTCTCGAAGCGGAAGTTGGCCTCTTTGAATTCGTACCCGATGCCCTCGAGCTTGGCGACGGCCTCCTTGGAGGCCTCGAGGCACTTGCGGTCGAGCGAGGGGTTGGGCGTCCAGTGGGTGTAGTTCATGATGTGCTGGAACACCTCGTCCACGGTGAGGGTGGTGCCGCCCTCGCGGTTGTGCAGCACGTCGGTGTCCACGGCGAACGGGCCGGAGACGTACACGCCGTTGGGCGCGGTGATGTCGGCGCCCTTCTCCACGGTGATGACCTTCGCGCCGTTCTGGGCGGCGGTGATGGAGGCCATGAAGCCGGCCGCGCCGCAACCGCACACCACGACGTCGCACTCAAGCACCTCGCTGGGCTCGACCGCGGCGGCCTGCTCGGCCATGGCCGGCACGGCGGCGACGCTGCCTGCGGCGGCAAGGCCGGCGGCCACGGCCCCGGCGGCGACAAACGAGCGGCGGTTCATGCTGGTGTCCATATGCAACCTGCTTTCCCCTTTTGAGAGGTGCCGGCCACCGGCCCCTTACCGGCCCGGCCGCCCCTCGGCATGCCCCGCACGCTAAGCCTTCGACTCGGTGGAAGGTCAAGGGGAAATTCGGGCGGGCGGCCCAGGGAGACGCGGGCAGGGCCGTGCCCCCTGGGCCGCGGGTGACATTCGCCCACACAAGATCCGCGCTGACGCGTGAGCTGGGGCCGCCGTCGGCAACGCCAGCGCGGCGGCGCGCGGCGGGTGCAGCTTGGGGCCGCCGTAAGCGGTACCAGCGCCGACGGCCTACGCGATGGGCACGTAGAGCGTCTCGACGTCGCTGCCCTCGCCGTCGAGGTTGAGAAATCCCGGCAGCAGCAGGGCGTCGCCGCGCACGCGGTAGCCGCGCTGCGAGAGAAACTCCAGCGCAGGCGCGTAGCTCTCGCGCCGCAGGCTCTGGGCGCGCGTGAGCATGCGCCGGGCAGCCAGGCATTTCCCCATGACAAGCCGGCGGACGTGCGGCAGGTCCTCGGGGGCGATGCGGAAAGCCTCGCTGGCCTTGAAGCCGTTGGCGTAGTTGGGGCTCACCGTGGGTCCCTCGCCCACCAGGTCGGCCATGGGGATGACGCGGATGCAGCTCGACACGTGGAGCATCTCGTAAAAGTGGGCGATGGTCTCGGCGTTCTCCTGCGACACCGAGAAGTCCGACCCGTGCGAGGCCTCAACGTAGAGCCAGTCCTCCATGTCCACGACCTCGAACCTTGAAGCAAGTGGAAGGTTCTCGGGGTCGGGCAGGTCGAGCAGCTCCAGGGCCTGGGCGATGCGCGCCTGCCGGTAGCGCAGAAGCTCAGCCTGGCGCTCCAGGGCCTGGCGCTGGGCCACGAGCGAGCAGCGGAACTCGTCGCTTTGCTGGCGCGAGTCGATCATCTCGATAGCGAGGTCCACGCTGAAGCCGTACTGCAGCAGCACCCGGAATGCGTTGGCGCGGAAGGCGTCCTGCGGGGTGAAGTAGCGGTAGCCGTTGCCCTCCTTGGCCCCGCCGAACAGGCCCTGCTTCTCGTAGAAGCGGATGCGCGAAGCACTCATGCCCGTCATGGCCGCGAACTCGCCGATGCGGTAGCGCCTGCCGGAATACTCGCGGTCGTAATCCAGCTCGGCCTCGTCGGCCGACCCACCCCCGTGCGCCGCGCCTCTCCGCTCGCCCATACCGCAGCCCCCTTGTCGCCGTATGCCTCAGGAGAGTGTAGCGCGATTTTGGGGGCGTGCGAGGGGGAAGAGGGACAACCGCGGAGACTGGCGGGGCAAAAGGACGGCGGGGCCGCCTCCAGTCACCACGCACCACCCCATCTACCAGGCAAATGACGAAAAGGCTCCGTCCCTTTTCGTCATTTTAGGCGGGCGGTTATCTCGGGGGCGCTCGGCATGGCGGGGATGGCGCCGGGACGTTCGACACACAGCGAGGCGGCGGCGCAGGCAAAGCGCGCGGCGTCGTGCAGAGTGGGCGCATCGAGGCGAGAGAGGTCGGCCGGGGTGCGCACGCCCAGCGCATGCACCAGCTGGAAGAGCAGCGCGCCCCAGAAGGAGTCACCCGCGCCCGTGGTGTCGTGCGGGGTGCAGGCAAGCGGAGCCACGCGTACGGCCAGCGTGCGGGTGGCGACCAGGGCGCCATCGGCCCCCAGCGTGATGGCGACGAGGCTCGCGCCGCGCTCAAGCACACGCTGGGCCGCAACCTCGGCCTGCTCGGTGCCGCACAGCAGCCGCGCCTCCTCCTCGTTGAGCTTCACGAGGTCGGCCTGGCCCAGCAGCGACGCCATGCGCTCGAGCGCCACCTGCTCGCTGGGCCAGAGGCTCGCGCGGTAGTTGGGATCGTAACTCACGAGCGCCCCCGCTTCCCGCGCGAGTTCCACCGCACGCAGGGTCGCGCCTCGAGCCGGCTCGTCGGTGAGCGAGAGCGACCCCACGTGCAGCACCTTGCAGGCACGCAGAGCGGACTCGGGCAGGTCGGCCACGGATAGGCGCGTGTCGGCCCCGGGCTTGCGCGCGAAGGAGAATGCCCGCTCGCCCGTGCGCTCGTCTATCTCCACGAAGGCCAGCGTGGTGAAGGCCTCGGAGTCGCGGGCGACGCTCGACACGTCCACGCCGCACTCGGCCAAGCAACGTCGCAGGTAGTCGCCGTGCATGTCGGCCCCCACGCGCCCCACGAACTGCGCCGTCATGCCCAGTCGCGCGGCCTGGGCGGCCACGTTGGCCGGCGCGCCGCCTGCGTTTCGCTCGAACAGCGCCTGTCCCGCCTGCGAGCGGCCCGCCTGCGTGAAGTCGATGAGCAGCTCTCCCAAGGCGATGAGCTCGGCGGGGAATGTGGTGGGCATGGGAAAGACCTCGCTTTGGGTCGGAGGATAATGACAAGTGCGCGGGCGCCCCGCTGGCATGCAGACACGGCGGTGAAAGCGGTAGCCAGCCAGGAACCGGGGAAATCCGCCGCCCGTCGAACGGCGGTTGAGCTCCCGATTTTAGGGCGGCGCACAGGCCATTGCCAGCGAAAAAATCGACAGCTCGAGTAGGGCCAAATCAGCCATGGCATCTGCGAACAATACCAACCATCGACGCGGCCGAGCAGACCGGGGCGGTTGGCCAGCCCCATGCGAAGCGCAGTATGGGAGTCCGCGCCACCCCATCATCGCAGACGGTTCCAGCCACCCGTTCCTCGCCCACCCGCACGGACACGCAAGAGGGGTATCATGCCCATCGGCACAAACCGCCTCTTCCGAAGGGAGCCGCCCCATGAGCAACAAGGGCAAGAAGGTCAAGGTCCACTACGTCGGCATGCTCGACGACGGCGAGGTGTTCGACAGCTCGCGCGAGCGCGACAAGCCCATCGAGTTCACCTGCATGGCCGGGCAGATGATTCCCGGCTTCGACCGGGCGGTGGAGAACATGCAGGTAGGCGACGTGGTGGATGTCCACATCGAGCCCAAGGACGCCTACGGCATGCCCGACCCCAAGAACGTCCTCAAGGTCAAGTTCGGCGAGCACCTCTACTTCTACGACGAGGCCGGCAAGCCCATCATGATGACCATCAAGTCGGCCCAGCACGGCAAGGCCACCTTCGTGGGCATGAAGGACAAGGACCTGGCCCCCATCGTGGTGAACGTGGGCGAGACCCACACCATCATCGCCCGCAAGATGGGCAAGCAGGCGCTCAAGGTGGTCTCGGCCAAGAACGACATCGTGGAGTTCGACACCAACCACCGCCTGGCCGGCAAGGCCCTCAACTTCAACATCGAGCTGCTCGAGGTGCAGGAGTAGCCTGAGGCGCGCCGCAGGGCGCGGGAGGGCGAGGGGCATATGGGCTGGGACGCGCGTCACCGCAGGGCAGTCGGCCTGGGATGCCTGTGCGTGGCGGTCGCCCTGCTCTACAGCGCGGAGTGGAGCGGCAAGTCGTACTTCCCCCTCGAGAGCGGCAACGCCGCCGTCCTTGTCTCCGAGGCGCTCAACGTGATCGCCTACACCGCGTGCGCGCTGCTGTGGTGCCCCTTCGAGCGCACGTTTCTCGGCTCTGCGCACCTGCGGGCGGGCGCACTCGTGCTTGCGGGCGCCGGGGCGACCCTGGGGCGTGCCCTGATCGCGGCGTCGGGGTCGGGCGCCGCAACAGGCGCGCTCGGCTGGGCCGGCGTCGCCTTGCACTCGCTGTGCGAGCCGGCCCTGCTGCTCGCCTGCCTTTGCCTGCTGTGCCGAGACGACCCGCGCAGGGCCGCGGCCGTGCTGCCCTGCGCGTTCATGCTGGCAGGCCTGGCCATAACGCTCCAGCAGCTCGCCGGACTGGCCCTGGGCGCGGCGCTCGTCGTCGCCGGCCCCCTGTTGTCGGCAGGCCTTTTGCTTCTCGCCACGCGGACGGTCTCCCCCGGGCAGTCCGCCGGTGCCGCCGAGGCGTCGGCGCGAGGCGACCGCGAACCCGCGCATCGCGGCGGACCGTCGCACATACCGCTGTGGACCTTCGTGCTCATCGTGGCATACGACCTGGTATATCACCTCATCATCACCGTCGACACCGCCACGAGCTCCTACGGCATGCTCGGCCTGGTGGCCCTGTCGGGCTTCGCGCTGGCACTGGCGCTCGTCAAAGGCAGCGAATACTCACCGCTTGCGCTCAACAAGGCGGCGCTCCCCTGCGTTGTGGCGGCGCTCGCGTGCCTGCCCATGAGCAGCCCCGGCCCTGAGCTCGCGGCCCTGTTCTCCAACACGGGCTCGGCCGCCTTCTACCTGTTCGCGCTCATCACGTTCATCATGATGTGCCAGCGCCATGAGTACGTGGCGGCCCGCTCCCTGGGGGCGTTCCTGGCCGTGGAACATGTGGGCCATCTTCTGGGCGACCTTGCCGGGCAGGCCTTCAACCAGGCGTTTCCCTCGAGCGGCATGCCGCTGCAGGTGTTTTCGGCCATTGTCGCCACCGCCATGGTGCTTGTGGCGACGCTCTTCTTCAACGACCTCGACGTCGCGCGTGTATTTGGGCTGGTGCCGCAGTGGGCCCTGGGGAACAGGCGGGCGATGGGCGGGGCAGGGCGCGGAGCGGCGAGCGATATCGCTGCGAGCGAGGGCGCCGGGGCGGCAAACGCGCTCACGCAGGCCCGCCCCACACGGACGGCCGGCAATACGTCAGGCATTGCCGGCACGGGGGCCGGAACCGTCGTCTCCGTGATGTCGGCCCGCGAAAGCGTCGCCTGGCAGTGCGCGAGCGTCGCGCGCAAGCACAGCCTCACCGTGCGCGAGGAAGAGGTGCTCGAGCTCATGATCCTCGGACTCGACAACGCCCAGATCGCCGAGGAGCTGACCGTGTCGCTCGGCACCGTGAAGGCCCACGTGAGCCACATCTGCCGCAAGCTGGGCGCAGGCTCGCGCCAAGAGGCGACCCAGATCGCCTTGCGCTCGTAAACCAGCATCTACCAGCTGGTTTATTTATTTCAACGCCCCTGCGGCGCCCAATCAGCCCGGCGCTGCCCCACAAAACGCGCAAACGCGGCTATATTCGAGGATGTTCGGCGCGCAAGCTGCACGCCCTGCCTCGAAGGCTTGGGCGGCAGGCGCCGGGCCCCTCATCCCCGATGCCGCGACAAGGGGGCGGCAGAAAAGGAGAGCAAAGATGTCAGGCATGAACGCAACCACACGCAGGCAGTTCGTCCAGGGCGCGGCCCTCGGCGCGGCGGGCATGGCGGCAGCAGGGGCAGCCGGGGTCACCTCGGCCCCGCAAACCGCCCACGCAGACGAGCAGCAGTGGGACTTCGAGGCCGACGTCGTCGTGATCGGGTCGGGCGGCTCGGGCCTGCCCGCTGCCCTGAAGGCTCACGACGACGGCGCCAGCGTCATCGTAGTGGAGACCAACTGGGACTGCGGCGGCCACTGCATGGTGTCCGAGGGCATCCTGCCCATCGGCGGCGGCACCTCGATGCAGAAGAAGTGGGGCGTGGAGGACTCCACCGACCAGTTCTACCTGGACCACACCCGCGGCGACTACGCCCTGTCGCGCTACAACGACCGAGCCTTTGAGCGCGCCATCGTCAACGTCATGCCCGAGGTGTACGACTACATCCAGGACAAGGGCATCGTCCTGCTCGACCAGGCCCCGCAGAGCTTCGCCGGCGGCGGCTGGAACGGCTGCGACACGGTTGACCGCTGGACCTACCCAGACGCCACGGCCGGCGACTGGGTGGGCATGTTCGACAAGGACGACACGGGCCGCTTCATCGCCCGCCCGCTGGAGAAGGCCGCCCGCGACGAGGGCATCCAGTTCCTCATGAACTACCACATGGACCATCTGTTCCGCGAGGACGGCGGACGCGTGTACGGCATCGAGGCCAGCCACACCCCGCACACCTTCCCCGGCGAGACCGAGCCCAAGACCAACCTTCTGACTGAGGGCAACCTCGAGTTCTCCGGCGACACCTGCCGCATCAAGGCCAACAAGGGCGTGGTCCTGGCCACGGGCGGCTCCATGGGCAACCTGCAGATCCGCACGGCCTACGACCCGCGCCTGGGGCCCGAGTTCGACGGCCTGGGCGGCATGCCCTACTCCAACGCCGACGGCTCCGGCGAGATCGCCGGCATGGAGGTCGGCGCCATCCTGGGCAACATGGTGGCCTACGCGCACCCCTACGGAGGCCACGCCATGTCGCCTGCCAAGCGCGTCGGCTGCCGCTACGTGTACTCCGGCGGCTACAACAAGTCCAGCGTGCTGTGGCCCTACATGGTGGCCACCGGCGTCATCCGCGACCCCGACTCCATGATCATCGTGAACGCCCTGGGCGCGCGCTGCGGCAACGAGGACGTGGCCTGGAACGGCTCGGACGCCTTTGCCTGCGACTTCTTCGACACCGCCCTGGCCAGCGTGGTCATCGACGACCCGGACACCGACGGCGACGCACGCCGCATCGCCGGGCCCCTGTGGGCCATCTTCGACCAGGCCTGCGCCGACCGCAACGAGTGGGACATGGAGCAGGGCACCGTGGACTACGACAACGGCTACTGCTTCAAGGCCGACACGCTGGAGGAACTGGCCGCGGCGGTCGTCAACAAGTACTACGAGGACATCAAAATGGACGCCGACGCCCTCGTGGCCGCCGTCCAGGCCTACAACGACTGCTGCGACGGCGCGGCCGACGAGCAGTGGGGCCGCGAGCACTTCGTGAACAAGATCGAGACCGGCCCGTTCTACGCCGCCTGGTCCACACCCGCCCTGCACGACTGCTACGGCGGCCTGCGCGTGAACCCCTCCATGCAGTGCATCGACATCCACGGCGACCTGATCCCGGGCCTGTTCGCCTGCGGTGAGAGCGCCGGCGGCACCCGCACCCACGGCCTGTCGCGCGCCATCCCCACCGGCTACATCGCCGGTGCCTCCGCGGCTGCGGGCGGCGACGAGGGCACTGCGGTGGCCGCGCCCGACGGCTGGGCCGACATGGCCGTGTACGGCGGCGCGCCCGAGGCGAAGGAGGGGGCGAGCTACGACCCTGCCGCCGCGCTCAACGACGGCATCTTCTCCGGCACCTCCAACGCCGGCCACGACGGCCCCGTGACCGTGGAGATCTCGATCGAGGGCGGCGCCATCGCCACCGTCGAGGTGACCAAGGAGAACGAGACCGAGTCCATCGGCCACGCCGCCATCCCCACGCTGTGCGACGAGGCGCTTGACGCGCAGGGCCCGGACATCGAGGCCGTCGCCGGCGCCACCACCACGAGCAAGGCCTTCATCGAGGCCCTGGCCAGCGCCCTGGCCAAGGCCCAGGCGTAAGGAGGCAGGGGGCGTAAGGGGCGCGGGCGCGGCTGATGTGGGTCGGCTGCGCCCGCGCCTCACGCACGCCCGCCCTGGACGCGCGCGGTATACTGTGCCCTCGCACGCTAGTCGAGTTTTCGAGCAAGGCAGGGGGGCGCATATGCCGCGCGAGTCCATGGCAAAGAAGAGGGAGCGGGCCGCCGAGGTCTGCAGGCGCATGGCGGCCCTGTACCCCAACGCCGAGTGCGCCCTGCACTTCCACGACCCGTTCTCGCTGGTCATCGCCGTGCTGCTCTCGGCCCAGACCACCGACGCGGCCGTGAACCGGGTGACGCCCGTGCTCTTCGAGCGCTGGCCCGACGCCGCCGCCCTGGCCTGCGCGCCCCTGGGCCAGGTCGAGGAGGTGCTGCACCCGCTGGGCTTCTTCCGCTCCAAGGCAAAGCACGCGGTGCAGACCGCCCAGATGGTGACGGCCGAGTTTGACGGGCAGGTCCCCAGCACCATGGAGGAGCTCACGCGCCTGCCCGGCGTGGGCCGCAAGACGGCGAACATCGTGCTCAACAACGCGTTCGGCATCGTGGAGGGCATCGCGGTGGACACCCACGTCTTCCGCATCGCCACGCGCCTGGGATTCACGAGCGCCAAGGAGCCGCTCGACGCCGAGCAGGACCTGCTGCGCCTCATCCCGCCCGAGCAATGGGGCCCGGTCAACCACCAATGGGTGCTCTACGGCCGGCAGGTGTGCGACGCGAAGAAGCCGGCGTGCACGGCGGCGATTGAGATGGGGACGGGCGCGAGCGGCGCGGGCGCGGGCGTGGCGAGCGGCGCGGGCGTGGCGAGCGGCGCGGGCGTGGCGAGCGGCGCGGGAACGAACAGCGCAGGAACGGCGAGAGAGGTCGCTGCGGGTGGCCGGGCGGATTCGAGCACGAGTGCCGCAAGCGTGAAGCCTGCGGGCAAGGCCGCCTCCAAGACGCAGGCCTTCCTCGATGCCATCGGCACCTACCCCGACGCCAGCGGCCGCGAGGCATGGGCTGCCGTCGGCGCAGGACTGCCCTGTCCGCTTGCGGACCTGTGCCCCTCGCGCGGCACCTGCCTGCGCGCGAGCGCCAAGGGCGGCCGCGGGACGAGCGAGGCCTCGAAGGGGACATCGAAAGCCCGCAAGGCGTAGGGGCGATTCACAGAGCGCCGCACCCGCCCTCCCCTTCTCGCCCGCAGTCCCACCTCAGCGCCCGGCCGCTCGTTCCAGCAGACCCTCCAGGTTGCGGGTGAAGCGAGCACGGTCCTCGTCGGTAAAAGGGTCGGGGCCCTTGGTGCGCATGCCGGCGCGGCGGGCGCGCTTCTCCTCGTGGCGGATGAAGAGCTGCATGTCGATGGTGGCGCGGTCGTACACCCGCCCGCGCACGCCGATCGCCTCGGCATCTCGCCCCAGCACCATGCCTGCCAGGCCAATGTCCTGCGTGACCACCACGTCGCCGGGCTGCAGGCGCTCCACGATGGCGAAGTCGGCGCTGTCGGCGCCCACGCCCACCTCGAGCGTGTCCACCCAGAAGCCCCGGCGCGCCTCCTCGGGCGTGCGCGGGTCGTCGCGACGGATGTGACGGGCGAGGTTCTGCGTGGAGTTGCCCGCGATCACCACAGGCACGTGCTTGCGGCGGGCCACGACGAGCGCGTCGCGCGTGACCGGGCAGGCGTCGGCATCTATATAGAGGGTCGTCATGCGTCTCCTTTGGGTCAAGGGCACGTCGCAAGCCCGCAGGTACGCGGCTTGGCCGCAGGGCCTACAGCGCCTCGCTCACCCAGGCGCCCACGTTGTGCGTGAGG
>CAVEWV010000061.1:0-17233 GCA_963619535.1 Acutalibacteraceae bacterium | reverse complement strand
GCCGAGAGGCGCACGAGCCGGCAGCACCGCTCTCGGCACCTCCGCCCACATGCAGCTTGGCACATCCGTAGTACCATCCGCCTGTGCATATCGCCCTGCGCCCCGACGCTTGCCTGTCGCCGGGGCGCATCACGTTCCAAGGAGGCATCCTCATGATGCAAGGCCAGCGTATCAAGGTGGCGTCCGTCCAGGTGGACGTGGCGGATGACGCGTTCGAGCGCAACATGGACAACGCCCGCGCCATGGCGCTGGAGGTGGCGCGCGAGGAGAAGGGCGTCGACCTCATGGTGTTCCACGAGGCCTGCCTTGAGGGCGGCACGCCGCTCGAGCGGGTGGACGAGGCCATGACGGCCCGGGCGCTTGCCTTCTGGCGCGAGGTTGCCGCCCAGACGGGGATCACCGTGCTGGCGGGCCGCCTGGAGCGCCGTGCCGACGGCAACCTCTACAACATGGCCACGGCCATCTCCCCCGACGGCGCGATCCTGGCCGACTACTGCAAGATGCACCTCTACAACCAGGAGCGCGACTCCATCGTGCCCGGCGACGAGCTGGGGATGTTCGAGCTGTGCGGCATGAGGGTCGGCATCATGATCTGTGCCGACTTCGGCTTCCCCGAGCTTGCGCGCGCCTACGCCCTGCACGGCTGCGACGTGCTCGCCGTGTGCAGCAGCTGGGCCTATCCCGACGACGACCTGTGGGAGATCTGCAACCGCGCCCGCGCCGCGGAGAACGGCGTGTACTGCGTGTCGAGCGACCGCACCGGCCCCACCTCGCGCGGCCAGGTGAAGGTGGGCCGCTCCATGTGCTGCGACCCCGACGGCTTCGTGGTGGCCAACCTTGTGGAGAAGCCCGACACCTACTTTGTGCGCACGCTCTACAAGGCCGAGGTGGAGAAACGACACGCGGACATGAAGTGGCTCGAATGGGTGCGCCCCGATGTGTACGCGAAGCTCTAGAATGCTTCCGTGCGCAACGACGTCTGAGAGGACCTCATCGATGTACTACGTGAACCAGAAGAACTACCCGCACGTGCTCTACCCCACCAACACGGGATGCCCGGAACTGTACAACCCCACGACCACCATCAGCGACGCGGGCTGCGGGGTGTGCTCGGCGGCCATGGCCATCACCAACCTCACGGGCCAGGAGTTCTCGCTGGCCGACGCCATGGAGCTGTCGATGTCGGTGGGCGCCAACCACAGCCCGGGCACCGACATGGGCAAGTATGCCCCCTACCTGGCCGAGCGCTTCGACCTCGACCTGGTGCAGACCATGGACAAGGAGCTCGTGCGCTCGCTTCTGCTGGCCGGCTACATGGGCATCGCCAACGTGGGCGGCGACCGCCCCGAGGACGGCTGGGTGGGCCTGTTCTCGCACGGCGGGCACTTCGTGGCCGTGGTGGGCATCGAGGAGGACGGCCAGACCGTGGTGGTGCTCGACCCCTCGCAGGTGCCGGGCAAGTACACCGAGGAGGGCCGCCGGGGCAAGGTGGTGGAGAACGGCCACATCCTGCACGTGAGCCTCGACGTGCTGCACGAGGACTGCAAGAGCCGCGCCACCGTGGACTACCCCGAGGGCTGCGAGTTCAGGCGCTGGCTTGAGTTCGCCGGCCATGTGGACGCCGGCAACCAGTTCTACCTCTTCGGGCCGAAGTAAGCTCGCCTGAACGCCTGTCCGGGCGGATGCGCGCACGCGGCCTTCCGGCGCCGCGCCGCCTTGCTTGCCGGGCCCTGGTAGCAGGCGGCGCCCGGGGCGGGGCATCCATATAGCACCGCCCCGCTTCGCGCCCCTCATCCCCCGCTTTACCTAAAAGAGCCGCCCCAGCGCGCCAAACGGCACGTCGGGGCGGCTCTTCGCATGCCGGGCGGGAAGCGTGTCACACCTCCCGCCCGCAGCATTGTCCTTGCGCGTGCTTCCTACTCGATTCCGAGCATGTCGCACAGCGACAGCATGTGGATCTCGGCGGCGTGGATCACGTCGGCCACGTCCACGTCCTCGTTGTAGCCGTGGATGCCGGCGTTGTTGGACGGGCCGAACTGGATGGTGGGGCAGCCCAGGTCGCGGTAGTGCTGGGCGTCGGAGGAGGCCCACTGGTAGGCGGGCAGGCACTCCTCGCCCCACACGGCCTCGATGTTCTTCTTGTAGCTGGTCACGAGCAGGCAGGTGTCGTCGGTGTAGTTGCCCTCGGAGATCCAGTTGTACTCGGCGGTCACGCCCTCAACGCCCGACTCGGCGATGAGCGCGTCCACCGCGGCAACCACCTCGGCGTGGTCGGTGCCGCAGGGAAGGCGGCAGTCGATGAGGGCCGTGGCGCGGTCGGGCACGACGTTGGCGCGCGTGCCGCCCGCGATGGTGCCGATGTTGGTGGACACGTGGTCGATGACGTTCTCCACGCCGGGCACGGGGATGCAGCGCTTGGCGATGGCCTTGGAGTTGGCCACGGCGCGCTCCTGCTCGGGCTTGAAGTGGCCGGCCACCTGGGTGATGCGCTTCACGTAGGGGAGGACCTGGGCGAGCTTCTCGATGGCGTTGACGCCCTTGTAGTTGCCGGTGCTGCCATGGCCGGGCACGCCCGTGGCCACGAGGGTGAGGCGCAGGATGCCCTTCTGGCCGATCTCGATGGTGTCATGGCCGGTGGGCTCGCCGATGATCACGGCGTCGGCCCCGTCGGCGTATCCGTTCTCGCAGAACCAGGTGGTGCCGGTGCCGGCGATCTCCTCGTCGCACACCACGTGCAGGCGGATGTCGCCGCCGAGCTCGGCGCCGGAGGTGTTGAGCAGGCCCATCGTGAACATGAGGGTGGCCAGGCCGCACTTCATGTCGGAGGTGCCGCGGCCCAGGATCTTGGTGTCGGTGACGGTGCCGCAGAAGGGGTCGTAGTCCCAGCCGGCGGGGTCGCCCACGGGCACCACGTCGACGTGGCCGTTGAGCACCACGCGGAAGCCCTCGTCGGAGCCGATGCGGGCCTGCAGACAGGGGTAGTCGGGCTTGGGGCCCATCATCTCCGAGGAGATGCCCTTGGAGGCGAGCCAGTCGGCCACGAAGTGCATGGCGGGGAGCTGGTCGTCGATGGGGCTCTGGTTCTTGATCTGGATGAGCTTGGAGCACAGGTCGAGCAGCTCGTCCTTGTTGTCGAGCACGAGCTGGTGAAGCTGTTGCTTGGTGACGCCCATGTGCGTGTCTCCTTTGAGGGTTGAGAGAGGTGCGGGCCGCACCCTCGTCAGTCGGGATGCGGCCCGCGAGTTTAGCAGGCTTGTGAAGCGCTTGTGTGAAGCGTTGGGCGGACGGGGGCGCGGGCCTGTGCCTTATGGCCTGCGTGCCGTTCAGACCAGCCGCGCGGCGCGACTTTCGCCCTGCGGGCATCTCGCCGCCCGCCCGCCGTCCGTCCGCCCCGCGCCGCTCGCAACCTGCCCCGCGCTACTCGTACAGGAAGCAGGCCACCTGGTGGCGATCGCCGTTGTCGCGCAGCTGGGGCAGCTCGGTGCGGCAGCGGTCGGTGCAGTAGGGGCAGCGCCCGGCCAGGGGGCAGCCCACCTGGTCGCCGATGGGGCTGGGGATCTCGCCCTCCAGCACGATGCGCTCCTTCTTCTGGAAGGGCGACTCGGGCGGGATGGCCGACAGCAGCGCCTTCGTGTAGGGGTGCAGCGGGTTCTGGTAGATTTGGTCGGCCTGGCACAGCTCCACCACGTGCCCCAGGTACATGATGGCGATGCGGTCGGAGACATGCTTGATCACCGACAGGTCGTGGCTGATGAAGATGTAGGCGATGTTGTGCTCGCGCTGCAGGCGGTTGAACAGGTTGAGCACCTGCGCCTGGATGGACACGTCCAGGGCCGACACGGGCTCGTCGCACACGATGACCTTGGGGCTCAGGGCCAGGGCGCGCGCCACGTTGATGCGCTGGCGCTGGCCGCCGGAGAACTCGTGCGGGAAGCGGTTGACGTGCTGGACGTCCAGGCCCACCTCCTTCATGAGCGACAGCACGAAGGCGTCGCGCTCCTTCTTGTCGGGCATGATGCCGTGCACGATGAGCGGCTCGGCGATGAGGTCGCCGCAGGTCAGGCGCGGGTCGAGCGAGGAGAACGGGTCCTGGAACACCATCTGGATGTCCTTGCGCAGGCTCGTGAGCTCGGCGCCCTCCAGCTCGAAGATGTTACGGCCCTCGAACTCAACCGTGCCCGAGGTGGCCTTGTGGAGCATGGTGACGGTGCGGCCCAGGGTGGACTTGCCACAGCCCGACTCGCCGATGACGCCGAGCGTCTCGCCCTCGTACAGGTCGAGGCTCACGTCGGTCACGGCGTGCAGGACGGGACCCTTCACGAAGGGAAGGCCGCTCTTGAGCTGGAACTCCTTGGTGAGGTGGCGAATCTTGAGTATGGGCTCGCCGGTGCGCTCTTGGTTGGGCATTACTCGGCCTCCCTGGCGGTCGCGTCGGTTTGCGTCGTGTCGGCGTCGCGCATGATGCGCTCGAGCCTGTTGGTGCCGTTCTGCAGGTGGCAGGCCACGAAGTGGTTCGGCTTGACCTCCACCAGGGGCGGCACGGAGCTGCGGCAGACGTCCTGCGCGTAGCGGCAGCGGTTGCAGAAGTTGCAGCACTGGCCGGTGAGGCGCAGGTCGGGCGGCACGCCGGGGATGGTGTTGAGCATGCCCTTCGACTCGTCGGAGAGCTTGGGGATGGAGTCGAGCAGGCCCCAGGTGTAGGGGTGCAGCGGCTCGGCGTAGAGCTCCTTCGTGTCGGCCTTCTCCACCGTCTGGCCGGCATACATCACCATCACGTCGTCGCACATCTCCCACACCACGCCCAGGTTGTGCGTGATGAGCAGGATGGCGGTGTCGAGGCTGGCCTGCAGTTCGCGCAAAAGCTCCAGCACGCGGGCCTGCACCGTCACGTCAAGGGCGGTGGTGGGCTCGTCGGCGATGATCACCTTGGGGTGGCTGCAGATGGCCATGGCGATGATCACGCGCTGGCACATGCCGCCGGACAGCTCGTAGGGGTAGGCGTCCATGCGTTTCTCGGGATTGGGGATGCCCACCTTGCGCAGGGCGTCGATGGCCATGGCGCGTGCCTCGTCCTTGGTGACCTTCTGGTGGGCGCAGATCATCTCCACCATCTGGTTGCCCACCTTGAAGACGGGGTCGAGCGAGGTCATCGGGTCCTGGAAGATCATGGCCATCTCGTTGCCGCGCAGGGCTACGAGCTGCTTCTTCGACAGCGACATGACGTCCACGCCGTCGAAGTCGATCTCACCGCCCATGATCTTGCCGTTCTGGGGCAGCAGGCGCATGATGGAGCTGGCGGTGACGCTCTTGCCCGAGCCCGACTCGCCCACGATGCCCAGGGTCTTGCCGGCGTCGAGCGTGAAGCTCACGCCGTCCACGGCCCGCGCGATGCCCGTGGCCGTGTGGAAGTACGTCTTTAAGTCTTTAACAGAGAGCAAGTGTTCGCTCATGTGGTCCTCTCCTCGGTCCGTGGCGTCGGTGTGCCTCGTGCCGCGCGGGGTGCGCGGGCAGGGCTACTTCTTCATCTTCGGGTCCATGACGTCGCGGATGCCGTCGCCCAGCAGGTTGAAGCCCAGGACGGTCACCAGGATGAAGATGCCCGACACCGTGGAGATGATGGCGTGGTTGCTCATGACGTCCTTGCCCGAGTAGAGGATCTGGCCCCAGGAGGGCGTGGGCTCGGTGATGCCCAGGCCCAGGAACGACAGCGCGGCCTCGGAGATGATGGCGCCGGCGATGCCCAGGGTGGCGTACACGATGAGCGGTGAGATGGCGTTGGGCAGGATGTGCTTGAAGAGCATGCGCGTGTTGGAGACGCCCAGCACGCGCGCGGCGTTGCAGTACTCGGCGTTCTTCACGATGATCACCTCGCCGCGCAGCACGCGGGCGAAGTTGGGCACGTTGCCGATGCCGATGGCCAGGATCACGTTGAACAGGCCCGACCCCAGCACCGTCATGAGGATGATGGCGAGCAGGATGAAGGGGAACGACAGCATGCCGTCCATGATGCGCATGATGAGCGAGTCCACCCAGCCGCCGAAGAAGCCGGCGATGAGGCCCAGGAGCGCGCCGATGAGGCCGGCCACCACGGTGCCGCCGAAGGCCACGATGAGCGAGGTCTGGGCGCCGTAGAGCAGGCGGCACAGCAGGTCGCGGCCCAGCTTGTCGGTGCCGAGCAGGTGGGCGGGCTCGCCGTCGTTCACCACAGAGCCGGGCTCCAGGTAGCTGTGGACCGGGTCGATCTTGTCGTACTGGAAGCCCGTGACGTTGGAGTACACGGGGGCGCACACGGCCAGGAGCACCATCACCACCACGATGATGAGGCCCGCCATGGCGGTCTTGTTGCGGCGAAGCTTGCTCCAGGCGCTGTTGGCCTTGCGCTCGCGGCGCAGCAGCTCCTCGTCGTACTCGGGCGAGAAGCCGGCCGCGTTTGCCTGCGGCGCGTTTGCAGCGATGTCTGCCATGGCTACTTGGACCCCCCTTCATAGCTCACGCGCGGGTTGATGACCATGTACACGAGGTCCACCACGAGGTTGACCACGATGAACACGATGGCGAAGAAGAGCACCGCACCCTGGATGAGCATGTAGTCGCGGTTGGTGATGGCCTTCACGATGAGCGTGCCCATGCCGGGCCACGAGAAGATGCTCTCGGTGAGGATGGCGCCTGTGAAGCAGCCCGCGATCTGAAGGCCCAGCACCGTCACGATGGGCGGCAGGGCGTTCTTGAGGGCGTGCTTCCACACGATGGCCTTCTCCTTGATGCCGCGTGCGCGCAGCGCCTTGATGGAGTCGGCGTGGATGGACTCGAGCATGCTGGAGCGCGTGATGCGCGCGAAGGTGGCCGTGGGGATGGTGGCCAGGCACAGGCACGGCAGCACCATGTGGTAGAGCAGGTCGCCGAACGACCCGTCGCCGCGTCCCGACACGGGGAAGAATCCCAGGTCAACGGCCAGGTACTTCACGAGCATGAGGCCCAGCCAGAAGATGGGCATCGACACGCCCACAAGCGCGAGCACCATGAACACGTAGTCGCCGGCGGAGTACTGGTGCAGCGCCGAGTAGATGCCGATGCACACACCGATGATGATGGCGATGACCAGGCCCACCACGGTGATCTGCAGGGTGGCGGGGATGCGCTGGGCGATAAGCTCGGTGACGGGCTGGTTGTAGGAGTACGACGTGCCGAAGTCGCCCTGGAGCACCGCGAGGATGTAGTCGATGTACTGCACCCACAGGGGCTGGTCGAGGCCGAGCTTGACCTCCATGGCCGCGATGCTCTCGGCCGTGGCCTGCGGGCCCAGGATGGTCTGTGCGGGGTTGCCCGGGATCATGCGTGTGAGGATGAACGTGAAGGTAACCACGATCAGCAGGGTGGGTATGGCCTGCAAGACGCGCTTGAGAATGGTTTTTAGCACCTGGTTCACCACCGTTTCTTAAGGTCGTGGGCGGATGTGCGGAGGCGCCCCTAAAGACGCGAAAAGCGCAGGCGCGCCGAAAAGCACGCGCCTGCGCGGCAAAAGCCTATGTGGGCGAGCCTAGTCGACCCAGGTGTTGCGGTCGGGCGTGATGAAGCGCAGGGTGCCGTCGGGGCGCTGCACGAAGTCGTGGACGCGGGTGTTCACGGCGTAGTACAGGTTGGGGACGGCGTAGTACACGCCCACGCAGTCGTTCATGGCAATCTCGATGACCTGCTGGTAGTACTCGGCGCGCTCGTCCTGGTCGGTGGTCTGGACGGCCTTGAGGAGCAGGTCGTCAACCTCAGCGTTGACGTAGCCCGCGCCGTTGCCGATGGCGCTGGTCTGGTTGGAGGCGAAGAGGTTGTTGAGGAAGAAGTAGGGGTCGGGATACCAGGACCACGACATGGCGTAGGTGTCGGCCTTGCCGCCGCAGACGGCGTCGGAGAAGGAGCCCCACTCGCCCACGACGGGGGTCAGGTTCACGCCCAGGACCGACCAGTAGGCCTGGAGCATGGTGGTCAGGTCGATGCGGGCCTGGTTGTTGGTGACGTACATGGAGATGTCGAAGCCGCTGGCATAGCCGGCGTCGCTCATGAGCTGCATGGCCTGCTCGATGTCGTAGCTGGGGGCCAGGCTCTCGAGGCTGGCGTCGTAGGCCCAGGAGCCGAAGGGGATGGGCAGGTAGCCGGGCACGGCGTCGTTGTACTGGTAGAGCGCCGAGCGGATGGCGTCCCAGTCGGCGGCCATGGCCAGGGCCTTGCGCACGTTGACGTCGGCCAGGGGGTTCGCCCTGCCCTCGATCTCGTCGCGGGAGTTGAAGCGCATGTAGTTGATCTGGAGGGCCTGAGTGGTCCACAGCTCGCAGGCGTCGGCGCCCTCGACGGTGGAGATGGCCTCGCCCTGGATGTCGGTGGCGATGTCGACCTCGCCGGTCACGGCGGCGTTGCCGTTCTGGGTCAGGTCGGTGATGAAGCGGAAGACGAGGGTGTCGACGTTGGGGCGGCCCAACCAGTAGGCGTCGTTGGCCTCGAGCACGGCGCGCTCGTCGAGCGAGAACTCGGTGAGGTTGAAGGGGCCCGAGCCGCACAGGTTCTTGCCGAAGTCGTCGCCGTAGCCCTCGACGTCCTCCTGGGCGATGATGGAGTTGCCGGCGTCGGTCAGGGCGGTGAGGAAGGCGGCGCAGGCGTTGGTCAGGGTGCAGGTGACCTCGTAGTCGCCGGTGGCCTCGGCCTTGTCGAGCATGGAGAGGCGGGCGTTGTCGGACAGCTCGCCGGAGCGGTTCAGCGAGTAGGCCACGTCCTGGGCGGTGAGGGGACGGGCGTCGTGGTAGTCGGAGGCGGTGAAGGCGGCGTCGTCGCGGATCTGGAAGACGTAGGTGATGCCGTCCTCGGAGACCTCCCAGCTCGTGGCCAGGGAGGGCACGAACTCGGACAGGTCGTCGTTGTACTCGATGAGTCGGTCGGTGACCTCGCAGATGATCTGGCCCTCATAGGTGCCGGAATAGTGGATGGGGTCGAGCTTGGAGGGGGCGGAGGCCAGCGAGACGGTCAGCGTGCCGCCCTGGTGCGACTCCTCGGCCTGGGCCTGGGCGGCCTGGGAGGCGGTGAAGGTGCCGGCGAGGCCTGCGGCGGCGACGGTGCCGGCAGCGGCGGCCATGAACGAGCGGCGGGAAAGGGTGCTGTCAAGTGCCATGGGTGCTCTCCTTGTCTTGGAACTCACGACTGTCTTGGAACAGTGAAACGCGATTCGTAAACCCTTTGAAACCTATGAGGAATATACTCTCCCCCGTTTGAAAACGCGGAAATATACCCGCGCATGCGGCATTGCCGCGTTCAGGTATGCTATCACGTCGTGAAAGGTCTGAGGTTGCCATGCTGTTAAAAGAGGTCCTGGACATGTTCGAGCTGCTCGATTCCCCCGCCGCCTGCGGCGAGTCGGCCAAGCAGCTGCTGCTTGAGGCCGGCGCCGACGAGGTGGTCGTGACCACCATCACGGGCGCCAAGGGCTCCACCGACTGCATCAAGGCCCTCATCAAGGGCTCCAACGGCAAGTCGAGCGGCGGCAGCGCCCCCACGCTGGGCGTTGTGGGCCGCCTGGGCGGCCTGGGCGCCCGCCCCACCATGACGGGCTTCGTGTCCGACGGCGACGGCGCCCTGGCGGCGCTTGCCTGCGCGCTCAAGCTCTCCAAGATGCACGCCGCCGGCGACGTGCTCGAGGGCGACGTCATCGTGGCCACCCACATCTGCCCCAACGCCCCCACGCAGGACCACTTCCCCGTGCCCTTCATGGACTCGCCCATCTCCATGGTGCAGTGCAACGAGGCCGAGATCGACGCGCGCATGGACGCCGTGCTGTCCATCGACACCACCAAGGGCAACCGCGTCATCAACCTCAACGGCATCGCCATCTCCAACACGGTGAAGGAGGGCTACATCCTCGAGGTGTCCAACGACCTCATGGACATCTACACCACCGTCACCGGCAAGCTGCCCGCCATCTTCCCGCTGGCCCAGCAGGACATCACGCCCTACGGCAACGACCTGCACCACCTCAACTCCATCCTGCAGCCCGCCGTGGTGACCGACGCCCCCGTGGTGGGCGTGGCCATCACCGCCGAGATGCCCACCGCCGGCTGCGCCACCGGCGCGAGCCGCCCCGCCGACGTGGAGACGGCCGCGCGCTTCGCCGTGGAGGTCGCCAAGTACTTCGGCCCGGGCAAGTGCGCGTTCTACAACCAGGCCGAGTTCGACCACCTCATCGAGCTGTACGGGCCCATGAAGCAGTTCCAGACCTTCGGGCAGGGCCGTCCCGTCAACGAGAGCGAGTAGCGCCGTGCCCGCCGAGATGAGCGCAGGCGCCGCCGACCCCGGCTGCCCTGAGGCCGCGGGCGTGGCGGGCCGTGTGCGCGTGCTCGCCGCCGTCACGATAGGCCAGGCGCCGCGCACCGACATCATGGGCGACATCGCGGCCCTGCTGCCTGCGGGTGTGGAGGTGCGCGAGTACGGGGCCCTCGACGACTTCACGCTCGAGCAGGTGGAGGCGCAGGTCACGTTCGAGCCGGGCGACGAGGCCCTCGTGTCGCGCATGCGCGACGGCCGCCAGGCCCACTTCACCCAGCGCTTCGTGACGCCGCTCGTCCAGGCGAAGATCGACCAGGCTGAGCAGGAGGGGGCCGACGTGGTGGCCCTCTTCTGCACCGGCGTGTTCCCGCAGTTCCGCCACAAGGGCATCTTCCTGGAGCCGCAGCCCCTGCTGCACTCGGCGGCGCGCTCGCTTGCGGGCGGGCGGCGCATCGGCGTGCTCGTGCCCATGCCCGACCAGGTGCAGCAGGCCTACGAGTTCTGGGGCAAGAGCGGCGTGGACGTGTTCGTGGCCAGCGCGAGCCCCTACCTCGACTTCGAGGAGGTGGCCCGCGCCGGCGCGCAGTTCGCGGGCAAGGACCTGGCCTTCCTGTGCACCGACTGCATGGGGTTCTCCTGCGCCATGAAGCAGGCCCTGGAGCAGGCGAGCGGCCTTCCGGTGCTGCTCCCCAGGACTCTGGCCGCGCGCGTCCTGGCCGAGCTGCTCTCCTAGCCCCGCACGAAAGGATCTAAGTCAAACATGAGTGAGAAGAACGACATCGAGACCTCCCAGGAGCTCGTCGAGTTCATCAGGCAGTCGCCGTCCATGTTCCATTCGGTGGCCACGGCGCGGCGTTACCTCGACGAGGCGGGCTTTGCGTGCCTGCGCGAGGGCGACGCCTGGCAGGTCGTGCCCGGCGGCAGCTACTACGCGGTGCGCAACAACTCCAGCCTCATCGCCTTCCGGGTGGGCGCGGGCCTGGGCGACTACCACTTTCAGATAGCCGCCGCCCACACCGACTCGCCCACGTTCAAGGTGAAGGCCGTCCCCGAGCTTGAGGGCCCGGCCGACTACCTGCGCCTCAACGTGGAGGTGTACGGCGGGCCCATCGACTCCACCTGGTTCGACCGGCCCCTGGGCCTGGCGGGCCGCGTGCTCGTGCAGACACCGGAGGGCATCGAGGCCCGCCTGGTACACATCGACGAGGACGTGCTCATCATCCCCAACCTGTGCATCCACTTCGACCGCTCGGTCAACGACGGCAAGGCGCTCAACCGCCAGGTTGACCTGTGCCCCCTCATGAGCGCGGGGGCCCTGGGCAAGGGCGCGCTCGACGAGCAGGTGGCGGCACGCGTGGGCTGCGCCGTGGAGGACATCCTGGGCAAGGACCTCTTCCTGGTGAACCGCCAGCAGGGCAGCGTCTGGGGCTTCGAGCGCGAGTTCGTCTCCAGCCCCAAGCTCGACGACCTGCAGTGCGCCTTCGTGGCGCTCAAGGGTCTCTTGGCCGCCGCGCCCAACGACGCCTGCGTGCAGGTGGTGGCCCTCTTCGACAACGAGGAGGTGGGCTCCAACACCAAGCAGGGCGCCATGTCCACGTTCTTGCACGACGTGCTCGTGCGCCTGAACGCCGCCTTGGGCAAGACCGAGCAGGACTACCTGCGCGCCCAAGCCAAGTCGTTCATGGTGAGCTGCGACAACGCCCACGCGGTGCACCCCAACGTCCCCGGCAAGTCCGACGACTGCAACCGCGCCCGCCTCAACGCCGGCCCCGTCGTCAAGGAGGCGGCGAACCAGAAGTACACGACCGACGCCTTCAGCCGCGCGGTGTTCACGCGCCTGTGCAGGCAGGCGGGCGTGCCGTTGCAGACCTTCGCCAACCGCAGCGACGTGGCGGGCGGCTCCACGCTGGGCAACCTCTCGAACACGCAGGTGAGCGTGCACTGTGTGGACATCGGCATGCCCCAGCTGGCCATGCACTCCAGCTACGAGACGGCCGGCGTGCGCGACACGGCGTACGGCATCGCGGCCCTCAAGGCGTTCTTCGAGGCCGACATCGCCATCGACGGGGCCGACGCCGCACGCTGGTAGGGGAGTGGGGAAGGCAGGCGGGCGAGCTGGCGGGTGACGCGGGGTAGAGGGCGCGCGCCCGGCGGCGACGAGCGGGAGCGCCGGGGCGGGAGTTCGCGACTCAAAAGCCTGCGTGCGTACAGAGCCGACGGGCGGGCGCGCCGGGGTAGAGGCCCGCGTGCGCGCGGCGTTGCCGACTAAGCGCGCCGGGGCGGGGAGGCTTCCCCTGCCCCGGCGCGCTTTCTGTTGGTTTGCGGTGCAAGTCATCGATGGGTGACAAAGAGTTCGATGCTGCTAAAATCCTCCTAGAATATGCCGTTGCTTACTCTAGGAGGACCCATGCCGCAGGAAGAGAGGCCCGGGCGCACCCAGGCGGGCGAGGCGAGGGCCGCGCAGGAATGCGGGTATGGCGCATCGGGCGAGCCCGGGGCGCGGGATATGCCCGCAAAGAAGAAGTCGCCGCTTCTGCGCATCCCCGTCGTGCGCCACCTGCTCGTGGTGCTCGGCTTCGTGTTCACGGCGCTGGGGGCCGTGGGCGTGGTGCTGCCCATCCTGCCCACGACGCCCTTCCTGCTGCTTGCTGCCGCATGCTTCGCCAACGGCTCGGAGCGCTTCCACGGCTGGTTCTGCTCCACGAAGCTCTACCGCAACCACCTGGAGGGCTTCATCCAGACGCGCAGCATGCCGCTCAAGACCAAGCTGTGCATCTGCATCCCCGTCTCGACCATGCTCATCGTCATCGGGGTGGTCACGCCCGTCCTGCCCATGCGCATCTGCCTTGCGGTGCTTATCGCCGTGAAGTGGTGGTTCTTCCTGTTCTGGATAAAGACGACTCCCGCGCAAGGGGAATAGGCGCCTAAGCGAGGGCGCACACGGCAGGGGCCGGCCGCGCAAGCCTTACAGGCTGCGCGGCCGGCCCCATCTTGTTCAGCGGCTGACGCGCATGTTGGCCTGCGGGTGTCCCGGGCAAACCCGCAGGCCGGGTCACACCGCTCCGCTAGCCTCGCTAAAAGCCCAGCTTCTCGGCGAAGTCGGCCAGGGCGGCGGGGATGTCGATGGCCTGGGGGCACACGGCGCTGCAGGCCCCGCATCCCAGGCAGGCGCTCGGGCGTGCGTCCTCGTCGAGCGCCTGAACCGCCATCATGGGCAAAAAGCCGCCGTTGGTGAAGTTGTACTCGTTGTAGTGCGCCAGCAGCGCAGGAATGTCCAGGCCCTGGGGGCAGTGGTCGGTGCAGTAACGGCAGGCCGTGCAGGGCACGGAGGTCCTCGCCGTCATCTCGGCCGCGAGCGCCAGCACCTCGCGCTGCTCGTCCGCGCTGAGGGGCTCCTCGGTCGCGAAGGTGTCGATGTTGGCCTTGAGCTGGGCGAAGTCCGACATGCCCGAGAGGGTCACCACGATGTTGGGCAGGCCCTGGATGAAGCGGAAGGCCATGCCCACGGGGCTCTCCTGGGGGCGCAGGGCCGCAAGGCGCGCGACCTCCTCGGGGGCGAGGTTGGCCAGGCGGCCGCCGCGCAGGGGCTCCATCACCCATGCCGGGATGTTGTGGCGCCCGAGCAGCTCAAGCTTGCCGCGGGCGTCTTGGAACTCCCAATCCAGGTAGTTGAGCTGAATCTGGCAGAACTCCATCCCCTCGCCGTAGGCGTCGAGGAAGCGCTCCATCACCTCCACCGAGCCGTGCGCCGAGAAGCCCAGGTGGCGGATGCGGCCGTTCCTCTTCTGCTCGAGCAGGTACTCGTAGGTGCCGAAGGAGCGGTCGAGGTAGGCGTCGATGTTGAGCTCGCAGACGTTGTGGATGAGGTAGAAGTCGAAGTACTCCACTTGGCACTTCTCGAGCTGCTTCTCGAAGATCTCCTCCACCTTGCCCATGTTGGCCAGGTCATAGCCGGGGAACTTGCTGGCCAGGTAGAAGCCCTCGCGCGGGTGGGCCTTGAGCACGCGGCCCATCACCAGCTCCGACTGGCCGCCGTGGTAGGCCCAGGCAGTGTCAAAGTAGTTCACGCCGTGCTCCAGGGCGTAGGCCACCATCTGGGCGACCTGCGTCTCGTCGATCTGGCCCTCCGTGCCCTCGACGAGCGGCAGTCGCATCGCGCCGAAGCCGAGCTGGGGAAGCTCAATTCCCTGAAACGTGCGTGTCACCATGGTGGTGTCTCCCTTTCTCCCTGCGGGCTCCCGTTGCGCAGCCCGCGTTCTCCCGGTGGGATTGTGACACCTAAAGTTGAGGTGAGGTCAAGGGGCAAGGGGGACGAATGGGCGAAATGGGACAGGCAAACCACACGGGCGCGTGCGGCTCGGCGGGGGCTTGCGGGCCGGGCGGTGGCCGGCGGGCGTCTTCCTAGGCGGCGCGTCACATGCAGGCACGGCGAGGCTTCGCGGGCCCGTCGCGCCTTGTGGCGTGCATTCCCGCGCAGCGCGTTGCCGCTATCCCCTCTCCACCAGGTCGATGAGCTCCTGTTGGGAGTGGACGCCCAGCTTGGCGTAGACGTGCTTGATGTAGACCTTCACCGTGTTGCGCGTGAGGGTGAGCTCCTCCTGCACGAAGGCGTTGTTGCGCCCGCGGGCGAGCAGCGCGAAGACCTCGGACTCGCGCGGGGTGAGGCTGTGCGCCTGGGAGAGGCGCGCGCAGGCGTTCTCAAAGCGCTCGGCGTCGCTGAGCTGGGGCACCTGCAGGGGCTGCACGGGTTCGATGCCAGCGATGGTGTCGGCAAAGCTGAAGTCGGCAAGGCCGAGCAGCACGTATGCCACAAAGGCCGTGGCCGCAGTGCCCGAGGCGAGAAACGCCACCTGCCCAGCCGTGCCCGCCGCCACGAAGGCGCCCAGGTTGGCGCCGACGATGCTGCCCAGGGTGGACATCGTGGAGCCCCAGGCGAGCACGGTGAGGGCAGAAAGGCGGTTTCGCCGCGCCGCTGCCACCATGACCAGGGTGAACACCGTGTCGAAGCACGCGCTTGCCGCGGTGAGCAGGTTTTGCGAAACCGCCAGATAGCCTGTGAGCGGCATGGCGAGAAACGCCGCAACCGAAAGCACCACGCCTATGCGAAACGCGGTGTCGTAGAGGCGGCCGTGTGTGCCGAACCAGCCACCCAGGGCCAGTCCCGCCAAGACGACGACGCCCGCCAGCGGCGAGGATGCCCCTCCCTCGACCGGCCCCAGGCGCAGGTTGAAGCCCAGGATCGCCGTGGCTAGGAACATGCACACGAACATGCGGTTGGTGAAAGGCAGATACGAGGCGGGCCGCATGAGCTGCGCGTCGTCCTGCGCAGGCGCGGCGGCGATGTTTTCTACCAGCCTGTTTGCGCCTGTACGGCAGCAGAGGTACATGACAAGCGGGGCGGCGGCCCAAAGCCCTAGTGCCGCCTGCTGGCTCAAGGACGCCGCGCCCCAGGCCAGGGCATACCCTGCAAGCGAGGCCGCCGGGACCCCTGCAAGCATCCAGCGCTCGGGCAGGTCGCAGCATGCGATGGTCACGAGAAGGGTCAGCCATGTGCCGCCCAGGCTGCGCAGCACGGCCCCTGCACACAGAAGCGCCGGCGAGGAGGCGGCGATGCCCGCCGCCATGAGCGCCGAACCTGCCAGGGCGCATGCCACACATCCCGCGCCCAGCGCCTTTGCTCGCAACAGGTGCGGCCTGTGGAGGGCCGCCAGCACCACGAGCAGGCTCACCACCACGCCTGTGCCCACGTTCACGTCGCGGGCCAGCGGCATCACGGCGTCGAAGAGGGGATAGAGCGCGGTGTTGGAAAGGCGGATCGAGAGCGGGGCGAACAGATAGCCGAGCAGGATGAGCAAGGGGGCGGCGCGCCGTGCGGCTGCGAACGCCTGCACGTCCGATTGCGGTGCGCCGTGCGTGGGCTGCTCGGTTGCGCCTACGGGCGTGTGCTTGTCTAGATCGGCTGTCTTGCTCACAACGCCCCCTTGCCGTGTCGATGCGTGTGCGCGCCATCATAGCGCCGTGTGCGACGGCATGCATGCCCAAGATTGCGCCACATGGGAGCCGATACACTAAATTACCTGGTAAATAGGGACAATCCCCCCATGGGGTATGGTGGGTGAAAAGGTGGGCTGGGACGTATCGACTCCCATTGGGGGATACTGTGCCGGGGCCGGCGCGGTGCAGGATGTGGCTCGTCAAGCGGGGAGCTGCCCGAGCGGCGGCCTTCGCATCCAACCCTGCACGTGTCTGAAAAGGAGCGCACCTATGTCCACCACCACCGCCACACGCCGTCAGTTCGTCGCAGGCGCCGGCATCGCCGCCGCTGCCAGCGCCGCCCTCTGCGCTGCCCCCGCCCTGGCCGACGAGGCTGCCGCCGAGGCCCTTGAGGTTCCCGCCTGGCTGGGTGAGGCGCCCGCCATCACCGACGCCGACTGCACCGAGACGCTCGAGTGCGAGGTGCTCGTGTGCGGCGCCGGCGACGCCGGTCTTTTCTGCGCCGTGACCGCCGCTGAGGAGGGCGCTCAGGTCCTGCTCATCGACCCGATGGAGCAGGGCTTCGGCATCCGCTGCTCGGCCGTGGGCTCGGTCGACTCCAAGCTGCAGCAGGCCGCCGGCGCCACCATCGACAAGATGGAGATCGTCAACGACGTGGTCCACTACGCCGACGGCGTGTGCGATATGCGCATCTGGAAGATGTGGGCCGACGAGTCGGGCGAGGCCGTGGACTGGTACTCCGACCACTGCGACAAGTCGGGCGGCGCCTACCTCGAGAACGAGTACAACATGCCCGAGGGCACGCGCTACCACTGCTGGCCCACCGGCCACGCCACCATCGGCAAGGAGATGAAGTGGGCCGGCGAGCCGGTCATGCTCAGCTACTTCCTGGAGTACCTCAAGGGCTTCGAGGGTTGCGAGCACCGCGGCTATACCAAGC
>CAVEWV010000060.1:0-17644 GCA_963619535.1 Acutalibacteraceae bacterium | reverse complement strand
CGATGGTACTGCAGGGGCAACCCTGTGGGAGAGCAGGGCGTCGCCATCTCACAAGCGGTATTGGCTCTCTTTTGTTTCTCATCTCAAATCGCAACACCAACGGGCGGCACCCTTTTGAAGTCGAGGGTGCCGCCCGCTTCTCTTTCACGGCCAAAAACCCTCTTGCCCGCCCCCTCCCAACACCGCAAACAAAAAACCTCCCACCCCCGGACACCCCGAGGATGGGAGGTAAAACAAACACGCTCAGACGAGGTTCCGCCCTCTAAAAGCGGGTTCTGATGCGCAAGGCGCGCAGGGCCGTAGCGTACTGGACGTACATCAAAGATGCGCACCGCGCGTGAGGCCCTGCGGAACGCAGCGCGCCAGGTTCCGCCCTCTAAAAGCGGGTTCTCGGCGGCAAGGCGTCGGGAGGCGCAGCGTACTGAACGTACGTAAGCCTCCCGAGAACGCAGCCGCCGAGGTTCCGCAACTCCCTTAAGCGCAGATGGTGTCGGCGGCGAGCTTGCCGGAGGTCAGCGCCCACCCGTTGTTGGCGCCGGAGGGGCTGTTGGAGCCCATGACCGCGCCCACGACCTCGCCGGCGGCGAAGAGGCCCTCGATGGAGACGCCAGAGTTGTTCTGGACCTCGAGCGAGGAGTTGACCACGAGGCCGCCCATGGTGGTGGCGTAGCGGGGCTTCTGCTCCACCAGGTAGTAGGGGCCCTCGCCGATCTTCATCTGGAGGTAGTCACCGGTGCGGCCGAACTCGTCCTGCCCAGCCTCGACGCCGGCGTTGTAGTCCTCGACGGTCTGGGTCAGCACGGCGGCGTCCATGCCCACGAGGCCCGCGAGCTCCTCGAGGGTGTCGGCGTGGGCGAAGACGGGCGTGGAGGAGCCGTTGGCCTCCAGGTAGCCCTCGACGGCCTTCATGTTGAAGCCGGTGCCGGGGAGCTTCTCGTACCACACGGCCCAGTTCTCGGCGTCCATGAGCAGGTAGAGCATGGAGTTGGTCTGCTGCTGCTCAACGGCGAGGATGTGGTGGTTGGAGTCCTTCTCGTTCACGACGCGCTCGCCCTCGGGGGAGACGAGGATGGCGCTCATCGGCCACACGACGAGGTTGCCGTCGATGGTGGACTTGGCGCGATGCTCGGAGACCTCGACGCCGTTGGGGTAGAGCTTGGCGTACTCGATCATGGTGGTGGCGGCGTCGACGCCCTCGGCGGTGGCCATGTCCAGGCCGTCGCCCGTGGAGGTCAGCAGGCCGTAGTACAGGGAGTGCTTGGCCAGGTCCTCGGTGAGCCACTTCTCGGCGTTGCCGTAGCCGCCCGTGGCGAGCACCACGGCGTCGGCCTTGATGGTGTACTGGGTGCCGTCCTCGGCGCTGGCCTTGATGCCGGCGACCTTGCCGTCCTCGACGATGAGCTCGGTGGCGCGGGTGCAGGTCAGCACCTCGGCGTCGGTCGCGGCGATCTGCTCCTGCAGGGTCTCGGAGGCCAGGTAGCCGCCGCCCATGTAGGCGAGCTCGCGGTTGTAGGTGTACTCGGCGAGCTGGTGCAGGCCGGCGTCGGTGTTGTAGTCCAGGGCGTGGTCCTGGTTGAGCCAGTCGGTGACCTCGCCCACGTTGTAGGCGTAGACGCTGATGAGGTCCTCGTTGCACATGTTCTCGCCGTTCTCCTGGAAGTCGGCGATCATCTGCTCGGGGGTGTCCTCGGTCACGCCGCAGTCCTTCTGGAGCTGCGAGCCGCACACGACCTGGTTGCCGCCGGACACGGAGATGGAGCCGCCCAGGCGGTAGGTCTTCTCGACGAGCACGACGTGCTTGCCCTGCTCCTCCAGGCGGATGACGCAGCTCATGCCAGCGCCGCCGGCGCCGATGACGACGGCGTCAGCCTCGAGCTCCTTCTCGGTCTGCTCGACCTGGGTCTCGACGGCGGCGAAGAAGGCCTCGGGGGCGCCGGCCTGGTTGGCGGCGTCGCTCACGGCGTCGATGATGCCCTGGGAGGTGGCGGTGGCGCCGGTCACGGTGTCCACGCCCACGCTCTGCGCGTCGACGATGCGGCCGCACATGATGTCCATGCAGCCCTGGCCCACGACGGCGGGCGTCTCGGACTGAGAGGTGACCTCGATGGACTCAAGCGCGGTGTCGGAGAAGGTGACCTCGACGACGATGTCGCCGCCGTTGCCGGTGCCCGTGCCGGTGTAGGTGCCGGCGGTGAAGGACAGGGCCTCGTCGGCCAGGGCGCGGCCCTTGAGGGCGCCGCTCAGGGCCAGCGTGCCAGCCAGGCCGGCAGCGGCGACGGAGAAGTTGCGACGGGTGATGTTCTGCGCGAAAAGGGTGTTGGCAGTCTTCATATGTGCCACGCTCCTTGTCCAAAATGGTTGGATGTCATGCACGCAGCGATGTGCGTGCCGCCGGCGGGGATGCGCGCCAACCCCGCCGGCCGAGACTCACAATACGTCGCGCACGCTTGCTCCCACCACGGCATCAAACGGGTACTTACGCATAAAATGCCTGGTAGACGTTGTGCAACCCCAAAAGGGTACTCTTTTGGCAACTGCCTGGCCCCATGCGCGAAACACCACGTGAGAGGCCGATTCCGCAATGGCGCGCCACGCCGCTGGCGTCTGGATTCGCGCCGCCCCAAACCGCCAAAAGCCCACCTCGTCACAAGTTTGTTGTATGATTCCCACGTTTGCCGGGTAGGGAAAGGGACTGCCTTGACTGCGCTTAGGAACCTGCGGCCGTGCTTTTTCGGCCTGTGCTTCGTCCACATCTGGATATATTGCACCACCCATCGCCCCTCGGTGGGCGAAGAGGTGTCCACGATGGCGGTCATGTACTTCCTCCAGTCGGTGGCACTGGTGGCGCTGCTGCTCGTCTCGCGCGCCCTCATGAGGCGCGGCCGGGCCATATCCTCGCTTCCCAAGGCGGCCCTGGTCGCCGCCGACGTCGCAGGGGCGGCCTTCATGTCGCTGTGCGCCCTGTCGCTCACGGGCGTCCTTCCCGGCGGCATCGTCATGGCCGCGGTGGCATCCGGCCTGGGCGGCATCGGCGTCACGTGGGCCTATGCGCGCTGGTGCGAGTTCTACGCCAAGCTCGACCTGCACCTGGCCGCGCCGCTGGTCTTCGCCACCATGGTGGTGGGCTCTGCCTGCAAGGCCGCCGTCGACCTCATGAGCGCCTGGCCGGCCGCCGTCGTCTTGGCCCTGGTGCCCTGGCTCACCTTCGGCTGCGTGAGGGCCTCCCTCGCCAAGCCCCCCGCCGACACCGCCGAGCCCAAGCGCTACTACAACTGGCGTACCGTGGCCTCCCTGGGGCGGCTCGCCGCAGGCGTGGCGGCATTCAGCCTCACCATCGGCATCGTGCAGTCGCTGCTGCTCGAGGGCCTGCCCGAGCCCTACCACGCCTCCGTCCTTCTGCACCATGGCTGCGAGGTGCTCATCGCGGCCATCATGGTGGTTTGGCTGGCCCCCCTGGGCCGCGGCCTCAACTTCAGCCGCACCTGGCGCATCATCCTGGTGCTCATGGCCACGGCGCTCATCTTCGAGCCCTACCTGGACGCCACCGCCTCAAGCTACATCCTGTCGCTCGTGCGCACGGCGCAGACCTTCCTCATCGTGTTCCTCTTCCTGGCCATCAGCGACGTGGCGCGCCACAGCTCCTACGACCCGGTGGCGGTGTACTCCACGGGCTGGATCGCCTACTCGCTGCCCTTCACCGTGGGCAAGATTATCGGCGACGCCATGGTGTCGACGGGCCACAGCCACTTCCTCACCGTCTCCGTCGTGGTGTGGGCACTCGTCATGGTGACGCTGTTCGTGATGGACACCTCCTCCGACGGCAACCACCTCGTGTTCGCCGAGATCAACGACGACGACGAGGACGACACCCCCGCCACGCGCACCGCCGCCCTGCACGCCGAGCTCGACGCCCTGGCCGCAGCCCCCGGCGCCCAGGCGCTCGCCGGGCAGCCCGCCTCCGAGCAGGCCCCGCACCCCGGCGACTCCCCTGCCGGACAGGCCGCATCGGCCGATGCCTCGGGCCCGGCCGACTACACCGCCCGTCGCTGCGAGAAGCTCGCCGAGCAGTACGGCCTCACGCGCCGCGAGTTCGAGATCCTGGGGCTGCTCGTGCGCGGCCGCAGCAAGGCCCACATCGCCGAGGCCTTCATCATCTCGGAGAACACCGTGCGCGGCCACGTGAAGCACATCTACGCCAAGCTCGAGATCCACAACAAGCAAGAGCTGCTCGACCTCTTCGAGGCCACCGAGTGATTCGCGTCCGCCACTTGCCCCTTTAAGCGCGTCCGACCTCGCTAAAACTGCTATCATTCCCCGAATCTTTGAAGGCAGCGCGCGAAAGGTCGAACATGACAACACACACGCACAAGAAGAGCTCCTTCGGCTCGAAGCTCGGCTTCGTCCTGGCCACCGCAGGCAGCGCGGTGGGCCTGGGCAACCTCTGGCGTTTCCCCTACACGGCGGCCAAGGACGGCGGCGGCCTGTTCCTCGTGGTGTACCTGGTCCTCGTGTTCACGCTGGGCTATACGGTCATGACCAGCGAGATGGCGCTGGGCCGTCGCACCTATAAGTCGGCGCTCAACGCCTACAAGGAAGCCCATCCCAAGTTCGGCTGGCTGGGCAAGCTGGCCTTCATCGTGCCCGCCATCATCCTCACCTACTACGTGGTCATCGGCGGCTGGGTGCTGCAGTACCTCTTCGTCTTCATCACCGGCGCCTACGACCAGGCCGCCCAAGACGGGTACTTCACCTCGTTCATAACGTCGCAGTGGGCGCCCATCGTCTTCACCCTCATCTTCCTGGGGCTCACGGCCATCATCATCGCCCTGGGCGTCGAGAAGGGCATCGAGCCCGCCTCCAAGGCCCTCATGCCCGCGCTCATCGTGCTCGCCATCGGCATCGCCATCTTCTCGCTCACGCTCTCCAACACCGACGCCGACGGCACCCGCACCGGCCTGGACGGCCTGGCCATCTTCGTGGTTCCCAACCTCGAGGGCGTCACGGTGAGCAGCTTTCTGCGCATCGTGATGGACGCCGTGGGCCAGGCGTTCTTCTCGCTGAGCCTGGCCATGGGCATCATGGTCACCTACAGCTCCTACATGCGCAAGGAAGACAACCTCTCCACCAACGCCCTGCAGGTCATCACCCTCGACACCCTCGTGGCCTTCCTGGCCGGCGTCATGATCATCCCCGCCGTGTTCGTCTTCATGGGCACCGACGGCCTGAGCGCCGCGGGCCCCAGCCTCATGTTCATCTCGCTGCCCAAGGTCTTCGCGGCCATGGGCCCCGTCGTGGGCACCATCGTGGGCGTGGCGTTCTTCGTGCTCGTGCTGCTCGCGGCCCTCACCTCGTGCGTCTCCATCCTTGAGGTCGTCGTCGCCGGCGCCATGGAGAAGACCAACTACAGCCGCAAGGGCGTCACCCTGGTGTGCACCCTCATCGCCGCCGTGGGCGCCATCGTGGTCTGCCTGGGCTACAACGTGTTCTACTTCGAGCTGACCCTGCCCAACGGCAGCACCGCCCAGATTCTCGACCTGTTCGACTACGTCACCAACAGCGTGCTCATGCCCATCATCGCGCTCGTCTCGTGCATCCTGTTCGGCTGGGTGCTCAAGCCCTCCTGGGTCATCGACGAGGCGCAGGAAGGCGGCGCGAAGTTCTACCTCAAGGGCATGTTCCGCGTCATGATTCGCTACATCGCCCCCATCCTGCTCGCCGTCCTGCTCATCCAGAGCGCCCTGGGAGTGTAGGCGTCACGCTGCGCCCAAGCGCAGATGCGCGGGCGCACGGCATCAGGCACCAAACAGAAGCCGGCCGGCCTCGGATTTGTTTCCGAGACCGGCCGGCTTTCTTCTTGGCAGGCGATGGGCGCGCAGTCCGCGCGAGCAGGGCCTTACTCGATGCCCGCGTCCTTGAGGAAGCTCACGAGCTGGGCCTTGGGCATGGCCCCCATGGTGCGCGCCACAGTCTGGCCGTCCTTCATCACCACGAGCGTGGGGATGGACTGAATGGAGAAGGCGCTGGCCAAGGCGGGCTCGGCGTCGGTGTCGCACTTGCACACCTTGAGCTTGCCCTCGTACTCCTGGGCGATCTGCGCCACGACGGGGGCGATGATGCGGCACGGGCCGCACCACGTGGCCCAGAAGTCGATGAGGACGGGCACGTCGGACTGCACGACCTCCTGCTGGAAGTTCTGGGCGGTAAGGGTGATCTCTGCCATATGCGGTCTCCTTTGACGCATCGGGAATGGGTCCGTGTGGAACATGCGGGCTATATGCCCAGCACTTTGGTAGGCTATTCCGGCCTTCCGCGTATGAGCAGAATAAACCACCCAAAGCCCCGCGCGCTTGCTGTATGCTGGCACCACGACAACGCCGCCCCACATGGGGTCGCGCAGAAGAACGGAGGGCGTCATGAGCACGGCTTTCACCCTTTCCCGCCGGAGTTTCATCCTTGCCGGAGCAGCCCTGGGCCTTACGGTCGCGCTGCCTGGGCTTGCCTTTGCCGAGTCCGCCGGCGCCACGGCTGACTCGCCCGAGGACTTCGACCCAACCGGCACGTGGTTGCTCGTGGCCACTGCCTGCGACGACGAGGACGTCGACGCCTCGCTGGGCCTTCTGGCGGGCCTGAGCACCACGGTGTACGAGCTGTGCGACGACGGCACCCTCACCTGCACGATGACGCCCCTTTTGATGGGCGACGGGGACGGCGGGGACGACGCCAGCTCCGACGATTCCACGTCCGCGCAGGCCGACGCTGCAAGCGCCGACACCAGCCCCGTGGACGACCTGAACAAGGCCCTCACCGAGAAGGTCGCCCGCAAGGGCACCTGGGAGGTCGCAGAAGACGGCCAGGTCACCCTCAGCACCGACGACGGCGCCGTGCTCGTCCTTGCCCACGACGGCCTGGAGCTCATCTACACGGGCCGCGACGAGGATGGTCTCACCGTCACCATGACGTTCGCCCAGGTGAAGGACGTCCTCAGCGGGGATTGGATGGTCGCGCGCAGCCCCGAGGACTTCGACCTTGCGCACGAGGGCATGGCAGGCGAGTGGCGCTGCGTGGCCTGGGTCGACCTGGCCAGCGACGACGTGCAGGCGGCCCACTACTCGGCCACGATGCTCGACGGCTCCGGCTTCATCTTCGAGCTGAGCGTCGCTGAGGACGGCTCCTTCTCCATGGGCACGGGCGACTCCGCCAGCGAGCCCACCCAGGGCGTCTTAAGCCAGACGAAGCCCGGCGTCTATGAGTGTGGGGTGGATTCCGACATCTTGAACTTCACGCTCGAAGACGGCAAGATTACCCTCACCATGGGCGACGGCAAGCTCGTGTTCGCCCCGCTCGCAACGACCGACTAACCACGCAGAAAGGCCCCCATGCAAAACGTCTTCGAGACCTTCGAGCACACCCCCGCCAACTTCCGTGCGCTGCGCGACATGGTGGGCTTCAAGCAGGACGAGTTCGCCGACATCGTGGGGGCCGACCGCTCCGAGGTGCGCAAGTGGGACTCGGGCAAGTCGCCCATCCCCGAGGTGGCCTGGCGCGCGCTCCAAAGCCTGGTGGAGGATCATTTCGCGGCCGTCAACGACGTCGTGACGCTTGCCGGCAAGCTCACCGACCCCGAGAACGACCGCGTGCGCATCGCCTACTATCGCTCGTACAACGACTACGACGGCCAGGGCGACTGGGTGAGCGCCGACAACGCCGCCCGCGCCGCGGCCGAGCGCCTGCTCGAGCTCGGCTTCAAGGTGGAGTTCTTCTACCCGGGCAAGGAGTAGCGGCACGCGGCCGCGCGGCCTGGGCAAAAACGCACGCATACGCACGGGCGCCGGCGCCGGGAATCTCACCCGGGGCCGGCGCCCGTTTTCTTGCGCGGCTATGCAGGCGCGCGCCCCTTACTCCTCGGGCATCGCGCGCTGGATCTGGCGCTGGCGCTCCACGCTGGAGAGGTTCTCCGACTCGATGAAGATGCGCGCGGCCTGGGGGAAGCGGGCCTTGAGCGCGCGCTCCACGCGGTCGATGGCGGCCATGATCTCGTCGCCGGTGGCGCCGGCGCGGAAGGTGGCGTCCACCGCGAGCAGCATGTTCGCAGGCCCGAAGTACATGGAGAGCACGCCGCCGGCCTTCTCCACCACCGGGTCGGCCTCGATGATGGCGCGGGCCTCAACGATCTCGGGGCGGCTCAGGCCCTCGCCCACAAGCAGGCCCTTCGACTCGCGCAGCATCACGACCGACACGCACATGAGCAGAAGGCCGATGATGATGGACGCGATGCCGTCGAACATGGCGCTGCCCGTGACCTGGGTGAGGATGAGGCCCACGAGCGCGAAGCACAGGCCCAGCTCGGCGGCGGAGTCCTCAAGCAGCACGGTGTAGCTGCTGGGATCCTTGCACTCCTTGATGTAGGTGAAGACGCTCTTGTCGCCACGCGCCGCGTTGACGGTCTTCACCGCGACGCGCAGCGAGGCGCCCTCGATAAGCATGGCCGCGATGAGGACGATGTAGCTCATGAGGAAGTCGCCGTGCTCGGCGGGGCCGGCCATGGCCGCCTGCACCGCGTGGATGCCCTGCATGAGCGACACGCCGCCGCCCAGGGCGAACACCGACACCGCCACCACGAGCGTCCAGAAGTACAGCTCCTTGCCGAAGCCGAAGGGGTGCTCGATGGTGGCGGGCTTCTTGGCCTGGCGCATGCCGAAGAGCACGAGGAACCCGTTGCCGGAGTCCACGATGGAGTGGATGCCCTCCGAGACCATGGCCGACGAGCCCGAGATGGCCGCCGCGATGAACTTGACGATGCCCACCGCGATGTTGGAGGCGATGGCCGCGTACACCGAGGCCTTGCTCGAGTGCTTGGTCGAGGAGGCCGGGGCGGCGGGTGCCTGCGCGGCGGGGTCGGGGGCGGAAGGGGCGGCGGGCATGGCTCGGTCAGGGTCGGAAGGCATCAAACATCACTCCAGGTTGCTCGGGTAAAAAACAATACCGATGAGCATACCCCAGTCGCGCCGGTAGTTTTCAGACTATTCCCCGGCTTGCAAGAAGGCCAGGAGTCGGCCCCTCCCAAGGCGCCCGCAAGGCGCCCGCAATGGCGCCACGGCCGGCAAGATGATTCGGCGTCAATCGGAGTCGGTTCCCTCCCAGGGCACCCGCCAGCCAGATACTGCCGTGCACACGAAGCCTCCCATCCCCCAGGCGGCAGTTTGCCGCGAGGAAGATGGGAGGCGGTTCAATGGCTTATCGCGTTTTCAGCGTGGCCTACCAGGCCATACTGCGCTGATTGGCCGCCGTCGGGTACTCGTAAGGCCCTGGCGCAACCTCAGCCGCGCCTACTCCCAGCTCTGCAGCGCCGCAGCCTGCTGGCCGGCGATGCGGCCGAAGACGATGCCCGTGCCGATGTAGAAGCCGCAGGAGGGGTAGGGCGCGCCAGCATAGCCGCCGGCGACGCGGCCGGCCGCGTAGAGGCGGCCGACAGGCTCGCCGTCCCAGCCGAGGACCTCGGCATTGGTGGAGATGCGCAGGCCGCCGTTGTTGCCCAGCACCGGGTAGGACACCGCGGCGCCTGCGGCCAGGCCCGCCTTGAGGGCGGCGCCGTCGGCCTGGCCCTCGATGTAGCCGCCGGTCTGGCTCTGCTCGGTGGTGGGGGCGCTGTAGGCGGTGCCGGTGAACTGCGGGGCGATGTCGGCGCCGTTGGAGAAGCCGCCCGTGGCCAGGACGACGCCCTTGTTGGCGCGGATCTTCAGCTCAGCGTCGCCCTGCTTGGCGATGACGCCCAGGATCTCCTTGGTGTCGCGGTCCTGGACGAGGCCCACCAGCTCGGTCTCAGTGGCGACCTCGATGCCCAGCTCGTCGAGCTTCTCGGAGAAGGGCTTCCACAGGCCCGTGCCGCCCTGGGCCTCGCCCCACTTGTCGTCGCCCTCGCCGTAGAAGGCGTAGAGGCGGTCGCCCGGGTCGACGTCGTCCATGTTCGGCTTGAACCAGTGGCAGCGCGGGCGGTACTCGTCGGACAGGCCCAGGTCGTCGTAGTAGACGGGGGTGCCGCCGATGTTGAGGCCAGGCCCGATCCAGTACTCGTCGGGGTCGCCGTTGTAGGAGAACTCCCACTCCTCCAGGGGCTCGCCGCCCAGGCCGCCCTCGCTGGCAGGGGCGATGATCCACTCAAAGGTGGGTGCGGCGTTGTCGCAGAACGTCTTGATGAGGTCGGCGTCGCCGTACTCGCCGGCCAGGGCGGTGAGGTAGTCGCACATCATCTCGGGCTTGTCGTCGATGCCGAGCTTCTCCTGCACGGAGGTGCCGGCAGCCATGAAGCCGCCGCCGCAACGGCGCATGCAGCCGCCGATCCAGTCCTTCTTCTCGAAGAGATACACGCTGCAGCCGGCCTGCGCGGCCTCGATGGCGGCGGGGGCGCCGGCGGTGCCGCAACCGCACACGACGACGTCGGCCTCGGCGTCCCAGGCGATGTCGGCCACGGCCGTCTCGGCCAGGGCGGCGCAGGCGTTGCCCGCCACGAGGGCGCCGGCCGCACCGGCGGCGGTGAAGCGCAGGAACTGGGCGCGGTTCATGGAAGCACTCATGAAAATCCTCCTTGTAGTGAGCGGCCCTCCCCTATAGACGGGCCGCGAGAAACCACATGTCTCGAAAAAGGCCGCAGGGCCCGGCGGCGTGGCGCGCGTTCGGCACGCGCCACCAGGCCCGGCGGCCGGCGCGTCGCTACAGCTCGGTGCCCAGGGCGGCCTTGGCGGCCACGGTGCCGGTGTAGCAGCTCGTGCCCACGCCCGTGCCCGAGCAGGGATAGGCGTTGGCGAACACGTTGCCGAAGATGAGCTCGCCGGCGGCGTAGAGGCCCTCGATGGGGCTGTCGGCCGAGTCCAGGACCTCGCAGTTCGCGCTCACCTTGAGGCCGGGGATGGAGCCGATGAAGAGCGGCCTCTTGGTGATGCAGTAGAAGGGCGCCTCGGTGAGGCCGGCGTCGGCCACGGTCTTGACGCAGGCGTCGGCGGCGATGCCCTCGCCGGCGGCCAGGTCCTCCACGGTGTCGTACTTGCGGACGTAGCCGGCCTCCACGGCCTCCTCGAAGCGCTCGGCGCAGGCGCTCGTGGCGTCGGCGATGCCGTAGCCGCAGGCGTCGGTCTGGTCGAGCAGGAGCTTCAGCGTCTTGCCGTAGAACGCCTCCTCCATGCCGAAGGTCTCGCCCTCGGCGTTCACGGTCACCACGGTCTGCCACACGAGGTTGCCGTACTTGCCGTAGTAGCCAAGGCCCGGGGTCACGCCGAACAGGCCCATCATGCCGGTGCCCACCACCTGCACGTCCAGCTCCTCGGTCATGGTGAGGCCGTCGCCGGTGCAGCCCGCGCCGGTGAACGCGAAGGCGTCGGCGTACTCGGGGGCGTACTTCTCGATGAGGTCGGCGTTGCGGGTGAAGCCGCCCGAGCACAGGATGACCTTGGGGGCGTGGATCTCGTAGGTCTGGGTGGCGTCCTGCACCTGCACGCCGCTCACCTTGCCGTCCTCGACGACCAGGCCGGTCACGCGGGAGAGCAGGCGCACCTCGGCGCCGTCCTGCTTGGCGCGGGTGCACATGAAGTCGGCCACGCCGGAGTTGCCCGTCTCCCAGGCCGTGCCGATGCCGGCCGTGCTCCAGAAGCAGGGCAGCTGGGCGTCGGAGTTGCCCAGGGTCCAGGAGGAGGCGGCCACGGGCAGTCCCCAATCGTAGAGGTAGTCGAACGTGGCGCCGCTGACCTTGCGGATGTTGGCGAGCAGGTCGGTGTTCAGCTCGGTGGGGGCGCTCCAGTCGCTCATGAACTGCACGTAGTCCTCAAGCGAGCAGTCCTGGCCGGCGCGCTCGTTGACGTTGGAGCCCATGGCCCACAGGCCGCCGCCGCACACGCGGGTCGAGCCGCCGATGTAGGCGAGCTTCTCGAGCACGACCACCTTCGCGCCGCTGCGGGCGGCCTCGATGGCGGCGGCCAGGCCCGACATGCCCGCGCCCACGACCACGACGTCGGCCTGCTCGTCCTGCCCCTGGGCAAGCTCCACGGCAGGCTGGGCCTCCTGGTAGTCGGCGGCGTCCAGGCCGGCGGCCTCGAGGGCGTCGCTCACGCCCGACAGGATGGCCATGCTCGTGATGGTGGCGCCGCTGGCGGCGTCGACGTTGACGCTCTGGTACTCCACGACCTCGGCGCACACCTTCTCGATGGCGGCGTCGCGGATGACGGGACTGTCGATGTCGTCGAGCACCTGCACGGCGCAGATCTTGCCGTCGGAGATGGTGGTGAAGACGGTGATGTCGCCCTTCATCGAGGCCTCGACGGCCACGTAGGTGTCGCCGTCGGCTCCCTGCTCGGCCAGGGCGGCCTTGCCCGCGGTGAGGCCCGCGACTGCGGCGGCAGCGCCGGCGACGGCCGCGCCAGAAACAAAGGAACGCCTGCTCAGAGTGGTGTCGAACATGTGCACAATCCCCTTCTCGTCGTCTGAGGGCCGCCGTGCGCACGCGCTTCCCCGGCCCGTAGCCTTCTCACGCGCACCGTATGGACCTGGGTTTCCCTGCCCGTCCTCCGGTGCCTTCGGGGCACATTCTGCAATGCGCCCCCCAAGGCGTAAATCGCGGATATCGATACTTGCGCCAAGGCGGAATCGATAGTTGTGGCGGTGTGTTGGGGGTGTGGTGATACGTGCCTTTACCTGGTAGAATGCCAGCGGTCTTCACATTTGCACCAGAATGTATCGATATCTTGGCCACATCTTGGGCCCATCTATCGGTTTTCGATAGGACGCGCAAGGGGGCGCGCCGCGCCAAAGAGGGGCCGCACACGGCAGGGGGACGCAATGATCCAGACCGCATGGAAGCGCACATGCCCGGACTTCGGCCCGAAGGCCCAGGACCTGCCCGGCGCGGCCTCGCTGGGGCTGCTTGCCGACGAGCGCTTCTGCGAGCTGATCTTCGCCCTCTCCGACCGCGGCATGACCTTCGAGCGCTTCTCGGGCCTGCCCATGCCCCAGGGGCTCACGCCCGAGCAGGCCTGGCAGGCGCTCTCGGCCATACGCCGCAGGCAGGCCGTGTACTACCACGACACCTGCCTCATCGCAGGCGTGCAGATGCAGCAGTGGTTCACCCCCACGCGCTCCATCGACGCCATGCTGCACGACCTGGGCGCCCGCACGCAGGCGGGGTCCATCCTGGACACGGCCCTGCACGAGCGGCACGGCAGGCGCTTCATCATGCGCTCCCTCATCGAGGAGACCTCCGCGGCCCTGGCCTGCGACGGCTTCTCGGTGGACTACGAGACAGTCCGCGCCATCGTGGTGGGAGACGCCTCGCCCACCACCCCCGTGGGCCGGCTCATCGCCAACACCCACGCGCTGCTCAGCGACGTGGTGGACTCCGACGACGGCACGACGCCGATCGACGAGGCCTACATCCGCCACATCTACGCCCGCCTCACCGAGGGCATCGACGCCTCCTCCATCGGCGGCGGCCTGGCCTGGGGCATGGAGTGGCCCGAGGACGACCTCCCCGCCGACCTGGTGCTGCACGAGGTGGCCGCCATGGCGTCGGGCGAGCTGGCCGACCCTGCGGCGCACCCCATCGTCATGGGACAGCAGCTCACGTGCAAGATATGGAAGTACCCGCCCTTCCCCTCGTGCAACTACATCCTGGGCAGCCTCGTCACGCGCCTCTACATGAAGCGCCGGGGCTACCCCGTCTTCACCTACATCCCCTCCTCCAAGATGACGCTTGCCTGGAAGAGCGGCGGCTACACCGACGAGCGCGTGAGTCCCTATGCCCAGTGCGGCGCCGTGACGGACTTCGACCGCGACTGGACCGTCTACTGGGAGTCGTGCCTGGCCCTGCTGCAGCACGAGCTCGACCGGCTGGAGCGCTACGTGCTCGAACTCAAGAGCTCCGACGACGTCCTTCTCGCCAGCCTCGAGTCCGACCACGCCTTCAACCACCGTCAGCGCGACGTGCTGCGCCACGCGGTGCTCACGCCGGGTCTCACCGTGCGCATCGAGGAGCACCGCAAGACCTACGACCTGGCCTACTCCACCGCCCGCGCCGACCTCACCACCCTTGTGGAGCGCGGGCTGCTCGAGATGCACTACGAGGGAAAAGCCCAGGTATTTTGCCCAAGGCGTGACATGAAGGCCGTGCTGGGCACGAGGTATGCACGCTAAGGGCGACGCCGTGCACGACGGCTCAAACCTGCGGATGCAGATTTCTTTCAGGTATTGACGCGGCGTTGGGGAACCTGTAAAGATACGGGCCATAACTTAGGCAAAACCGTCGAAAGGCGGCGACGCAAAGCCAGATGGGTCTAAGGCTCCGCACGGGGCTATGACAGCCGGTTGCCATCTTCTCGCATGAGGATGTCTCTTCTCTCTTCAGGCTTGAAGATGCTTGTTCCAGGCGGCATCCTCAAGCGATGTCCCCTTGAACATACCGCGCGCCCGGGTTTCGGGCGGCTTTCCTCGCCGAAGGTCTTTCGACATACCTTCGGATTGGGGAACGTCATGTTCAAGCTCCAGGGCACGACACGTCTTCTCGCCAAGCTCATATGGATGGTCTCAGGCGTCCTCGCCGCAGCGCTTCTGTGCCTGGCGCCCCAGACGGCCCAGGCCTCCACCATGCGTGTCGAGGTAGACCAGGACTACGCGCAGGCCTACCAGGTGCTCGACCTCATGAACCAGCAGCGCAAGGCGGCCGGGCGCCCCGCGCTCACCATGGACAAGGACCTCATGGACGCCGCCATGCAGCGCGCGGCCGAGATCTCGGTCATCTTCGAGCACACGCGCCCCGACGGCACCTCGTGCCTCAACCTCACGAGCAAGGCGAAAGGCGAGAACATCGCCCTGGGCCAGGCAGACGCCTCCTCCGTCATGACCGCCTGGATGAATTCCACGGGCCACAAGGCCAACATCCTGTACGAGCCCTACACCATCGTCGGCGTGGGCTGCGTCAAGGTGGGCAACTATTACTGCTGGGTGCAGTGCTTCGGCTGGGACAAGGCCAAGACGTGCTCCAAGCCCTCCAACGTCTACAACAAGATCGTCACCATCAACTTCGACGCCGCCAACGTCGTGAGCCTGGGAGGCATCTTCGCGCTCTACCCCGTCGAGGGTGACGGCGAGACCATCACGGACGCAAAGGGCAGCCTTATTGTCGGCGCCTCGCAGCGATACGCCCTGATGGTCCAGCCTTACGACAAGTCGGCCTACTACCGCACCAAGGTCCAGGACACGGACGTGACCTGGAGCGTCAACAACTCCGGCGTCGTCAAGCTCAACACGTCCAACGGCACCGTGACAGCCATCGCGGCCGGCAGCTTCACCCTCACCGCCAAGACCGCCAGCGGAGCCATCTCCAAGTCGGTGGTGCGCACGTGCGAGTACCGCACCTTCGACGTGGTGTTCCGCTCGCAGGGCTACTACTACGGCACCACGCAGAAGGTCGTCCAGGGCAGCACCGTGACCAGGCCCACCGACCCCAAAAAGTCGGGCTACACCTTCGTGGGCTGGTACACCGACGCGGCCTGCCGCACGCAATATGACTTCTCCACCCCCGTAAACTCCTCCTTCACCCTGCACGCCAAGTTCGAGTCCGCAAGCGGCAAGACCATCACCGGCAGCTCCAGCATCAAGCAGACCCAGGGCACGGGCATCACGAGCTTCTACGACGTGCCCAGCGGCGTGTGGTACTACAGCTGGGTCACCGAGGCGGCCCAGCGCGGCCTCATGAGCGGCCCCACCGACGCCTCGGGCAACCCCACCGGCTACTTCCAGCCTGACAACGAGGTCACCCGCGCCCAGGTCGCCACCATCCTGTGGCGAATCGCCGGCAAGCCCGGCACCACCGCTCATGCCTTGTGGGACGCCCAGGGCCACTGGGCCGAGGACGCCATCGCCTGGTGCGTCGCGCAGGGCATCATCACCGGCTACACCTCGGGCGACTACCAGGGCATGTTCCGCCCCGACGTGGCCGTCACCCGCCAAGAGCTCGCCGTGATGGTCTGGCGCTTCGCCAAGTGGGCCGGCGTCACCACCGGGTCGGCCTCCACCTCGGCCTTCAACAAGTGCGTCGACACGGCCACCGTCGCCAGCTGGGCAAAGGACGCCATGGTGTGGTGCGCCGCCGCCGGCATCATCACCGGCAGTGTCGAGGCCGACGGCTCCCACCTCAACCCCGGCAACACCGCCAACCGCGCCCAGGCCGCGAAGATCTTCGTGCAGCTCCAGAAGCTCGCCTGCGGCGAGATCGCCCCCTACAGCGGCGATGAGGGCAGTGACTCCTCCGAGGCCGAGGCCGCAACGTTCGACGAGGTGACGTTCGACGAGGTCGTGGCCACGACTCCCGTGAGCGGCACCACCGAGGGTGGCCTGGCCTATGTGATCGTGAGCGAGACCGACGTGGACGGGCAGGGCGACGCCTACGTGGCCGGTCGCACCTACGACGAACTCGGCGGGCGCTACGAGGGCACGGGCGCCTACATCCTGGGCTACACCGGCAGCTCCTCCACGCTCACCCTGCCCGCCAGCATCGAGGGCGCGGCCGTCGTGAGCGCAAACCTTGCCTGGGGCGAGGGCCGCACGATCGATATGGCCGCCGACCTGGCAGCCGTCGCCGACACGGCGGCGAACCCGAGCGTCCTGCCCAGCCTGGACGACGCGGGCCACGCCCGCCTCACCGCCCTTGCCGTCAGCACCGACTCCGGCCTCGTGGCGCTCAATGTCTCCGGCAACCTGCTGCAGGGCATCGAGATCCTCTCCGACGCCGAGCCGGTCGAGGCCGCCGCGGCCCAGCTGGGCACCCTGCGCTTCCTCGATGTGTCGCTCAACCCCCTGACCGCCTTCGACACCGCCCCGTTCCCCGCCCTTGAGACGCTGAGCCTGGCCGGCTGCCCGCTTAACGAGCAGGCCATCGCCGCCCTGGCCGCCTGGGCAGGCACCTCGGGCCTCACCGCCGACCTCACCGGCGCCGGCTATACGGTCCCCGAGGTCAGCGAGGGCGCTGAGACCGCCACGACCGCCGAGGCCACGGCAAACGTCGAGCAGGACGCGAGCTTTGAGAGCGTCGAGTTCGATGCAGGCGCCGCCGAGGCCGAGCAGGTCGCAAGCGAGCCCGAGCAGGTCGAGGCCGGCGAGGACGAGGCTGCCGACGAGCAACCCAACGGCGAGGTGACCGTCGAGGCCGACTCCTCCGACGCAGGCTCTGCTGAGGCCGCTTCCGACGAGGGCCTCACCGAGGACACCACCGCTGACCTCGACGACTCCTTCGGCTTCGCCGAGGAGGAGTCCTTCGAGGAGCTCCCCCTGGCCGCGTAAGGCAGCCACAAGAACATACTGCGCGACCAAAGGGGCGCACGACCAAAGCCAACAGCAGAGGCCGTGCGCCCCGTTTTTTGGTGCACCGGCGCCCTACCAGGGACGTCCCATCAAGGACAGCGCGGCAACGGTGTAGCCCGCCAAGGGGGCCTCGTAAAGGCGTCACCGAGCGCGCCAAACACCCGCAGCTCCCCGGTGCGGCGCTCAGCCCTCGCTCCGTTACCCGCCGGGGCCGCCCATACACCGTCGGGGGCGTGACAGCCCCACGCCCGCGCGGCATAATCCGAGAGGAAGGGGAATCGAAGGGAGCCGCCGTGATCATGGAAGT
>CAVEWV010000059.1:0-17747 GCA_963619535.1 Acutalibacteraceae bacterium | reverse complement strand
CCCTACTGGGAGGGCAAGTCGATGGAGGACATCGCCGACGAGGCCATGCCCGCCTGGATCCAGGAGCTCGAGAGCGACGACATCATCTGCGTGGGCCTGGAGAACGGCGTGTCGGGCGAGACCACCTGCGACCACGAGAAGGTCCTGCGCGTGGGCATGCGCGGCTACATCGAGGAGTGCCGCCGCAACATCGAGGCGACCATGCCCCAGACGCGCGAGGAGCAGGCCAAGGTCGACTTCTGGCAGGCCTGCATCATCCAGGCCGAGGGCCTCATCGCCTACGCCCACCGCATGGCCGACGAGGCCGACCGCAAGGCCGACGCCTGCGACGACCCCGCCCGCGCCGCCGAGCTGCGCCAGATCGCCCAGAACTGCCGCGTGGTGCCCGAGAACCCGCCGCAGAACTTCTACCAGGCGCTTCAGATGGTGTGGTTCGTGCACGTGTACTTCTACATCGAGGTGTGCACCACGGCCTGCGGCTTTGGGCGCTTCGACCAGTACATGTGGCCCTTCTACAAGAAGGACGTCATCGACGAGCAGGCCCTGAGCCGCGACGAGGCCCTCGAGCTGCTCGAATGCCTCTACCTCAAGGCCTGCGAGGTGTACGAGGTGCGAGACAACTGGTACGCCACGGCCTTCGCCGGCTACCCCATGTGGCAGATCCTCGTGGTGGGCGGCCAGACCGCGCAGGGCAAGGACGCCTCCAACGACCTGTCGCTGCTGTGCCTGCAGGCGGCCGACGCCCTGCAGACCACCCAGCCCGTCATGGCGCTGCGCGTGTTCGAGGACACCCCCGAGGAGCTCATCCGCTTCGGCTGCAAGATGATCCAGGAGGGTCAGGCCAACCCGGGCTTCTTCAACGACGAGGCGGCCATCCAGATGGCCCTGGGCAAGGGCGGCACCCTCGAGGAGGCGCGCGACTGGACCATTGTGGGCTGCATCCAGGCGGGCCCCGGCGGCGGCGGCACCGACGGCTCTCCCGACGCGGGCTACGTCAACATGGGCAAGATGATCGAGTTCGTGCTGCACAACGGCGTGGACCCGGCCACCGGCAAGCTGCGCGGCCTGCAGACGGGCGACCCGCGCGACTTCAAGGACATCGAGCAGTTCAAGGACGCCCTCAAGGCGCAGATCCTGCACGGCTACGACACCATCCGCCGCGGCTACAACCTCATGCAGTCCATCCACATGAACCGCTTCCCCGTGATCTTCGCCTCCATGGTGACGGCGGGCTGCGTGGAGAGCGGCAAGTCGGTGCAGGAGGGCGGCGCGCGCTACTCCACCTGCGGCATGTACGTGACGGGCGCGGCCAACCTGGCCGACTCCATCGCCGCCGTGGAGAAGTGCGTCTTCGAGGACCACGACCTCACGATGGACGAGCTCATCGACGCCTGCGACCGCAACTTCGAGGGCTGCGAGCGCACACGGCAGCTCCTGCTCAACAAGCCCGAGAAGTACGGCAACAACTGCGAGCACGTGGACGGCATCTACCGCGAGATGATGCACTTTATCGCCGAGAACGTGCAGTCCTGGCCCGACGCGCGCGGCGGCCACTACGCCTTCGGCATCGACTCGCAGACCATGAACATCCCCCACGGCAAGGTGTGCGGCGCGCTTCCCGACGGCCGGCTCGCCGGCGAGCCCTTCTGCGACGCGTCCTCACCCATGATGGGCCGCGACGTGAGCGGCCCCACGGCCACCGTGAAGTCGGTCGCCGCCATCGACCAGGCCATCCTGCAGGAGGGCGCCCTGTTCAACCTGCGCTTCGACCCGAAGGGCGTGCAGGGCGAGAAGGGCATCCAGATCATCGAGGGCGTCATCAAGACGTTCTTCCAGAACGGCGGCGAGCACATCCAGATAAACGTGGTGGACAACGAGACGCTGCGCCGCGCCCAGGAGCGCCCCGAGGACTACCGCGGCCTCATGGTGCGCGTGGCCGGCTACATGGCCTACTTTACCGAGCTGGACAAGAGCGCCCAGGACGCCATCATCTACCGCACGGCGCACCTCTCGCAGGCCTCGTAGCGGCCCCGCCCCCGCACCCGACCGCGCCCGACCTCGACCCGGCGAGACACACTCATGCCCGACGCGCCCCTCACAGCCCTCGTGGGCAGCATACAGAAGTTCTCGGTGGAAGACGGCCCCGGCATCCGCACGACCGTCTTCCTCAAGGGCTGCCCGCTTCGCTGCCGCTGGTGCCACAACCCCGAGCTCATCGACGCCCGCCAGCAGCTCACGTTCTCGGCCTCGCGCTGCATCGGCTGCGGCCACTGCGCCCTCGTGTGCCCCAAGGGGGCCGTCACCGCAAGCCCCCAGACCGGCGTCGTCGTGGACCGCACGTCTTGCGACACCTGCCTGACCTGCGCAAACGAGTGCTACGCGCAGGCGCTGCGGCCCGTGGGCAAGCCCATGAGCGCCGCCGAGGTGCTCGCCGTGGCCGCCCAGGACAAGGGCTTCTACGACAACACGGGCGGCGGCATCACCATAAGCGGCGGCGAGCTGCTCACGCACGCGCCCTTTGTGCGCGAACTTGTGGAAGGGGCCGCCGAGCTGGGCATCAACGTGTGCCTCGACACCTCGGGGCTGGGCCGGCCCGAAGACCTGCTCGCCCTGGCGCGCATGGGCAACGTGACCGATGTGCTCTTCGACATGAAATCGATCGATAACAATCTCCATAGAGAATGTACCGGCGTCGAGAACGGGCTCATTCTGGCCAACCTGGAGATGCTCGCGCTCGACGAGGCGTGCGCCCCCAAGCTGTGCATGCGCATGCCGCTCATCGCCGGGCTCAACGACTCCGACGAGCTGATGCGCCGCACGGGCGAGCTCTACGCACGGCTGGGCATCAAGCGGCTCGATGTGCTCCCCTATCACGACCTAGGGCGCAGCAAGGCTCGAAACATCGGCTCCGACCAGGAGCTTTTCGAGGCGCCCAGCGACGCGCGCGTGGAGGAGATCCGGGCGTACTTCGCCGACGAGGTGCACATGCAGGTAGGCGTCCTGGGCAAGGTGTGAGCCTCGGGGCCCCCAAGGCACGACCCCATAAGCAGGCGCTGCGGCGCCACGGTCAAAGGAATCGTACTGTGGAAGCAACCAACCTCGGAATCGTCACGCTGATTCCGGCACTGAGCTTTTTCGTGTTCGCGTTCGTCACGAGGAAGTGCATCTTCTCCATCCTGCTGTCGGGCGTGCTGGGCTACCTGCTGTACTACGGGCCCGAGTTCTTCACGCCCACGGTGGACGCGCTGCTCAGCGCCACCACCGACTCCGACAACAACTACATCGTGCTCATCTGCCTTTTGTTCGGCTGCTTCGTGCAGCTGCTGCGCCAGTCCAACGGCGCCACGGCCATGGCCATGTGGGCGCGCAAGTACGTGAAGTCGCAGAAGCAGGTGCTCTTCCTCACCTGGCTGTGCGGCATCATCATCTTCATCGACGACTACCTCTCCATCCTCGTCACGGCCAACTGCGTGCTGCCCATCGCCGACGAGCACAAGACGCCGCGCGAGATGCTGTGCTACATCATCAACACCACCTCGGCGCCCGTGTGCCTCATCATCCCCATCTCGGCCTGGGTGGTGTTCTTCTCGGGCATCTTCGCCGAGCAGCCCGAGGCCGCCGTGGTGGGCGACTCGGCCATGGGCATCTATTACGGCATCATGCCGTACTTCTTCTATCCGTTCCTGTGCGTGCTGTTCGTGCTGCTCGTGATCTTCGGCGTGGTGCCCAAGCTGGGCGGCATCAAGCGCGCCTACGAGCGCGTCGAGAAGACCGGGCAGCTCTGGCCCGACTCGTCCAACATGCAGAACCAGGCCGAGATGGGCGAGGTGCTCGGCGCCATCTCCGAGGAGCGCAAGGACGAGAAGGAGGCCACGCCGCACCTGTGGGCCTTCATCGTGCCCATGGTAGTCGTCATCGCCACGACGCTCTTCCTCGACGACATCCTCTACGGCGTGGTGCTGGGCATCGTGGCGTGCTTCGTGCTCTACGTGCCCACGCGCCTCATGAGCCTGGGCAAGTTCTGCGACGCCTGCTACAAGGGCCTGGAGGACATGCTCTTCATCGCCGCCGTGCTCGTGGCGTCGCTGTTCTTCCGCGAGGCCATCAACCTCATCGGCCTGTCGGACTACCTCATCGAGGTGGCGAGCCCCTTCATGAGCGCCGCCTGGCTGCCCGTGATCACCTTCGTGCTCGTGGGCCTCGTGTGCTTCGCCACGGCCAACATCTGGTCGATCCCGGCCGTCTGCACGCCCATCATCCTGCCCCTGGCCGCGGCCACGGGCGCGTCCATCCCGCTCACCCTGGGCGCCATCATCTCGGCGGCGTGCTTCGGCGCGCAGGCGTGCTTCTACTCCGACGTCACGCTCATGAGCGCCTCTGCCTGCAAGATCAACAACGTGGACTACGCCATGGCCCAGCTGCCCTACATCGGCATCGTGGCCGGCATCACCATCGCAGGCTACATCGTGGCCGGCTTCGCCCTGGCCGCGTAAGGGCGCCCGAGCGGCCGCGAGCTTGCGGGCGGCACCTGCGGCCTCGCACGCGCGGCCCGGCTTGCGCCCCGCCCGTCAGTCACACGCGCGCCCCTGGGTTCCTTGTGGAAACGCAAGGTGCCCAGGGGCGCGTTCTTGTAAGCGGGCGGTTACAATGGCTCTTCGGAAACGTCAGTCCACCATCGGGCGAGACAAGGAGAGCGGGCGCATGGCAAAGACCCTGGAGGAGCGCAAGGCCTACGAGAAGCGCGTGGTGCGCCTCATGGTGGGGCTCTACTGCCACGACATGCACGGCAGCGCAAAAGGCACCCTGTGCGGCGAGTGCGCCGCCCTGGCCGACTACGCCGACAAGCGGGTGGACGCGTGCCGGCGCGGCGAGGAGAAAACGTTCTGCGCCAACTGCCCCTCCCCCTGTTACAAGCCCGCCATGCGCGAGCAGATCCGCGTGGTGATGCGCCACTCAGGCCCCAGGATGCTCTTCCACCGGCCGGTCCTGGCCGTCAAGCACCTGGTGTGCAGCATCCGCGAGAAGAGGCGCATGCGCAAGGACGGGCAGCCCTAAAGCGCGTCGAGCTCCAGCAGGGTGCGCTCGCACCAGGTGAGCGAGGGGTCGTCGAGCAGGGCCATGAGCTGCTTGCGGGCCGAGAGCGGCGCAGACCACACCTGGCCGCAGCCGGCCTCGAGCTGCTTGGGGATGGGGATGAGCTTGCCGGGGACGCCCCGCTCCAGGCAGGCCTTCTGGAACGCCATGGCGCCCGTATGGTTGAAGAACGTGACGATGAAGCGAATCTCGGTGTCCACGGGTCTCTCCCTAGAGTTTTGACAGCACGCCTTCGGCCGGCGTGCCCGCTTCGAAGATGTCGAGCACGACCTGCGACACCTCGCCGATGGGCTGGGCATGGTCGCCGCGCAGCCACTCGCCGTAGACGGCCACCGCCCCCGCGAGCATGAAGCGCAGGCGGATGAGCTGGCTCTCCATGCCCTTGTGCGCCACGAGGCCGTAGCGACGCTCCATGTAGGTGGCCACGGCGGCGCGGATGTGGTCGAGCGTGAACTCAAGCGACAGCGACCGGGCCACGTAGGCGAAGAACTCAACGTCGGAGGAGATGATGGCCTCCACCTCGTCGAGCACGCCGCGCAACTGCCCGGGACGGTCCGTCTCCACGCTGTCGATGTCGATGCACGACAAGATGCGCTCCACCAGCGTCTCCACCTCCTCGTCGAAGAGGGCCTGGACGGAGCTGTAGTGCAGGTAGAACGTCTTGCGGTCGATCTTGGCCTGGCGGGCAAGGGCGCTCACCGTCACCTTGTCCAGGCCGCAGGTGGCGATGAGCTCGCGAAAGGCGTCGTGGATGGCGGCGCGCGTCTTCACCACGCGCTTGTCGAGCTTGGCCGGGGCCTCCTCGCCCTGGGCGCTGTCCTGCGAGGTCTGCATCATAGGCCGTGTCCTCCTTTGCCGGCACGCGCCCCCGTACGGGATGCCCCCTGGCACAGAACGGGCGGCGCAGCTCCCCATTTTAGTTTGCCTGGTGACTATTCCACAACTGTGGATGATTATTCACCCAAGTAACGAAGGCACAGGGAATGCGTGTCGGCGAGCCAGCCGGGGACGGTGGCCGGGACGGGGTCGGAGTCGGGACGGCTTGCGAGCCAGGCGGTGAGCTGCAGGCGGCGCATGGCGACGAACGTGGGGATCATGGCCACGTCGCGCTCGTCGAGCGGGCGGATGCCGCGGTAGCCCTGCAACCAGGCGTCGATGAGCTGGGGCACGTCGGGGCGTGCCTCGATAAAGCTCAGAGACGCCGCCAGGTCGAAGAGGTGCCAGCCCTGGCCGCAGTCGTCGAAGTCGATGAGCTTGATGCGCTCGGCCTGCACGAGCAGGTTCGCGAAGCGCATGTCGGAGTGGATGAGGCCGAAGCGCCCCTGCGGCCGGCCGTATTCCTCAAGGCTGGCTCGCACCTTGGCGGCGCAGCGCTCGAAGGCCTCGCGCTCGGCCTCGCCCAGGCCCGGGAAGGCCCGCCAGTCGCCCCAGATGGCGCCCGGCCCCAACACGGCGTCCCAGTCCCAGGCGTCGCGGCAGGCCACGAGCTCAGGGGCGGGCTGGCGGCCGTGCAGGCAGGCGGCGAAGGCGCCGAGCTGGCGGAAGAGGCGCGGCAGGTCGGTGCGGACCTCGTCGGGCTCGACGCCGCCCATGTAGCGGAAGGCCAGGCCGAAAAGGGTGTCCTCGCCCCACGCGACCTCCTGCACGAAGCTGCCGTCCCGGGCGGCCAGGGGCTCGATGACCTCGAAGCTCTCGGGCAGGCCCTGACGGCGCAGCTCGCACAGCCACCCCACCTCGGCCTGGAGCTGCTCGGCGCTGCGGTAGCCCGGGCGGCACAGGCGCAGCGTCGCCACGGGCATCCCCGAGGCCATGCGCACGCAGTACGTGCGGTTCTCCGAGTAGCACAGGGGCTCCACCTCGCAGCCGGCGAGGTCGTCGTAGCGGCTCAGAAGCGAGCGGGCGGCCGCGTCGCACAGGGCGTGGGACTCCACGGTTAGGCACTCCTTTTGTTGACGATGAGCAGGCAGACGGCCAGCGCGAGGGCCAGCAGCGAGAAGCAGGCGCCCACCAGGCCCGCATGGGCAAGCCCCGGGCCTGCGACCACCACGCCGCCCACGGCCGTGCCGAAGGCGATGCCGATGTTGAACGACATGGGCTCAAGCGAGCTGGCGAGCGTGAGGGCCTTGGGGCACTTGGCGTTGGCGGTGTGCATGAACATGGATATGCAGGGCACCGACTGGGTGTACATCATGAGGCCGATGAGCATGATTATGACCAGGCTAACAGGCATCTGCGGGGTGAGCAGGTACAGGCCCATGAGCAGCGCCGCGTCCACGATGAAGACGGGGATGAGCGACTTCACGCCGAAGCGCGCGTCGAACCAGCCCGACAGGATGTTGGAGAAGAACGTGACCGCGCCGTACCCCATGAGGGCCAGGCTCGCCTGCTCGGCGCTCAGGCCCAAGACGTCCTCGAAGTAGGGCGTGACGTAGCCGTAGAACACGTAGATGGCGCCCACGGCGAACGTGAAGATGGCCATGCTGAGCAGCACGCAGGGCTGCTTGAGCAAGACGACCTGCTCGCGCCAGGTGGCGGGCTCGTCGGTGGCGCCCTCGCGGGGCATGAGGGCGATGAGCAGGGCGCACACCACCACGCACAGCACGAGCACGATGTCCATGCCCAGGTGCCAGTCCCAGGTGTGGGCGATCATCTTGCCCGCCGAGGTGGCCACCACCATGGCCACGGAGAAGGCCGCGTAGATGATGGAGATGCCCATCGACACGCGCTTGGGGCCCATGAGCTCGGGCACGTAGGTCACGCCCACGGCCAGAAGCCCGCCCGACACCGACCCGATGAGCACGCGCGCGGCCACGAGCAGGCCGAAGGTGGGCGCGGCGATGGAGAGCAGGTTGCCCAGGCAGAACACCGCGCAGTAGGCGATGAGGAGCGTGAAGCGCTTGAACCGGCCGGTGCCCAGGGCGAGCACCGGCGTCACGAAGGCATACGACAGGGCGAAGGCGCTGATGAGCACGCCCACCTCAGACAGGCCCACGCCGTACTCGGCGGCAATCTCCGACTCTATTCCGATGACGATGAATTCCGAGCAGCCCAGGGTGAAACCGAGGACGACGAGCAGGGCGACGCACAGCTTGGCGCGGCCCGAGGACAGGGGCTTCGTGGCAACCACCGAAGACCTCGACTTTCGTGCCACCTCTTTACGAAGCCACGGCGCGGGGCAAGGGGCCAAACGCCCGCGCCGGCGGGCTCGGCCGCCGCGCGGCCTTTGCTAGAGCCCTAGATGAGACTTGGCGAATTGTACCAACAAAAAGCCGGGCGTACCTGGGCTTCAACAGAAGCACGCAAGCACGCCCGGCCGAGAAGACGGCGTTTGCGAGACGCTCCCGCGCCGGGGTTAGACGGCGGGGCTTGCCAGGCGCACTCCGGAGGTGGAGTTCACGTCGCACATGGGCTCAGGCACTTCTACGTCACCCTCGCAGTCGTCGCCCGCCAGGGGACGGGGGCCGGCCTGGCGCACCGCCTCGGGCGCATGGGGGTAGCGCGCGGCGAAGTTGCGCTGGAACATGCCGGCGAGGTGGTCGGCCGCCTTGTCGTAGGCCTGCGGGTCGGCCCAGGTGCCGCGGGCGTCCAGCAGGGCGGCGTCCACGCCCGGGCACTCCACGGGCACCTCGACGCCGAAGCGCTCGTCGTGAGCGAAAGGCTGCTGGTCGAGCTCGCCGGACAGGGCCGCGCGCACCATGGCGCGGGTGGCGGAGAGCTTCATGCGATGGCCCACGCCGTAGCCGCCGCCCGTCCAGCCGGTGTTCACCAGGTACACGCGGGCATGGTCGCGCTCGATGCGCTCGCGCAGCATCTCGGCGTAGTGCAGCGGGTCGAGCGGCATGAACGGCTCGCCGAACAGGGCCGAGAACGTGGGGACGGGCTCCTTGATGCCCTGCTCGGTGCCGGCGACCTTGGAGGTGAAGCCGGTCATGAAGTGGTACATGGCCGCCTCCTCAGACAGGCGCGAGATGGGGGGCAGCACGCCGAACGCGTCGGCCGTGAGGAACACGACCACGCTGGGGGTGGTGCCCACGCCCTCGAGCACGGCCCCGTCGATGTGCTCGATGGGGTAGGCGACGCGCGTGTTCTCGGTGATGCGCGTGTCGGAGTAGTCCGGGACGCACGTCTTGGCGGAGATGATCACGTTCTCGCTGACCGAGCCGAAGCGGATGGCGCGGTAGATGTCGGGCTCGCCCTCCTCGGTGAGGTCGATGCACTTGGCGTAGCAGCCGCCCTCGATGTTGAAGACGGTCGTGTCCGACCAGCCGTGCTCGTCGTCGCCGATGAGGCGGCGGGTCGGGTCGGCCGACAGCGTGGTCTTGCCGGTGCCCGACAGGCCGAAGAACACCGCGGTGCGGCCCGTCTGGGGGTCGACGTTGGAGGAGCAGTGCATGGACAGCACGTTGTCCTCCACGGGCAGCAGGTAGTTCATCGTGGAGAAGATGGACTTCTTGATCTCGCCGGAATAGCCGGTGCCGGCCACGACGATGATGCGGCGCTCGAAGTTGATGGCCACAACCGAGCTGGTGGCGGTGCCGTCGACCTCGGGGTCGCAGCGGAAGTCGGGCGCGGCGAGCACCACGAAGTCGGGCTCGTAGGAGGCCAGCTCGGCATCGCTGGGACGCACGAGCATCTGGCGGGAGAAGAGGGCCTGGTGGGGCTTCTCGCACACCACGGCGAAGTTGCGGGAGTGGTCGCGGTCGGCGCCGGCCATGCCGCGCACGACGTAGGTGTCGCGCTCGGCCAGGTAGGCGGCCACCTTGGCGTGGATGCGGTCGAAGGCCTCGGCCGACATGGGGGCGTTCACCTTGCCCCAGGCGATGGAGTCGTGGACGTTGGGGGTGTCCACGATGAAGCGGTTCTGCGGGGCGCGGCCGGTGTACTCGCCGGTGGTCACGGCAAGCGAGCCGGTGCTCGTCAGCGTGCCCTCGTGGCGCTCGACGCTGGCCTCCACCAGGTTGGCCGGGGCCATGTCCACATGGACGCGGCAGGGGTCGGCCGCCGCAAGGCCGAGCTTGGACAGGAATGCCGTGTCGGCCGATGCAGCCTTGGGAGCGTTTGCATTGCCGGGCGTCGTCTGAGACATCGCTGGTATCGCCTTTCGTCTGCGAACACGTGCTTGCTTTGAGGATGGTACGGCCCGCGTATTTCGGGCACAGGGAGATAGGGTAACGCAAGCCAACCCAAACGTTACAGAAATGTTTCGAACTCAAGACATGCGCTCCAAAGCACCACCAAACGGCCGCTTCGCGAACGGTAAGCGGCACGGCGACGGGCGTGGACGGCGGACCGGGGGCCGTGCGGCGAAGGTGCGCGACGCCCCGGCCGCACGCAAAAGCGGCCCCGCAAGCCGAGGGTGCTTGCGGGGCCGCGAAGCGCGACGGGCGCCGGGCCGGCTATGGGACGCGATCGCCCATGAAGGGCGGTCGCCCATGGGGCGCGGTCGCCTTACGCGCGCGCCTTACTGCTGGATGGCGACGTTGCCGCCCTGCCAGGCCATACGTCGCAGGATGTACACGCCCTGGGGGCCGTTGCCGGAGTCGTCGAGGCGATGAATGTCGTCGTCGGTGAACTCCTCGACGAAGTCGCGCAGGGTCTCGCCGCGGGCGCCCTTGAAGTCGTCGATGCCCTCGTCGAGGTCGCCGTACCAGCGGGCCATGCCGCCGCACTGCGTGACGCACTGGGGCAGGCCGCCCTCGGAGGTGATGGAGGCGCACAGGTCGCACTTCTCGGCCACCGAGGTGTCAACGTCCACATAGCGGCAGCCGTAGGGGCAAGCCGTCAGGCACAGGCCGCAGCCGATGCACTGCTCACGGTCGATCTGGACGGTGCCGTCCTCCTCGTTGATGTGCGAGGCGCCCGTGGGGCACACCGTGACGCACTCAGGGCTCGTGCAGTGCTGGCACGAGACGGGCAGGAAGTACATGTCCACCTCGGGCCAGTTGCCGCCCTCCTCGCGGGGGAACGGCCCCTGGCGCAGGATCTGGTTGCGGTAGTTGCCGATGCGCACGTCGTTCACCGTCTTGCAGGCCACGATGCAGCCCAGGCATCCCACGCAGCGGTTCAGGTCGGTGACGATAGTCATATGGGACATCGGTTACGCCTCGTTTCGAATCTCGTAGTTGGGCAGCCACTGGAGCAGTCGCTCGTCCTTGGGGTCGCAGATGATGGGCGTGCCGTCCTGGCCGCAGGGGATGGGGTTGCCGAAGGGCGAGTTCTCCTCCGTGGCCTTGTACACCTTCACGTTGTAGGCGCGCAGGTTCGACGAGCCGCAGATCGGGTCCTGGTTCTCGCCCGTCACCAGGCAGTTGACGTTGCACAGGTCGTAACCGCGCCCGGCCTCCTCAAGCTCGGGGAACCACCACTGGTGCTCGCAGTTGATGACGCCCTGCTCGATGCCGTAGTACAGGTCGGCCTTCTGGCGGATCTTGCCGTCGGGGCTCTCGATCCACACCCAGTCGCCGTGCTCGATGCCCAGGTTGGCGGCGTCGACGGGGTTGATCTCCACCTTCGGGAAAGGCCACAGCTCGCGGCACCACGGCAGCTGCCTGTGCTCGGAGTGGAAGTACACCGGGATGCGGCGGCCGGTGGTCATGAGGAACGGCCACTCCTTGACGATGTCGGGGTCGGCCAGCTCGGTGCGGGGGGCAGGCGTCCAGCTCGGCAGGTTGAACTTGCCGGAGGGCTCGTAGGTCTCCATGACGGTGGACCAGATCTCCTGCTTGCGGGTGGGGGTGGAGAAGCCCTTCATGTGGTTGCCGGCAGGCGTGGTGCCCACGAGGTCGGCCGAGCTCATGCGACCGGTCTCGTAGCGGCGGTACGTGCCCCACACCTCGGGGTTGATCTCGCGGCAGTCCCACCAGCCGTGCTTCTGGAAGGCCTCGCGGTACTCGGCCCACTTGATGCCGGTGGGCGCGATGGTCTTGTCGAAGAGCTGCTCGGCCGTGGGCCACTGCACGCCCTCGGGCAGGCCGAAGGACACGGGGTCGTCGGCGAAGGGCACGCCCATGGCCTTGTACACGCCCACCACGATGTCCACGTCGAAGCGGCAGTCGGCCGGCGGCTCGACGGCGCGGCACGTGGCGCCCTGGGCGCCGGTGGCACCCTGGGACAGGCGCGGGCAGTCGACCTCGAGCCAGTGCAGCACGGGCAGCAGGATGTCGGCGGCGCCGGCCGTGGGGGTCTTCCACAGGTCCTGCACCACGAAGAAGTCCAGCGAGTTGAGGGCCTTCCAGTACTTGAGCGAGTTGCCCTGATTCAGGAAGCCCGACGCCTCGCACAGGCCGCCGCGCACGGGGTAGGGGTCGCCCGTGAGCATGGCGTCGTGGATGGTGTTGGCGTCGGCCCACTGCTGCCACCAGCCCAGCGTCGGGATCTTCTCCACGCCGACGATCTTGTCGGTCCACTTGGTGAAGTCCACGCCGTCGTAGTGGCCCGAGGTGATGGTGGGCTGGGCGTCGTCGAGGCCGGCGAGCAGGCCAGCCGTGGGGCCGCGCATGCCGCCGGGGGTGTCGAAGTTGCCCGTGATGCCGCACAGGGCGTCCATGATGCGGTTGTTCTGGATGGCGTTGCAGGCGTGCTCCAGGGCGAGCATGTACTGAAGGCCGCCGTTGCCGTAGCCCGTGGAGGGGTCGATGGGCGTGGCCCAGGTGAGGCAGGCCTCACGGATCTTGTCGGCCGGGATGCCGGTGATCTCGGCCGCGACCTCGGGGGTGTACTCGTGGGCGCGGGCGGCGTAGTGCTCCCAGACGGGCTTCATCTGGTAGGTCTTGCCGTCCTTGAGCGTGACCTCGAACTCACCGTAGATGGCGGGGTCGATCTCGGGGTCGAAGGGCGACTGCTCGGCGATGCGGCCCGGCACCGTGCCCTTGGGCAGGTTGGGCTGGGGGTTGTCGTAGAACTTGTCCCACTCAACGTCGGGCTCGTCCTCCCAGAGGCCCGTCTGGGCGTCGAAGTAGGTGAGGTGGCCGGTGGGGTCGTTCTTGTGCAGGGGGTGGTCGTCATCGGTGCCGGCCAGCTCGTCCCACACCATGTAGCGCATGGAGGAGCCGCCCTCCACCAGGTCGCACTCCTTGAGCAGGGTGTTTGCCATGGGCTTGCCCTCGGCCCAGCCGATCTTGTGCCAGATGGGGTCGCCGCCGGAGGGCTCCATGCCGTCGACCACGAGGAAGGGCGCGTCGGTCCAGCGCTTGACGTACAGGTCGTTGTAGAGCTTGTTCTCGATGACGATGTCGGTCCAGGCCAGGCCCAGGGCGCCGTCGGTGCCGGGCTTCATGTACTGGTGGATGTCGGCCTCGTGGCCCAGGTTGGTCAGGCGCGGGTCGCAGTTGATGTAGGTGTCGGCGCTGATGGCGATGTCCACCGTGGTGCGGCAGCTCTCGTCGTAGTTGGAGATCTCAGACGAGCCGCCCCAGCTCACGAAGACGCGCGGGCGGTCGGAGGTGGCCATCCAGGAGTAGGCGAACTCGGACACCATCTCGGTGGCCATGTGGCGCGGGCCCTTGCAGATCTGCCAGGCCGTCACGGCGTTGGGCGATCCCACGAGCTGGGGCCAGGAGGCATAGGCGTGCTGGGTCCAGATGCGGCTCGTGCCGCCCATGAAGAACATGGACTCCCCGCCGTACTTGTCCTTGAGCTCCTGGAACTTCTCGGCGATGGTGGAGAAGGCCTCGTCCCAGGTGATGCGCACCCAGCCCGGGTCCACGGAGTCCTTGGGGTTCGTGCGCTTCATGGGGTGGTAAAGGCGGTTGGGGTGATAGCAGGCCTGAAGCGACGACTGGCTCTTGGCGCAGCAGTTGCCCATGGAGTGGAACGCCGTCTCGGCGTCGCCCTCCACCTTGATGGCGCGGCCGTCCTTCACGGTGACGATGACGCCGCACTCGTTCTTGCCGCAGGCACGGCAGCAGGAGCGCACGAGCTTGATGCCGCCGTCCTTCTCGCCCATCTCGGTCACGGCGAGGTCGTTCTCCGTCGGAAGCGCAGACTCGGCGAGCGCCTTCAGGGGTGCGCCCGCAAAGGCCGCCGCCGCGCATGCGATCGCCGACACCTTGGCGAACGTGCGGCGGGTGAGGCTCTTCTGCATGTCCATGTTCCTCCCTTTCCTTGGTTCTGGCTCATGGCGCCGTCGTGCTTGACTCAGCGCCGGTACAAGCACGATGATTGCCGCCACGGCCCCTCGCTTGAACGCAAGGGCCTATGGTTTCATGTATGATTTGCCCGCTCATCGCGCCCATAAAGCCCATTCGCGCGTTTATGGGTTGACAGGGGATACATGCTTTGAGCAGGCGTTTTGTTGTGGGGGGATGCAAGGGGATGGACATGGGGCAAAACGGGAGCGCATCGGCGGGGCAGGCTTTGGGCGCACAGGGGCAAGGACCTGCGTCGCTCGTACGGGCCGACCTTCTGGGCGTCGCCTTCCAGCTGGCGTGGCTGTGCCTGTTCATGTACAACGTCATGCCCGGCTTCATGGTGCAGGACAGCGACGGCTACGACGTGCTCAACCCCATCTACCTCTTCTCGATGCTGAGCCTGGTGGCCACGCAGCTCTTCGGCATCTTCCGCCTGAGGACGTTCATGCGCTTCGCGCGCAGCCGCGCGGGTGCCCTCTCCATGCCCCTCGTCTGCGCGGCGGGAACGCTGGGCTACACGCTCTGCTCGGCAGGCGTCGTGCCCCAGGCCGCCGAGCTGGCCGTGCTCGTGGCGGGCGGCGTGCTGACGGGGTTCTCGTCGGCGGTCATGGCCGCGCACTGGGCGAGCGTGTTCGGCCGCGCGCGGGCCCGCGCCGTCATCGTCAACTTCACCCTCATCCTGGCCTGCGCCATCGTGGCGTGCCTGGCCATCTCGTACCTCTCCCCCACCGCCGCGCTCGGCGTGGCCACGCTGCTGCCGCTCGCCTCGGGGGCATGTCTCTCCTTTGCCGACACGCACGGTGCGACCGGCCGGCACACCGGCCACCACCCGGCCGGCACGAGCAAGTACCCGGCCTACGCGGCCCTTATCGTGGCCGTGGCGCTGCTGGGCCTCTCCACTGGCTGCCTTCCCCGGCTCGGCATGGAAGGTGTGTCGTTCGACCAGGTGTTCTACTCGATCGGCACCTTCGTCATCTTGGCCATGGTGGCCTGGCTGCTCCTGCGCGAGGAGCCCGCGGCCTTCACGGCGCTCTTTGTGGTGCCCATCGCGGTGGTGGTGGTGTTCGCCCTGCCCTACCTGCGCTTCACCGCAAGCAGCGTCGCCGACCTCTTCTATATAGTGGGCAACGCCTCCATCGAGCTCATGTTGCTCTTCGCCTCGGTGCTGTTCGCGCTGCTGCTCGACTTCTCCTGCGCGCGCACGTACATGGTGGTGCGCGTCACCATGGCGCTCTCCGACTTCGCCGGCGCCTTCCTGGCGGGGCAGATCCTGTCGGTGGGCGGCGACCAGGCCGCCGTGCAGCTGGCCGGCACCGCCATCCTCGTGGGGTCGGAAGTGGTGATCGGGGCGCTGCTGCTCGTGGTCCTGCTCCTGAGGCACAAGGCCCTCCCCGCCCCCGAGCTCAACCGCCAGGCGGCAGGCATGGAGGAGCAGGCCGCGCAGACCGCGGCGCAAGAAGCCCCGGGCGCGGGGCATGAGGAGCCGGCGCAGGACGCAACCGATGCTGCCGAGGAGGCCGTGCGCGCCTGCATCGAGGAGTTCGGCCTGTCGCCGCGCGAGGCAGACGTGCTGCGGCTTCTCGTGGCGGGCGACTCCACGGCGCAGATCCAGGACAAGCTCTGCATAGCGCCGGGCACCTTCAACTACCACATGCGCAACATCTACGCCAAGCTCGGGGTGCACTCGCGCCAGGAGCTGCTTGTTACCATCTACAACCAGGCAAAACAATAACCCAACCATACGCCCGTATGGGTGAATCGCGCCCGCCTCGCTCCTAGGATGTGTGCCCAAGCACACGACGAGGGAGCTGATTGGATGAGCAACGACACGCAGGGCACGCAGGCGCAGAAGACGCCTGAAGGCGACAAGCCCGCCGGCGGCGAGGCGCTTGAGACGCTTGCAAAACTGATGGAGAAGATGGCCCAGCGCCGCGAGGTGCTCATGGGCATCATGGAGCACTGCCGAGAGGCGCGCGAGGTGTCCGAGGTGGACGCCCACGTCGCGAGCCTGCAGGCGCACAACGCCAGCGTCTACGACGGAGCGGCCCTGTGCGCGATGCTCAAGGACGCCGGCGGCCTGGAGCAGGTGGCCGCGCCCCAGGCAGGCATGGACGGGCAGGACGCGGCGCCTGAGGCATCCGAGGCACCCGAACCCCTCCACGAGGTGGAGGACGGCGTGGAGTACCTGAGGCCCACCCCGCCCACGGCAAACCCCTGGAAGACCACTGAGGCCGGCCTGGCCTACCTCGCAGGCTACGACCCCCAGGCCGACCTGGCGGCCCTTCTTGAGGGCGACGCCCAGTACATGGATATCTACCTGCGCGTCCTCGACCTGTGCGCCGACGGGGACGGCGCCAGCACGCCTGATTTGGGGGCCGCCGTGGACAAGGACCCGCTCGTGCAGTCGCCCCGCCTGTTCGCCCAGCATTTCACCGAGCGGCTGGAGAAGGCCGGGGCTGTCGCATGGGACGGCCGCCACTGGAAGATCACCGACGCCGGCCGCACCTGGCTCGAGCGCGCCGCACGCTAGCCTCACCTCCCCCACCAGACAAGGAAGCCCATCATGGCAAAGAACCCGCCCAAGACCCTCATCATGAACCCGCACTTCTCCACCGAGCCCAACCCCGCCGCCATGGCGCAGCTCCAGGTGACGCCCGAGCTCATCGCCAGCGTGGCCGAGGCCACCAAGGTCGAGCATGCCCCGCACACCATCGGCGAGATCGAGCTCGCAGATCTGGACGACGAGAGCCTCGACGACCTGGCCCAGGGCTGCCGCCAGCGCGCCAACATGTACGCGCTGCTCGCACGCGTCTATCGAGTTGAGGTGGACGGGGAGTTCCTCCGCCAGCTCCAGGTGGCCCGCTACGCCGCCAAGACGGGCAACGACGACGTGGACGAGGGATACCGCATGGTGGTGCAGTCGCTGTGCGGCACCTGGGAGCACAGCCTGCTTGAGCTGGCCAAAGACTACGTGCGTGCCTTCATCGGCTTCAACGGCGACCACGCCAGCGCCGCCTACCCCTACGAGAGCGTCTACCTCTCCGAGAAGCACCTGCTCATGCAGAACCAGCGCGACGAGGTCCTCGCCTGCTACCGCACGGCCGGCCTTGAGAAAGACGAGGAGTGGCGCGAGCCCGAGGACCACATCGCCCTGGAGTTCGAGTACATGCAGACGCTCGCCCAGCGCTGCGCCGACGCCTTGGAGGCCCACGAGACGGGCCTGGCGGAGTCGCTCATGCGCGAGCAGTCCTACTTCCTGCAGGACCACCTCAACGCCTGGGCGCCCAACTTCACGCACGACGTGGAGCGCTACGCCACGCTCGACTTCTACCGAGGATTCGCCCGCGTCACCCGCGGCTGGCTCGCCTGCGAGATGGAGCTCTTCGCCGAGCTGGGCGGGGCGGCGGCAAGCGAGGACGCGGCGGCGTAAGGAGCGAAGGGCCCCTGCGACTCGCAACGACACCAGACGGCCGGAACCGGCACCGATATGGCCCCCCAGGCCCGCCGTACCCGCACGCATCGCGC
>CAVEWV010000058.1:0-17863 GCA_963619535.1 Acutalibacteraceae bacterium | reverse complement strand
GGGCTACAACGTGTGGAGTGGCTTCAGCGTGCCCGCCATCGGCGACGTGCAGTCGCTCGAGGACTTCGTGGTGTCCAACAACCTGCTGCCGCTCGGCAGTCTGCTCTACGTGGTGTTCTGCGTGTCCAAGCGCGGCTGGGGCTGGAAGAACTTCCTCGCCGAGGCCGACACGGGCACGGGGATGCGCTTCCCGGCGTTCGCGCTGGGCTGGCTCAAGTTTGGCGTGCCCGTGCTCATCGCCATCATCTTCGTGGCCGGCTACCTCCCCAAGGTGGCCGTGTGGCTGGGGCTGGCATAGCGCCTCGCGAGGCAAACCCGCGTTACAGATACGCGAAAAGCCCGGCCCGGCAGCCTCCAAGACGGAGGCGCCGGGCCGGGCTTTTGCGTGCAGCGACGCGGTCTGCGCCCACAGGGTCGTACGTCCGTGGGGCCGTGAGGCCGTGGGGCCGGGGCGCTACGCCTCGACCGAGGTGGCCGCGCCCTCCTTCTCCTGGGTGTCCACGTAGCGCGCCATGGCGTAGTGGGCAATGTCGGAGCGGTTGATGACGCCCACCACGATGCCCTCGTCCAGGACGGCGACCTTCTTGAGGTGGTTCTCGCCCAGGACGCGGCACACCTCGGGCAGGTCGGCATGGATGTCCACGCCGATGATGCCCTTGTTGCCGATCTCCTTGGCGGGCAGCTTCACCAGGGCGTCGAGCATCTCGTTGAAGCCCTCGCCCTCGCGGGTCTTGGAGATGGTCTGGCTCATCATGACGATGGGGTCAACCACGGTGGCGGTGCGCTTGGACAGGAAGCGCATCACGTCGCCGTCGCTCACGAAGCCCACGGCCTTGCCGTTGGCGTCCACCAGGGGCGCGGCCGAGATCTTCTTGTCCACGAAGAGGCGCAGGGCGTCGAGCACGGTGGCGTCAGCGGGCAGCGAGTACACCTCGCGGCGCATGATGGACTCCAGGATGTCGCGGCGCTCGCCGGTGGGGTCGGCGGCGGCGGACTCGCCGGGCTTGTCCTTCACGAAGATGAGCGTGAGGATGAAGGCGGCCAGGCACATGAGGCCGGCCACCACGAACGCCATGTTCGTGCCGTGGATGCCGGCGTGGACGGAGTCCATGTTGGTGGAGGCGTTGGTCACGGCGGTGGAGACGCTCACGATGATGGCGGTGCCCAGCGAGCCCGCCACCTGGCGGAACGTGTTGCTCACGGAGGTGCCGTGGTTCATGAGGCTGTTGTCCAGCGCGTTCATGCCCCAGGTGTTGATGGGCATGTTTACCAGCGACAGCGAGAAGAGGCGCACGGTGTACAGGGCGCAGATCCAGGCGATGGGCGTGGAGTCGCCCAGCAGGGCGAAGCAGAACGTGGTGAGGGTGAGCACGCCGGTGCCTACGAGGCTGAGCGCGCGCGGGCCCTTCTTGTCGAACATGCGGCCGGCCACGAGGCCCATGAGGGCCATGATGATGGCGCCGGGCAGCAGCACCAGGCCCGAGACGGTGGCCGAGAAGCCGCGCAGGGTCTGCAGGTAGATGGGCACGAGGATGCCGGCGGCCATGAGGGCGCCCTGCACCACCATGCCGATGATGGTGGCCACGAGGAACTTGCGGTTGGCCAGCACGCGCACCTGCAGCATGGGCTGGTCCATCTTGAGCTGGCGGGTGAAGAACACGACGAGGGCCACCACGCCCACGACGATGCCTACGATGGCGCCCGTGCTCACACCGTCGGAGCCGATGACCGAAAGGCCGTAGAGCAGGCCGCCGAAGCCCAGCGTGGAGGTGACCACGGAGAGCACGTCGAGCGTGGCGTCCTTGCGGGCGCCCTCGCCCTTCTCAAGCACCGCGCCGGCGAAGATGAGGATGAGCACGCACAGGATGGCCACGATGTAGAACAGGTCGTGCCAGGTGGCCTTGTCGATGATGATACCGGCGGCCGTGGGTCCCAGGGCGGGGGCGAAGCCGATGACCAGGCCGTACAGGCCCATGGCGGTGCCGCGGCGCTCCACCGGGAACATGAGCATGAGCTCGGTCATCACGAGCGGCATCATGACGCCCTCGCCCGCGGCCTGGATGAGGCGGCCGGCCAGGATCATGGGGAAGTTGAGGCCAAGGCCCGCCAGCGCCGAGCCGGCGGTGAACACGGCCAGCGCCACCAGGAAGAGGTTGCGCATGGAGAAGCGGTCGATGAGGAAGGCCGTGATGGGAATCATGATGGCGTTCACGAGCGTGAAGCCGGTGGTGAGCCACTGGGCGGTGTTCGCGTTGACGTGGGTCTCCGCCATGATGGAGGGCAGGGCCGGCGTCACGAGGGTCTGGTTGAGCACGGCGATGAACGTGCCGAAAATCATCACCAGAAGCATGAGCGTCTGTTTGCGCGTCAGTCCGAGATTGACCATACGCATCTCCTTGGTCTTTGGTTCGTATAAATTTGCAAATAGTCAAGTTTAGCCACGGCACACGAAGGTTCTGTGCCCGGGGGGTGGAGTGTCTGTGGATGTGGCGGGCAGGGTGCCGCGAGTAAGAGGCGGCGTCCTTTTGCGCGCCTGAGCGTGGTTCTGAAAAAGCCTAATCTACCTGGTTGTCCGCTGCAAAATCACCAACTATTGGCGAGGTCGCAGCAATTGTTGGTGAAAGCCCGCGGGCCCTTGCGTTTCGCCAACTATGGTGGCTGTGCGCGTGCGCGGACGCCCATATATTTGAAGGCAATGAGGAGGCGTCACAGGTGCTTGTGCCAAAAGAGCGCTTGAGCCGTCCCCGCGTCGAAGACGCGCCAGGGAGGACGTCGGAGGCGGGGGCGCCGAAAGGGGGAGAGGTCATGGCAGACGAGAAGGACGTGCGGGCCATGGGGGAGGCTGCTGGCCGCGCCGAGGAGCATGCTGCGGCCCTGAGTGAGGGGCTCGACTTCGCGGGTCAGCAGGCCGTGCCGTGTACGTCCGAAGACGCGGGCATGCAGCAGCCCGCCGCCTCGACAAAAACGCCCGAGGAGGTCCAGGCGGCGCTGCGTCGCCGGCTCACCTCCAACCATGGAAACACCCTGGCCTACCTCGCGTGCCTCAAGGCCTGCCTGGGCGAGCCGCGTCCGTACCGCGAGGTGGAGGAGTCGCTGCAGGCAAACCTGGCCTTCGGCCTGTCAACTCAAACCCCGCACACCCTGATTGGACTGCTTGTGGACGACGGCGGCATCGAGCGCATCGAGGTGGCCGAGGAGGTCTCCGGCGACGCCGGCCTGGCCGCCGATGCGCTTGGGGATTCCGTTGTGCCTGTGGTGTCCGGCGAGGCTGCCTGCGCGCCCGGTGGGGCGCTGGCACCCGCGGACTCCGCCGCGCCCGCCGCGCCCCGCACGCCCGCCGAGCCCGCCAGGCTCACGGCGCCCACCGATCCCGCTGTGCCCACGGTACCCGCGGACTCCGCCGCGCCTGCGGCCCCCGCCGCGCCCGACCAGCCCGTCGACTTCCTGCTGCGCACCACGCCTGCGGGCCGCGCCGTCTTGGACGAGTACGACGTGGCCGCCCGCCTGGGGCGCCTCGTGGCCGGCGAGCCGGAAGGGTATCTCGACGCCTACCTGCTCGTTTTGGACGCCTGCCAGGGGCGGGGCGCCTCGCTCAAGCAGATCGAGCAGGCGCTTGCCGGCAATCCGGCGCTCACGAACCCCAAGCGCGTCTACGCCGGGTACTTCATCTCCAAGCTGGAGACGGTGGGGGCCATCGCCTGGCAGGACGCCTGGCTCCTCACCGACGACGGTTCGCGCGCCTTGGACGCGCTCGCCCGCTGACGCGACCGCTGGTTTTTCAAGCGCGCGCAAGCGCGCAGGGAGCCCTCCGCACGGGGGGCAAGAGAGGGAGGAAAGCATGAACGAGAAGGAGGTACCGATGGAGAAGGCCACCATGTCACGCCGCACGTTCACCAAGTGCGCCGCGGCCCTGGGAGCCGTGGCCGCCTTGGGGATGGGGGCTTCGGGCGACCTGGTGAAGGCCGACCCCGCCCGCGCTGCCGAGGCTGAGGAAGAGGTCGTCATCAAGACGTCGTGCCGCGCCTGCATCGCGAGCTGCGCGGTGCTGGCCCACGTGAAGAACGGCCGCGTGGTGCGCATCGAGGGCAACCCCGAGAGCCCCATGAGCCAGGGCGGCGTGTGCGCCAAGGGCCTGGCCGGCATCCAGGCGCTCTACCACCCCAACCGCAACAAGTACCCCATGCGCCGCGTGGGCGAGCGCGGCGGCAACGACTGGGAGCGCATCTCCTGGGACGAGGCCCTGACCGAGATCGCCACGCGCATCAACGAGGTGTCCGACAAGTACGGCTCCGAGGCCATCAGCGTGTCCACGGGCGGCGGCGGCAACCCGCACTTCTCCAACGTCAAGCGCTTCGGCGAGGCCATCAACACGCCCAACGTGTGGGAGCCGGGCTGCGCGCAGTGCTATCTGCCCCGCATGGGCGCCTCGCTTCTGGCTTACGGCGGCGGCAAGCCCAACAACCTGTCGTTCTCCGACTCCAACGGCTGGGACTACTACTACACCGACTGCGCCGTCACGAGCCTGGTGCTGTGGGGCACCGACCCCTGCAACTCCTCTGTCTCCACCGGCGGCCGCGCCCTGGCCGAGCTTCGCAACCGCCCGCAGGGCCTCAAGACCGTCGTCATCGACCCGCGCATGACCATGGACGCGGCCAAGGCCGACGTGTGGCTGCCCATCCGCCCCGGCACCGACGCGGCGCTGCTCATGGCCTGGACCAAGTGGATCCTCGACAACGAGAAGTACGACGCCGAGTTCTGCCGCACCTGGACCAACATGCCCTACCTGGTGAACCCCGAGACGCGCCTCACGCTCAAGGCCACCGAGGCCGGCCTTGAGGGCTCCGACGCCGACTACGTGGTGTGGGACCCCGAGGCGGGCGCGCCCGTGGTGGTGGAGTACCCCATGAACGAGGGCCTCACGCCTGCGCTCTTCGGCGAGTACGAGGTCAACGGCCTTGTCTGCAAGACGGGCGGCCAGCTGCTCGTCGAGTCGGTGGAAGAGTTCACGCTCGAGAAGGCCGCCGAGATCTGCTGGCTCGACGTCGACCAGATCGAGAAGGCGCTTGAGATCTACACCGACCCTGAGGGCCAGTCGGGCATCCTGCAGGGCGTGGCCATCGACCAGTTCGTGCAGTCGCAGCAGTGCGCCCTGGCCGCCCTCAACCTGGAGTTCCTCATGGGCAACGTGGAGAAGCCCGGCACGATGCTGCAGCGCTTCAAGAACGCCCCCTGCAAGGACCAGCTCGGCAACACGCCGCGCCTGCTCTCCACCGAGAAGGTCATGAAGCGCTGCGGCTATGTGGAGCACAAGGGCCTCATGTGCTGGGACATGGCCTTCATCCCCGACGTCTTCAAGGCCATGAAGGACGGCGACCCCTACCAGATCCACATGTGGATCGAGCGCTCGGGCAACAAGCACGTGGTGCTGGGCAACTCCAGCTGCCTGGACGAGGTCGTGCCCAACCTCGACTTCGTGCTGCACATCTACCTGTACCCCACGGCCTTCTCCGTGCTGTGCGCCGACATGCTGCTGCCCTGCACCGAGTGGCTTGAGACCAACCTCACCATCCCCCAGCTCAACACCATCGTCATGCGCCAGGCCTGCACCCACCTGTTTGAGACGGTGGAGGAGGGCATCATCTGGACGCAGATCGTGCAGAAGTGCGCCGAGCTGGGCAACGCTGACGCGGCCCGCGCCTTCGACGCCGACGCCTGCATGACCACGCCGTTCTACAAGAACGAGTACGAGAAGCAGCTCCAGCACCTCAACAAGCTCGACATGACCTGGGAGGAGGCCTGCAAGGAGGGCGTCATCACCTGGTGCACGCCCGAGGAGTACCGCACCTACGGCGTCTACCTGGGCATCGACGAGGAGACGGGCAAGCCCAAGGGCTTCGGCACGCCCTCCAAGAAGCTCGAGGTGTACTGCGAGTCCAACATCATCCTGGGCCGCACGGGCTACCCCTGGGCGCACTCCACCGAGGAGGCCAACCTGGTGGTGGAGCCGGCCAGCGTGGAGTACGAGCCGCTGTGCTACTACGAGGAGCCTGCCGAGAGCCCGCTGACCGACGAGGAGTACCCGCTCGTCCTCACCGAGGGCCGTCTGCCGATGTATCACCACGGCACGCTGCGCAACATCCCCTACCTGCGCGAGATCTACCCCGTGCCCGAGATGTGGATCCACCCCGACGACGCCGAGAAGTACGGCATCACCGACGGCGAGTGGGTCAACATCGAGAGCCGCCGCGCCAAGACGCACGGCAAGGCCAAGGTGACCAAGGCCATCGCCAAGGGCGTGGTGTACCAGGAGCGCTTCTGGGCGCCCGAGCTGCTCGACTCCGACGACCCCGCCCAGGCCTACAAGGCGTTCAACATCAACGTCCTCACCAAGAACGACCCGCCCTACAACCCCGAGTACGGCACCTACACGCTGCGCGGCTTCACCGTCAAGGTGAGCCCGTCCACCGACGAGGTCTGCAACCAGATCTGGACCGACCCCGCCCAGTTCGCGGTGTGGATGCCCGAGCCCTCCGACCCCACCGAGGATGTGTTCGACTATGGCGCGTAACTGCATTGTTGTGAACATCGACCGCTGCAGCGGTTGCTATGGATGCCAGATGGCCTGCAAGATGCAAAACGACGTGGCGCTGGGCCTGGCCTGGAACAAGGTGCGCATCGTGGGCCCGGTGGGGGAGTATCCCAACCTGGTGCGCTACGCCCTGCCGCTCATGTGCCAGAACTGCGAGAACGCCCCCTGCGTGGAGGTGTGCCCCACCGGCGCCACCTACCGCGACGAGGAGTCGGGCGCCATCCTGGTGGACTCCGAGCGTTGCATCGGCTGCCAGGCCTGCATGGGCGCCTGCCCCTACGGCCAGCGCAGCTACAACGAGGCGACGAGCACCGTGGAGAAGTGCAACCTGTGCCACGAGCTCACCGCCAAGGGCGAGCTGCCCGCCTGCGTGAAGAGCTGCGCCGCCGGCGCGCGCTTCTACGGCGACCTCGACGACCCCGACTCCGACGTGTCGCGCGAGCTTGCCAAGTACTCCAACGACCAGATCCACACGCTGCCCGACTCGGGCAACGCGCCGATGACCAAGTACATCATTACCTCCATGCACGGGCAGGACGCCTGGCAGGAGCTGGAGTTTTAGACGCACGACCCGCTCGCGCCGCGGCGTGCGGGGGCTGCCTGCCTCCGTGCGCCGCGGCGCGGCCGCCATGCGAGGGCATGCGGCTCAAGGCGGCGCGCACATCAGGGACGAGCAATAAAGGTTAGGGAGAGGCCGACATGGACAAGCAGACTCAAGAAGACATCATCGCCTCGGGCGCCGACCGTGCCGGCTTCTACCGCTTCCTGGCGGGCGTGTACCTCTGGGAGCCCAAGGACGCCCAGATCGAGGCCATGGCGGCCGCGGGCCTGCCTGCGGGCGACGATGCGTTCGGCCGGGGCTACGCCCTCATCGCCGAGTACCTGCGCCATCGCGACACGGGCACCCGCACCCAGATAGCCGTGGACTATGCGCACACCTTCCTGGGCGCGGGCAACTACGACAAGCTCACCGCGCCGCCCTACGAGAGCGTCTACACGAGTGAGGAGCACCTGCTCATGCAGGACGCCCGCGACGGGGCCGTGTCGTTCTACCGCTCCGAGGGGCTCGACCTGCCCGAGGGCAACTCAACCCCCGAGGACCACGTGGGCTTCGAGATGCAGTTCATGGCCCTGCTCGTGGAGCGCGCCTGCACGGCGCTTGCCAGCGGCGACGAGGGGGAGTTCACGCGTCTCGTGCGCGTGCAACGCGAGTTCTTCGCCCAGCACCTCGCCAACTGGCTGCCCGCCTTCGTGGCCGACATCGAGCGCCACTGCAAGACCGACTACTACCGCGGCATGGCCCAGCTCACCCGCGCCTTCGTGGCCGAGGAGGCCGAGCAGCTCGAGGCGCTGGCCGGCGAGGTGGCCCCGGCGGCTTAGGGCGCCTCGCCGTCCCGGTCCATGGCGGGCGCAGGCAGGCGCGCTGGTTGACGGCCTGCCCCGCCGTCGGCCCGGACGCCTGCAGCCTGCGCCGCGCCCCGCGATTGGCCCGTTGCATTTGCAGCGCCCGTGCGCGCATGTGGTAGCATTCGAAAGGCCTCCCGCATCATATGCGGCCGGGGCCTTTCGGCGTGCCTGGGGGCAAAAGGGGCGTGCCGGCCGAGCGCGCAGGGGGAACGGGGAGATGGGGACGGGCATGTCGCATGAGGCGCACCAGCAGGTAGAGGACGTGGTCCTCAAGGGACCTTCGTTTCTGGCCCGTTTGCTCCTGGAGGTCGACGAGCAGTGGCCGGCCACGCGTTTCATGGGCTTCGGCTTCTATTACGCCTGGATATGGCTGTGCTACGACAGCACGACGCTCATCGACGCGGGCATCCGCACGAGCGCCGACACCACGTTTGCCATGTACATCGCCTCCACCTTGGCCCTGTCGGCCATGCTTATCGCCGCGGCGCTCATGCACGGGGCCTCGCGGCGCATCGTGTCGAGCAAGGCGTGCGTCGCGGCGGCGGGCGTGCTTGCGGGCGCGGCGACCGTCGGGGTGCGCGTGTTCTCGGCAAACGGGGCGACAGATGTGCTCTTCCTGCTCTCGAGCGTGGTGACGGGCCTGTGCACGGCCTGGGTCTGCCTGCGCGTGGCCGCCGAGTACGCCTCCGTGCCCTCGCGGGCCGCCACGCTGCATGCCTCGGCCACGTTCATCCTGGCCGCGCTGCTGTATTTTCTCGTGCAGGGTCTTCCCGAGGGCCTGGGTCTGGGCGTCATGGCGCTGCTGCCGCTCGGGGCCACGCTGTGCACGATGACGCCGGCCGGCGAGGCTCCCATGGAGGAGGAGCCGCAGCCCCGCGAGCCCGCGCTGCCGCACGGCTTCTTCTTCCGGCTCGTGTTCGCCATCGCCGTGTTCTCGGCGGTCGTGGGCGTCACGCGCGGATATTCGGCCCTCACACAGGCGACCTCGGTGCTCGACGACCGGGGGTGCCTCGTGGTGTTCGGCACGGCGGTGGTCCTGGCGCTGCTCTTCGCCTGCGTTGCGGGCCTGGGCAACGACTTCGACGTGAGCCGGCTGTACTACCCCGTGACCATCCTGGCCGCCGTCGGCATCCTCATCATGCCGCTGGTTGACGTGCCGGGGCAGACGTCCGGCGTGTTCGTGGGCGTGTCCTACACCTGCTTCATCATGATCATCTGGTGCCTGCTGGCGCACGTGTCGCACGTGACGGGCGTCTCATCGGTGCGCGTCTTCGGCATGGGGCGCGGTGCCTCGGCGCTGGGCACCACCGCCGGCTGGGCGCTCGGGTCGTTCCTGGCCGGAAACGAGGCCCTCGGCGCCGACGCGATGTTCGCGGTGTCGTGCGCGATGGTGCTGGCGCTGCTCGTGGTGTCCATGCTCGTGTTCAACGACCGCGCGATGGGGTCGGTCCTGCGCATGGTGGGCAGGCAGGCGGCCCAGGCATCGCAGCAGGATGTGGACGAGCGGGCGCGGGAGGGCTTCGCGTCGGTGCAGGCCGCGCCGTCCGGTGAGCCTACCGAGGATGCCGACAAGCCTGCGGCCCCCTCGGAGCAGGCGGCAGGGGCCGCGGGCGGACAGGCGGGCGGCGTGGGGAGCTGGACGCGCAGCTGCCGGGAGATATCCGCGCGCTTCGGCCTGTCGGCGCGCGAGGAGGAGGTGCTCTTCCTGCTGGCGAAGGGCCGCACGATAAGCTTCGTGGCCGACGAGCTGGGCGTCTCCTTCAACACGGCCAAGTCGCACATCCGCCACGTCTACGTGAAGATCGGCGTCCACACCCGCTCCGAGCTGCTCGACCTCGTGGAGCAGGGCCGAGCCAGATAGCGCGAGGCCCCCGCAGCCACAGGGGCGACGGGGGCCTCGCGGGTTTTTGAGGGCGTGCGCGGGCGGTCGTGCACGGCCATGGATGCGCACGGCTCGTGGTCGCCGCCTGCGCCGCCGCCCGCGGGGCGTCCCTACAGGTGTGCCTTGATGAGCTTGGGACGGAAGCCGCCCACCTCAAGGGCGTCGACGATCTCGTTCTTGTGGTCGGTGCCGAAGGCCTCGATGGTCACGCGCAGCTCCACGGCGGCGTTGCGGTTCTCGGTCACGAACTGGTTGTGGTCCAGACGGATGACGTTGCCGCGGTGCTCGGCGATGACCTGCGCCACGCGCACGAGCTCGCCGGGGCGGTCGGGCAGAAGCACGCTTACCGTGAAGATACGGTCGCGCTTGATGAGGCCCGACTGCACCACCGACGACATGGTGATGACGTCCATGTTGCCGCCCGACAGCACCGAGACGACCTTCTTGCCCGTGAAGTCGAGGTGGCGAAGGGCGGCCACCGTGAGCAGGCCGGAGTTCTCGACCACCATCTTGTGGCTCTCCACCATGTCGAGGAAGGCGACGACGAGCTCCTCGTCCTCCACGGTGATGATGCCGTCGAGGTTCTGCTGGATGTAGGGGAACACGAGGTCGCCCGGCTCGCACACGGCGGTGCCGTCGGCGATGGTGTTGACGCCGGGCAGCTTCACCACGTGTCCGGCCTCGAGGCTCGCCTTCATGCAGGCCGCGCCCGCCGGCTCCACGCCGATGACCTTGATCTTGGGGTTGAGCAGCTTGGCCAGGGTGGAGACGCCCGTGGCAAGCCCGCCGCCGCCGATGGGCACGAGGATGCAGTCCACCAGGGGCAGGTCCTGGAAGATCTCCATGGCGATGGTGCCCTGGCCGCAGGCAACGTCGAGGTCGTTGAAGGGGTGCACGAGGGTGAGGCCGCGCTCCTCGGCCAGTTCGCAGGCGTGCGCGTAGGCCTCGTCGTAGACGTTGCCCACAAGCAGCACCTCCGCGCCGTAGTGGCGGGTGCGCTCCACCTTGATGAGCGGGGTGGTGGTGGGCATCACGATGGTGGCCGGCACGCCGTACTTCTGGGCTGCTGCCGCCACGCCCTGGGCGTGGTTGCCTGCCGAGGCGGTGATGAGGCCCTTGGCGCGCGCCTCGTCGCTCATGGTCGAGATCTTGTAGTAGGCGCCGCGCACCTTGTAGGAGCCCGTGCGCTGCATGTTCTCGGGCTTGAAGAACACGCGGTTGTCGGCGATCCGGGAGAAGTGGGGGCTCTCGATGAGCTTGGTCTCCAGGGTCACCTCCTTCACCTTGGCGGCCGCCCGCTCAAACGCGTCCAATGTAAGCAAGCTCTCTGTCCTTTCTCGAGGGCGCCGTATGGGGCGCCGTATGTGTCATTTTGCGCGCACGGCCGCAATGGCGGGCGCGAGGAAGTCGCGGATCAGCTGCTCCTGCTCGTCGCTTTCGCGCAGCGTCGCCAGAAGCCCCTGGTAGGCACGGGGGTCCACCTGGCGCAGGAACACGCCCAGCACCGCCTGCTCGGCCTGGGTGAAGGCGTGCTCGAACACGATGTTCGCCAACACCGCGTCGAACATGCGGCCCAGCACCTTCTCGGCCGGCTCCACGAAGAGCCCCTTGGCCATGTCGAAGGCCTGCGGGGCCGCCTCGCCGCACAGGTTGCCCAGGGCAAAGCCGGCGATGGCGCCCACGGGGCCGGCCGCCGCGCCCAGGGCGCTCGTGATGGCGCGCGCCCCTGCGAAGCCCACGGAGCGCCCCGCCGAGGAGATGACGTTGGACGCGGCGAAGTCCAGGGCGTTCTCCTGCGAGGACTTGGGCTTGACGGCGTCCACGCCGCCGGCGGCCTGCGCGGCCACCTGCGCCACGCCCGAAAGGCCCACCTCCTGGTCCTCGTCCAGGCCACGTACGGCTGCGCGTCCGGAGAGCCAGGCCGTGAGGGCGGCCGACATGCCCGCGGCCGTGCGGCACACCACAGCCTGCTCGACCTCGTCGAAGCCCACGCCGGCCACGCGGCCCGTCTTCGCCACGTTCATGGCCTGGCGGTACGTGAAGGCGCCCTTGCGCACGAGCACGCCGGCCAGGCGCACGTCCTGGCAGCCGGCGACCTTGCCGTCCTCGATGGCGCCGCGCGTGCGCTGCAGCACGGCGTCGTACTGGGTGCAGGGCACCTCGACGCTCACGAGCATGCCCGCCCGCGCCCCCGCGGCCCACGCCTCGCGGCACGCCTTGAACGTGGCGGCGGCGGTCTTGCGGTAGGCGCTCGTCACGCCGCGGGCCACGCGCAGCTCGCCGTCCTCCTGCAAGGCGCGTTTTGCCTGCTCGTCGGCCTGCTCGCTGCTGTGGGCGAGCCGCGTGCACTCCCGGGCCAGCTCAAAGAACTTCTCGTTGTCCACGCAGGGCTTGCCCGCGATGCGGGCCTGGCCCGCGCGCACGCTCAGAAGGCCGGGGTCGAAGTTGCGCCAGCGCAGGTAGTGGTAGCCCGCGCCCTCCTCCTGCGACCAGTCCAGGTCGTCGTCCTCCTCGCCGGAGGGGCCGTCCTTGAGGAAGATCCCCTGGGCGGTGAGGGCCACGCCGTGGGTGCGGGTGCCGAAGGTGACGTCGGCCCAGATGACGTCCTGCTCGGCGGGCACGGGCAGGCCCTTCTTGATGCGCTTCTGCGCCCGCTCGCCGAGCTTGGTGGGCGAGGGGCCCAGGGCCGCGAGGACCTGGGCGCCCAGGTAGGGAAGGCGCGCGGTCTGGCAGGACTGCGGAAGGGCGGCGGCGTCGCTAGGCATGGGCGGGCGTCTCCTCGGGGGCGTCTGCGCTTGCCTGCGTGTCGCTCGCGGCGGCGTGCGCGGCCCGCGCCTCGTCGAGCAGCGGGGTCATGGGGCCCTGCGACACCACCGTGAGGTGCTGCGTGGCGCGCGAGATGGCCGTGTAGAGGCGGTGGCGCGACAGCTCGTCGCAGCCGTACACCTCGGCCTGGGCGTCGGCCACGATCACGCGGTCGAACTCCAGGCCCTTGGCCAGCTTGAGGTCGAGCAGCACCTGGCCCTGCTGGGGCAGGCGGCCCTTGCCGTCCATGAGGCGCGGGGCGTCCTGCCCCATGCGCTCGCGCAGCTTGCGGTCGAGCCAGCCGGCGCGCCGGGAGTTGAGGGCCACCACCGCGCACAGGCCGCCCTCCTGGGCGCCCTTGGCCAGGGCGTCTTCCAGCGCGGCGAAGTACGCCTCGTCGTCGGCGCACTCGGCGAAATCGACGCTGCAGCCGGGCCTGCGCACCGAGGACACGTGCATGCCCTCCTCGCGGGCCATGAGCGTGGTGAACACGGCCGTGATCTCGGGGCTGGAGCGGTAGCTCGTCATGAGTTGGCAGGTGCAGACGCCGCCGCGCTCGCGCTCGAAGGTGGCCTCGATCTCCTCGAAGCTCGCCGTGCCCTCCTGGATGGCCTGGTTGGGGTCGCCGAGCATGAGGAAGCGCGCCTGGCAGAAGTAGCGGGCGAGCACCATGAGCTGGGCTGCCGTGTAGTCCTGCACCTCGTCGATCACCACGAGCTTGGCGGCCTCGTCCACCTTGCCGGCCAGGCACACCTTGAGGTAGAGCCACTCGATGGCCGTGAGGCTCTCCTGGCCCAGAAGGCGCATGCCGATGCGATCGAGGCGCAGCCAGCCGGCGTTCTCGACGAGCTCGACGTAGGGGGCGCACAGGTCCTCGACGTAGCTGCGCGTGAGCTCGGCCACGTCCTCCTCGTCGTTGGGGTCCACGGGCCGGCCGAAGATGCGGTCCTGCTCGTCGGGGTCCATGGTGGTGACCTCGTCCTTCATGGCGGCGCTGCCCGCGAGCTGCGAGATGCGCGCGTCGAGCTTGTCGAGCAGATCCTCCTCCACCACGCAGCACAGCTGCGGGCCCACCTTGGCGCGCCCCGAGAAGTGCTCCACCGTCTTCCAGATCTGCTGGGCGCTCAGGAGCTGGTGCTCGCCCAGGGTCATGTCGCGCATGTCCTCGGGTTCCAGACGAAGCGTCTTGAGGCCCTCGTCGATGCGGCGCAGCGACTCGGTGGGCGTGTCCTGGCCAAGCGCGCGGTCGCCCGGGCCCACGAGTGCCATGAGCTCGGCCCAGGTGAGGGCGTTGGGGTTCTTCTCGCCCAGGTCGGGCAGGACGTTGGCGATGTACTTCTTGAACACCGGGTTGGGCGTCACGAGGTACACCTGGTCGGCGCGCAGGTTCTCGCGGTCGCGGAACAGCAGGTAGGCGATGCGCTGCAGCAGCACCGACGTCTTGCCGCTGCCCGCCACGCCGCGCACGAGCATCGCCGGGATGTTCTCGTGGCGGATGACGGCGTTTTGCTCCTTCTGGATGGTGGCCGTGATGGCCTGCAGCTGCGAGGTGCGCTGCGAGGTGAGGCTGGCGAGCAGCAGCGGGTCCTCGATGGCCACCGAGGTGTCGAAGTAGCACTTGAGGGTGTCGCGCTCGATGTCGAACTGGCGGCGCAGCTGAAGGTCGGCCTTTATCTCGCGGCCGTTGGCCCAGTAGGAGGTGGGGCCGAGGTCCTGGTTGTAGTACGCCTCGGCCACGGGGGAGCGCCAGTCCACCACGAGGCGTCGGTGCAGCTCGTCGGCCATGCCGGTGGCGCCCAGGTAGATGTCGCGGGAGGTTGACTTGCCCTCGATTTGCAGGCGGATATGGGCGAAGTAGGGCTTCTTGAGCAGCAGGCGCAGGCGCTCCAGGGTCTCCACATCGGCGTCGTTTGCCAGGTTGAACGACTCGATCACGCTGTTGGCCGCCGCCACGTTGGCGTAGGTCTCCATCGACAGGTCGTCGCCCTCGAAGTCGGGGGCGATCTCCTCGCGCATGGTGGCCTTATACTCGCGGATCTCGGCCAGGTTGGCCTCGAGGCGGGTGCGCGCGGTGCTCTCAAGCTCCTGGAGCTTGCGGTAGGTCTGGGTGAGGTGGCCTTGCTCCTCGGCGAAAATCTTGTCTTCCACGCTTATGCCGACACCTTCTCGTCGAGCAGCTCCTTGGAGGCGTCGTACACCCAGGCCGACACCTTGTTGGTGGGCTGCTCGCGCTCGTCGAGCATCTCGACGCGCTCCAGGCGGCAGTACGAGGGGCAGCCGTGCTCCTTGGCGGCCTTGGCGAAGGCACCCTTGATGCAGGTGTCGAGGTCCACGAGGGAGAATTCCTGGCGGGCCTGCGCCTCGTCGGTATGGACGATGGAGTCGGTCTCCATGTAGTTGCCTTGGTTGATGACGCCCCAGCTCACGATGTATGCGCTCATCGCCCGTCCTTTCCTTGGGGTCGCCCGTGCGGGGCGGCTCTGGTTGGTAGGACATGCATTGTACGGGCCAAAGCGCCCCATGCGCCTCGCGCAGGGCCGACGCCCGACAAAGCCCACGCCCCCGCCATGCCAGGCGGGGCGGGCGAGAGCCTCGGCTTGCTTCCGTGCAAGTCTGATTTTGGGATTGGACGCGGCTTTGCTTCCGTTATGGTAGATTAGCGGAAGTGAAATTGATTTCACTTCCGCTAAGCGCAGCAAAAGGAAGCGAGTCGCATGGAAGAGATACGGACAAACGAGCCTGCCGGGCCTGCATGGCCCGTGGTTGCCTACGAGACCCTTCCCTGGCATCGGGACCCCGATGAGCTCGTCGGGGTCTCAAAGACCCAGCGCCGCAAGATAACGTCGACGTATGAGGCCGCGGTGCCCGCGCAGATCGCCGGGTTGGGTGTCGTGCTGCCCATGGACCTGTGCGACCGCATGGCCGAGCTTTCCGCCGCGCTTGCTCGCTTTGACATGCAGCAACTCGGGCGCGGCTACAACCTGCCTTCCCTGCTCTTGCGCAGCGAGTCGGCGGCTAGTTCGCAAATCGAGAACCTCACCTCGAGCGTGCGCAACGTGGCCCTCGCCGAGCTATCGAGCACGGCTCCGGCAAACGCCCAGCTCATTGTGGGAAATCTTGCGGCCATGCGGTGCGCCCTGGGGCTCGATGACGACTTGTCGGTGGAGGGGATACGCGCCATCCACCGCGAGCTCATCAACAGGGGCGGGCAGAGCTTCGGCGGCGAGCTGCGCGCAGAGCAGGTCTGGGTGGGAGGCAGCGCCTACAGCCCTCACGGGGCGTTGTTCGTTCCCCCTGCGGCCGAGCGCGTGCCGGTGTGCCTGGCCGACCTCGTCGCCTTCGCGCAGCGTCAGGATGTGAACCCCGTTGCCAAGGCGGCGATCGTGCATGCGCAGTTCGAGACGATTCACCCGTTCATCGACGGCAACGGTCGAACGGGCCGCACGATGTTGCACAAGATGCTGCGCAGCGATGGCGTGCTTGAGCAAGCCACCCTGCCTGTCTCGGCTGGCCTGCTGCACAACATAGACGCCTATATGGCCGCGATACGCAGTTACCAGGCCGGCGACGTGATCCCCGTCGTCACCCAGCTGGTCGAGGCACTTGAGCTGGCGATTGCACTGGGAGATGAGGTGGCCCACCGGATCGACGGCGTCATTGCCGATTGGCGCGCGCGCATGACCGAGCGGGCCGGCTCGGCCATGCATCGGCTGCCCGACGTCCTGGTCGAGCAGCCTGTCGTGGACTCGGCATATCTCGCACAGCACCTGGGGGTCACGAGGCGCGCGACCACCTCCATCATCGAGAAGGCGTGCGCGTATGGGATGCTCAGGCCCGTCGGAGGGCGCCTGCGCGGGGGCTTTTACCAGGCAGACGAGCTCATCGAGGTGCTTGAGGAGATATCCGACATGCACGGCATCCGCCGTGTGCTGGCGGGGCGGTGACGCGTCCTGCTGGCCCGCCATGCCACGCGGGGCGGGCGAGAGCCTAGCGGGCCAGCGTTGCGCCCAGGCGCTCGAGGGCCTCGAAGCGCTCGTCTTCGCCCAGCTGCTCGATCGGGGTGGCGACGCGGGCCGCGCGGGCCTCGTCGCCCTCGCGCAGGGGGTTGCGCACGATGGCCTCGAAGTCGGCGGACTTGGCCACGTACAGGTCGAAGTCGCAGGCGTTCTCGTACATGAAGCCGTCCATGCGGGTCTTGGCGCCCACCCCCAGGCCGAGCACGTCGGCGCCGGTGCGCATAAGGGCGTCGTAGGCGCTGGTGGCATGGGGGTGGCCCGACTTCACGAAGTCACCCGGGGCGACCTCGTCGTAGCCGTGCTCGCCGAGCACGCGGGCGGCCTGCGTGTAGAACGACCTGCGCTGCTCGCAGGTGGGCAGGGCAGGCTGACTTGCGCCGTCGCTTGCCTGCGCGTCGTGCCCGTCCACAAGGGGGCGCACGCTGATCTGGGGCGCCTCCACGCCGGCGCAGGTCACAAGCGAGCGCTCCCAGCTCGCCTGCGTCTGGCCGGGCAGCCCGTAAAGCAGCGTGTGGCACACGTTGCCCATGTGGAAGCGCTCCAGGAAGAGCAGGGCGTTCTGCAGCTGCTGGCGGTCGTGGGAGGCCCCGATGGCGCTCAACTCATTATCGTGCACGCTCACGACGTCCAGGTTGACGCGCGTCACGCCGCAGCTCGTCCAATCGGTCAGGCTCGGGGTGCACACGGTGAGGGGCTCCACGTCTATGGCCACCTCGCAGCCCGGCTGCACGTTCAGGGTCTTCTTGATGGAGCGTACCAGGTGGCACACCTTGTCGGCGCTCATGATGGACGCCCCGCCGGCCAGGCGCACGGCGCTCACGGGCCGCGCGCGCACCTCGTCGTCGAGCGAGGCGAGCTCGGCCTCAAGCGCGTCCATGTAGGCTGCCTTGGCGGCATGGTCGCCCACGAACGGCCTCGAAGGCCCATACGTGGGGGCGGCGAGCGTGAAGGGGAACTCAACGCTCACCACGAGCGTGCCGGTGTTGTCGCAGGTAGCAGCCATCTTTCGCATCCAATCAGACGAATCCCCAACAAAAGGCCCCGCCCGCCCTCCCGGCAGACGGGGCCATGGTAGCGCAGCGGCCTACAGGCCAGGTTCCGCAACCCCGCTAAAAGCGGGTTCTCGGCGGCAAGGCGTCGGGAGGCGCAGCGTACTGGTGGTAC
>CAVEWV010000057.1:1278-17897 GCA_963619535.1 Acutalibacteraceae bacterium | reverse complement strand
CCCGAATATCCCTGAGCGCTCCCATGAGAATGACGAAAAGTCCCCGTCCCAATTCGTCATTTGGCCATCTACCAGGCAAATGACGAAAAGGCTACGTCCCTTTTCGTCATCACAATTCCTTCAAAGGCTGCGAATTTCTGTCCGGGGGGTGCGTAGCATGTGGGCGCAAAGGTGCTGCCGCCTGCGGGCGGCAGGGTGACGACGCTCAGATGACCCGGCAGGGGCCGGGAGATGGAGGAGACCATGGCGGCGAAGGCGGGGGCGCTCAGGCTCGATGCGAAGATGGGCTTCAGGAAGTCGGACCGGCTGGTGTTCCTCGACCTGGAAGGTGCCGAGCCCAACTACGTGGACGAGGTGGGGGTCGTGGTGTGCGACCTTGCCGGCGGGGTGCTCGACCGCAGGCGCTCCCTGGTGGACCCCGGCGACGTGGAGTGGCAGGAGGGGGCCATGCGTGTCACCGGCATCACCCCCGCCGACGTCAAGGGCGCGCCCTCCTTCCGCGAGGTTTGGGACGGCTGGCTGGGGGAGCTGCTGGCCGGTGCCGTGGTGGTGTGCCACGACGTGCAGAGTGACATGAGCAGGCTCAACCGCGACTGCGCGCGCTACGGCATCGCGATGCCCACCCTGCGCACCTTCGACACGCTCGAGGTCGCCCGCGAGTGCGTGCCGGGCTGCCTCAAGCGGGGCAACTCCCTCACCGAGGCGTGCCGTGCCCTGGGGATACAGGTCGCCAAGGCCCATCGCGCCGACGCCGACGCAGAGTCGAGCAGGCGGCTCTTTCGCGAGGCCATGCGCAAGCACCCCCTGCCGTTCTCGCGCCTGGAGGTGGGGGAGTTCGTGCCGCAGGCCTGCCCCAAGATCAGCGTGTCGCACGAGCACGACGACGCGCCCGTGGAGACGGCTCTGTTCGCCGACGTCTTCGGGCAGGCCCCGGCCCCGGGCTCGGTGCGGGTGAGCGGCGAGACGGTCCTGCTCAAGGGCGCGTTTGCTGCCGGGCGCGACGTCGTGGCCGACCTGGTGGAGGAGAACGGCGGCACGGTGGAGGGGCAGGGCGCGCCCACCACCTCGACCACGCTGCTTGTGGTGGGAGACCTGGGCTACGTGGGCAACGAGCCCCTCCGGTCGCTCACGCGCCTGCGCGACAAGGTGGAGTACCTGCGGGACTGGGGACACGCCATCCGCGTGGTGCCGGAAGCCGCGCTGGCGGTCTGCGCCGCATAGGCGAGGCGGCGCTTCCGCCCGCCCCCGCCGTCCGATCCGCAGGCGCCCCGCCGTCCGATCTGCAGGCGCCCGCCGCCCGCAGGTGAGCGCCCAGCCCGCGGTCCGCCCGCTATCCTCCAGTCCAACGCCTTGTCCTCAATTTCATACTTACCTAGTAGGCAAATTATTTGCGGGTCCCGCGCGTGCATTCGGCGCTATAGTGGACCCGCAGCGCAAGGCGCCACTTTCATGGTGGCCCGTTGCATTTGCAACAAAGGGTTAGATTCAAGGTTTAGGGACGAGGGAGGACGAATATGGAAAGCGCACCCACCATGACCAGGCGTGCCTTCTTGGCGGCCGGGGCCGCCTTGGGCGCCCTGGCTGCGGCAAGCGCCTCGGCGCAGCCGTCGCTGCTGGCGCGGGCCGACGAGGCCGCTTCCGGCGAGGGCATCCAAAGCGAATACGAGGGCTTGCAGGTACGCCATGCCTTCTGCCAGATGTGCGGACCTGCCCGCACGCACTGCTCCACGCTGTGCTACATCAAGGACGGCCGCTGGACCAACGTGGAGGGCAACCCCGCGGCCGGCAACAACTGGGGCCGGGGCAGCCGCAGCCTGTGCGCCAAGGGCAACGCGGCCATGCAGGTCATGTACTCGCCCACGCGCCTGCAGTACCCCATGAAGCGCACGGGCGAGAAGGGCGAGGGCAAGTTCGAGCGCATCACCTGGGACCAGGCCTTCGAGGAGATATCCGCCAAGCTCCTGGAGCAGAAGGAGAAGTACGGCGCCAAGTCCTACGCGGTGCTGTCGCCGCAGTACTACGCGGTGCTCGGCACGCTGGGCAGGCGCTTCCTCAACGTCCACGGCTCGCCTAACTACCTACACTCGGCCATCTGCAACTCACAGCGCATGTTCTCCAATCTCGTGACGCTGGGAGGGCCTGCCCACGCCTCGTGCAACAAGACGATGCCTGGCCAGCTCGCCAAGACGAAGCTGCTGGTGAACTGGGGTTACAACTCCGAGAACTCCGCCATCAACCAGGGCAACCCCAACGCCCGCCTCAACGCCCGCGAGAACGGCCAGCAGACCATCGACATCCGCCCGATGCGCGACGCCATGGCCACGCACGCCGACATCTGGGTCCCCGTGCGCCCCGGCACCGACTGCGCCCTTGCCATGGCGGTGCTCAACCGCATCATCGCAGGCGACCTGTACGACCACGACTTCGTCGAGAACTGGTGCGAGGGCTTCGACGAGCTGGCCGCCTCCGTGGCCGATTGCAGCGCCGAGTGGGCCGAGCAGATCACGGGCGTGCCCGCCGAGCAGATCGAGCAGATCTCCGAGCTGATGGGCACCGTCAAGCCCATGGCGATCCTGTGCGGCAACGGCATCGGCGACCAGCAGGCCGACGGCCATTGGGCCCAGGCCTGCATCGACCTCATCGAGGCCATCACCGGCAACATCGCCATCGAGGGCGGTTCGGGCGCGTCGGCCCCCAGCGCGCCGGCGCTCATCAAGGTCAACGGCATCGACACGCTCTCCGACCGCCTGCCGGCCTCGGAGGAGGACGAGGCGAACGGCTGGATGGCCGGCGTCGCCGACCTCGTGGCCCCCGAGACGCCGCGCTGGTTCCAGACGGCGCAGACGCAGGAGTCGGGCCCCACGAGCGCCTACTACAAGGGGCTGCTCTCCATCCTGACCGAGGAGCCCTACCCGCTGCGCGCCGTCCTGGCGCAGTCGTCCAACCCGCTGTCGGCCACGCGCCAGCCCAAGACCATCATCGAGGCGCTCAAGAAGCTCGACCTCTACATCGTGGTGGACACCGAGTGGAACAGCTCGTGCGACTACGCCGACTACGTGCTGCCGGCCTGTGTGAACTACGAGTCGGCCAACCAGATCGCCACCAAGAACAGCAAGGACGGCACCTGGATCGGCATCAACCAGAAGGTGGCCGAGCCGCTGGGCGAGTCGATGAGCGACTGGGAGTTCTACTGCAAGCTGGCCGACGCCATGGGCTACGGCGACGACTTCTGGCACGGCGACTTCGACGAGTGCCTGCGCGAGCAGCTCGACGGCACGGGCATCACCCTTGAGGAGCTGCGCGAGAAGGGCCAGGTCTTCGTCGAGCGCACGGAGGAGTTCACGGCGGGGGAGGCCACGACGCAGAACTACGAGGAGCTCTTCGCCACGCTGCCCGGCGGCAAGGTGCAGTGCGCCAACTCCTGGATCGGCGGCAAGCCCGACTGCATGGACGCGGGCGCCCTCAGCGCCGTGCCCGTGTACCGCGGTCCCGCCGAGTCCATCGCCGGCACGCCCGAGGTGGCCGCCGAGTACCCGCTCGTGTTCTCCGACGTGCACGCCTACCGCCTGTGCAACCACAGCTACTACGCCAACGTGCCCTACCTGCGCGAGATGCAGCCCGAGCCCTGGTTCAAGGTGAACCCCGCGACCGCCCAGAAGTACGGCATCGCCGACGGCGACTGGTGCCGCGTGGAGAGCCCGCACGGCTGGGTGAAGCTCGTGGCCCGCTACTTCGAGGGCATCGCCCCCGATGTGCTCATGGCGCGTCGCGGCTGGTGGGAGGACTGCCAGGAGCTGGGCCTTCCGGGTTACGGCTGCGAGGACGGCGGAAGCGAGGTCAACGTGCTGTACGACGACGACCCTGCCAACTTCGACCCGTTCCATTCGGCCATGGCCAAGCAGACGCTCGTCAAGATTGAGAAGCTCGACGAGTCCGAGATCCCCGCGGCCCCCGCGCAGGCGTAAAGGAGAGCGAACATGAGCGAACAGTACGGCTTTTACGTTGACACGAGCCGCTGCATCAAGTGCTGGGCCTGCCAGGTGAGCTGCAAGCAATGGAACGGCATCGCTGCGGGCACCACGCGCCGCCGCTGGCTCGTGGAGGAGGACGAGGGGACGTTTCCCGAGGTCAAGCGCACGTTTGTCTCCACGGCGTGCAACCACTGCGCCAACCCCGCGTGCGTGGAAAGCTGCCCCACCGGCGCGCTGACCAAGCGCGAGGAGGACGGCCTGGTGGTGGTGGACCGCGAGCTGTGCATCGGCTGCCAGACGTGCGCGCGGGTGTGCCCCTTCGGCGTGCCCACCTACCGCAGCGACGAGGACGGCACGATGGACAAGTGCGACGGCTGCACCGCCTGCGGCAAGACGCCCGAGGGCGACCCCCACTGCGTGGCCACCTGCCCCACGAAGGCCCTGCACTTCGGTACCGTCGAGGAGATGGAGGCCCTGGCTGCCGAGAAGGGCGGCCAGCGCCTGGAGGGCGACACGAACCCGAGCACGTTCGTGTCGTACTAGGCGGGCCGGCAGGGGTTTTCTGCCTGCTCTCGTGAGGGGCGCCCGCTGGTGGGGGAGCCTGCTGGCGGGCGTCTTGGGCAGGCATGCCCGACGGGCGTCCCCCGCAGGCGTGTCCCGCGGACGTGCCCCTGCGGGCGTGTGCACCTGCCGCTTTTGCGATATGACAGCGGGGCGGGCCGGAAGACCCGCCCCCATCTACTGAGAAGATTTAGAGGGACTGGCATGGTTGAGGCAACGAACATGCAGGTAGATATGGCACCCGAGGCGATCGCGGAGCTGCGCGCACGCGCCGCGACCTACGCGTTCTTGTCGCGTGCCTTGTCCGACGAGGAGCTGCCCGTCGAGTTCCTGCGCGCTTTGGGGGCCCAGCCCCAGCAGACCGGCTGCGACCTCGACGCGTATGCCGCGGGCCTTACCGGGCTTGACGAGGCGGGCCTTGCGGCCGCCCACCGCGACCTGGTCGCCGACCATGCGGCATGCCTTCTGGGCATGTCGGCGCGCCCGGTGAGCGTCTTCGAGTCGGTCTACACGAGCGCCGAGCACCTCATGCACCAGGACGCCTGCGAAAAGGTTACGGCGGCATATGCCGCGTCTGGTTTCGCTCCTGCCTCGACCCTGCGCGTGCCCGCCGACCACATAGCCTGCGAGCTGCAGTTTTGCTCGATGCTGCTGCGACGCGCGGCTGATTTTGCCGCCGCCGGGGTGCCCGAGTCCGCCGAGCGCGACCTCGACGCGTGCGCGGCCTTTACCCGCGGCCACCTCGTCGCATGGGTTCCGCGCCTCTGCGACCTGCTCGAGTCCCGCGCTGCTACCGGCTTTTACCGGGGCGTCGCCCAGATGCTGCGCACGTTCGTGGCGCAGGAGGCAGGGGAGTAGGCCGGGGGCTTGGCCTTTGAGGCAGCGGCGCCTCGCATGCGCACGGGCGCTGCCACGCCTCAGGCCCCTGGGGACCCGCAATCCAGGCAGCGCACGAAGACGCGTGCCGGACCTGCCCGTCGTCTCCCCGGGCTTGCGATTTGTGCAGCACGCGGCCGCGCGCCGACTTCTTCGTCGCCTCCCCGGGCCCGGCTCGGGGCAGGCGTGGACGCCCGCCTCCCTAAAACCTCCTGCGCGACTGGCGGTGGAAGCAGCGCTCGCATATCCCGAATCGATGGCCCCAGGGGAGGGGCCGCCCGCACGAAGAGCAGCGCCGGCCCTCGTAGCTTTGCTGCGCGAGGAAGGCCGAGATGTCGGCCGAGACCTCGTCGCGCAGCAGGGCCACGTCGTCGACGCTTATGGCCGCGGCGGTGGGATGACCTTCCCCTGGGCCCAAAAGATAGGCGCCTACCAGGTCGAGCTTGTCGTAGACCGTCTGCATTGACTCGAGGTCGTCCTGGTTCCAGCCCTTGTCGAAGTCGGGCAGCGGAGCCTTCGCCACATGGGCGCGCAATATCGCCTCCCACAGGTCGAGCGTGGAGGCGCTGCCCGTCTTGAACGGCAGCGTCGCGAAGGCGTACACCGTCTGCGCGTCCGAGGTGACCTTCTCCGCCTTCTCGGCGAGCACGGCCTCCTCCGAGTAGTCGGCGCAGCGGAAGGGCGCGGGCGCCTTGGCGTTCGACCAGGCGTCGAAGAGTGCCGAGACGGGCGCGTCGATGTCCAGGAGGGTCCGGGGGAACGCCAGCGTCGCCACGCGGACGGGTCGGACCTTCGCGTCCAGGGCGTCCGCCACGAACTGGGGGTCTATGGAGGATGCCGCCTCGCCGGCCGCGGTATAGCCGTAGCGGCCCGCGCGCCCGGCGATCTGCTTGACCTCGCCGGGGGTCAGCCTCACGCGCTCGCGGCCGTTGAACTTGTCGTGCTGCAGGAACACCACGCGCTTGACCGGCAGGTTGAGCCCCATGCCGATGGCGTCGGTGGCCACCACCACCTCGGCGTCGCCCTCGCGGAAGCGCCGCGCCTCGGCCTGGCGCACGGCGTGGGGGAGCGCCCCGTACACCACGCAGCAGGTGCGGCCCGCGCGGCGCAGCTCGGCCGCGGCGGCATGGACGTCGCGTCTCGAGAAGGCGATGCAGGCGTCGCCGGGCTGCACGTCTTCGGGGAAGCGCACGAGCTGGGGGAGCGGCTGCAGCGGGTTCAGGCGCTCGTGGCGCTGTATCCGGTAGGCGTCGCCGAAGCGCGCACGGCATTCGCCCAGGATGCGCACGACGATGTCGAGGCCCTCAGGCGCGCAGCATATGTGCAGCTCGTCGGCATCGACGCCGATGAGCGCGCGGCTCCACGCCCCGCCGCGGTTGGGGTCGCCCAGCATCTGCGCCTCGTCGATCACGGCCACGTCCCAGCCGGCGCGGGGGTCGAACATCTCGACGGTGGAGGCCGTGTGGCCGGCGCCCTCCACCAGCATGCGCTCCTCCCCGGTCACAAGCGAGCAGGGGCAGCCGAGCTCGTTGGACATGTCCGCCACCTCTGCCGCGAGCAGGCGCAAGGGGCCCAGGTAGACGGCGTGCGCGGCGGCCCTGAACGACGCGAGCGCGTCATGGGTCTTGCCGGCGTTGGTGGGGCCGACGTGCACGACGACGTCGCGGGGACGCGTGCGACGCGCGGGATAGTCCAGATACGGGTCGGCCTTGGCGGACACCGCCGCCTGGGCGTACGCGCGCCTCAAGGCCTCCTGAAGCGCCCGCTCGCCTTCCCTTCCGGCAGCCAGCTCGGCGCCGAGCGCGCGCAGCACCGGGTCGGCCGACGTGCGCAGCGCGTCGGTGTAGGCGTCGGCGTCGAAGGTGCGGCAAAGCGCGGCCTCAAGGGCGGGCATCCGGCAGGCGAGCAGCTGGTTCACCACGTAATCGCGGACGCTGGGGCCGATGAGCGACGTCCCGAGCTGGTTGAGGTCGCCGTCGGCCTCCAGCAGGTCGCGGTAGGCGCGGTTTGCGAGGCCCTGGTTGCGGCTCTTCTTCTGGCTCTTTGTGTCGAGCGTGCGCACGAGGGAGCGGCGCCAGGCGCCGTCGTCGCCCATGACGCGCCTGACGACCTCGAGGTTTGTGTCCGAGGCCCTCATGAAGCCGCTTTTGCCGTAGGCGCACAGGAGGAGCTCGTCGCAGGCGGCCTTGCGGGCAAGCTCGCCGGCGAGACGCTCGCAATAGGCCTGCTCGCCGCCGAGCGGGGCGAACACGTCGCATTCCGGCGGGTACTGCTCGACGAGGTCTCTGTGCAGGAGAAGCTTCGTGCGGGCCTGACGCGCGTCCCGGACGCTTCGACGCACGTCCTCGGTTCGCGTGGGGGTGCGCTGGGACATCTCGTTGCGATAGGCCTGCAGGACCGCCGCCGGGACGCCCTCGTCGCTCGTCGCCTGCTGCCAGGACGAGAGCGTCTGCGCGAACAGGGCGCTGTAGGCGTCGGACGCCTTGAAATCGCGCAGCCAGTGCCGCTTGCACTCGTGCGTGCGCTGGTACTCTTTCTCGATCGCCGTGCGGGCCAGGCGCTGGGCCGTGCCGGAGCGCTCGGCGAGCCAGGACGCGAGCACCTCGTCCTTGCCCGGGTGGGCAAACCGGGCCGCGTAGCCGTCGCACTCGTCCTTGCGCGTTGTGCGCCATGCGGAGTGCATGAGCTCGTCGAAGGCGGGGTTCGCCTCCAGCACGGCCACAAACCGCGCTTCGAGCTCCAGGTAGTCGCGTTCCTGAGGGGCGAGCCAGAGGTCGAGGTCCGCGGGCGGAAGCGACTCGTCGGGCGTCGCATCCATGGAGGCGGCGGCGTCCCACGCGTCCTCGACGACGCGCTCAAGCTCGTTGAGGCGCCATAGGTCGCGCGGGTCGAAGGGGGCCCGCTTGGGCGGCTTGCGAGATACCTCGGTGTCCTGCTCGGGGGCAGTGCTGTCGGCTTGTGTATCTTCCAATGTGGCCAGGCTCCTTGGGGCGAGAACTGCGTTTGCGCGATTGTATACGCACGCATGGGCGGCTGGGCGTCAAATGCCCAATCGGGGGGCTCGCGGCCTGCGACTGCCTGTTGAGGCGCGGCGACCGGGCTCCCCTGCACGGTCGCTAGCGTAGGTCATAATAGAGATTATGTTAAGCTGATGGGAGATTGTGACGGCCGTCCCCGCCGGGCCATGCCGTGCCGCCCGCCGTGCCTGATCCTGCCAGACCCCTCGCCGCCCCAGGCATCCAGCACCGCCGCGCCGCCTGCCGCAGCCGCGCAGGCTGCCTCGCCAAGCCTGCCGCGCCCTGCCGCCCGCGCGCCTACCCCTGCCGGGTCGCCTGCCAGTCGCGGATGAGGTCGCGCAGCTCCTTGCCGGAGTGCACGCCGAGCTTGGCGTAGATGGCGCGGATGTGGGCGCGCACGGTGTTGACGGACAGCGACTTGCTCTCGGCTATCTCCTGGGCCGTCCAGCCGCGGGCAAGCGCCAGGAACACCTCGGTCTCGCGCGTCGAGAGCGAGAAGGCCGCCGCCATGTCCTCGCAGGCGCGCACGTAGCGGCCGGCCTTGGGCGCGTCGGGGGCTGCCTCGGCCGCGTCCTGCGTGCCATCCTCCCCCGCGATGGCGTCGTCCACGGGAGGGAGCAGCTCGTTGACCCTGCGCTCGTTGAACACGAAGAGCGCGTCGAGGAGCACGGCCACGCCGAGCACGGCGAACGCCACATGCAGGTGGTCGGTCATCTCGGCGGCGTCCACCGCGGTGACGAACGCCGCGGCCACGATGGTCCCCAGGCACAGCGCGGCGTTGCCCAGGCCGAAGAAGCGCAGGGCGGCTCCCTGCGTCTGGTAGGTGAGATAGGCCAGCATCGACCACACGATGGAGTTGAACACCGTGCACACGCATGTTGAGACCACGGCGGCGGCGGGCGTGCCGTCGGCCAGGGTGCCCGCCATCGTGAGGGTCGCCACGAGCGCGGCGACGACCCCGCAGTACAGGCGCGCCAGGTTGAGGTCGTCCACGGCGTGCAGGCAGACTGCGGTCGCAGCCAGCACGAGCACCAAGATCAGCTCGGAGTCCAGGCGAAAGGCGGCGCTCAGCTCAGGCGTGGCGCCCGTCAGCACGGCGGCCTTCATGAGCTCGAGCGCCCCGGAGCACAGCGCAACCGACGCCAGGAAGAGCGTGAGCCCACGGGCGCCGCTCCCCTCGCGCGGGGGCTCGCCGAGCGCACGCACCTCGGCCGGCGTGTCGGCCGGCCTCACGCACATGAGGGCCGCCCCCAGCATCGGCAAGGCTATGAAGACGCACGACGCCGCCTCGTCGCCCAGGTGCGCCATGAAGAGGAAGGCGAGCGAGGCCGCAAGCGAGCACTCCACTATCGCGGTGAAGGAGCGCTTGGGCGGCAGCGACCCCACCATGGGGGCGAAGCGCAGGAAGAGCCCCGTCGTGCCCACGCCGCTCAGGAGGCACCCCGCCACGAAGAGCGGCTGGGAGGGGAAGATGGTCGCGCGCGTGATGACGATGAAGAGCGTGCCCAGGGTCGAGACGGCGCCGCTTGCAAGCACGATCGCCGGGCGCGTCACAAACCCGCGCACGCGCCCGGCGTTGGCCGCCGCAAGGAGCAGCGCCGCCAGGGACGCGACGAGGTGGACGAGGATGAGGCTCTCGGCCCGGGCGCTGTTGTCGATGTCGTGCAGCCAGAACGCCCCGGAAAACGCCACGCTGTTCCAGGCCATCCAGCACGAGATGCCCATGAGCGCCAGCGTCGGCATTCCCCCGTCGAGCCGGGCCCGCATTCCCCTCGCCGTCTGGACGGCGCTCTCCCCCACACTCATATCAGCCTGTCTCCTTTGAGTCCCCTGTCGGAATCTATGGTAACGCACGAGGTAGATGGGCGATAGTCAAGAATTGACTAGTTGCATTTGTCACAATCGGACGAGCCTCGCCCCACGTTACGCGATTCAAGACGAAGACTGCGCCCCGCCGCGGGTCCACACTTGGCTCTCGTTCGGTACATGGCCCGGGCACGATGCCCGGCACACGCACGCCCCGACAAGCCCGGGTGTGCGACCGGGCGCGTACGTCCAGCAGAAGGAAGTGGAGGCGTTGGGGATGAGCGACGAGGCCATCATGCAGGCATGCGAGGAGAGGCGCGACACCCGCCGGGCGACGCGCGCGAACCCCGCCCCCACGGCGGTCGCGCCGCACGCGAACCCCGCCCACGCGGCCGCCGCACCGCGTGCCAGCCGCCACACTATGCCGGCCTTCCCCAGCTTCGGCGAGGGCGCGGGCAAGGGCCGCTCCCCCTTCGAGCAGGACGGCCGCCCTGCGGCCGCCCCCATGCTGGCCGCACCCGCCCGCAAACCCGGCACACGAGGGCAGGACGCGACCTCCCTGGAAGACCGCATCGACGAGGTCGTGCGGTGCGTGTGCGCGCAGAACCCGTTGCGCGAGGTGCTCTACAAGCTGCTCGCCCACTGCACGCAGCGCCGGGCCTTCAGCGAGGCGGAGGCTTTCGTGGCCGCGCAGGACGAGTGCGTCTACAGCCACATCGAGCAGACGCCCCACACCCTCATCCACATGCTCTTGGATGCCGGGGGCCTCGAGCTCGTCCCCCTCGACGAGGCGGGCGTGCCGCTCGACGCAGGCGCGTTTGCCGGGCTCAGTGCCGATGAGGCCGACGACCTGGTGTTCTCGTATGCGCTCCTCACCACCGAGGCCGGCCGCGCCGCCGCCGCTCTGCTCGACCCGGCACGCCGCCTGCGCGCCCGCCTGGCCGAGCACCCCCACCGCAGCGACACCTATCGCGCGGTGCTGGCCCTGTGCGCCCAGGCGCCGCAGACGCTCGCGCAGATCGAGCGGCTCTTCAAGGACACGCCGGGGCTCGCCCTGGACCGTGTCACCTCGTACCACACCCTGAGCCCCGACTACTACGTCGACCGGCTCGAGAAGTGCGGTGCGATCGTTTGGCGAGGCGCGTGGTGCGCCACGCAGGCGGGCGTGGAGGCGCTCGCCGCGTGGCCCGAACCCGCTTCACATAGCGCGCGACAGGCGTAGGCGCCCCGAGGCCCCCGCCCCGAGGCCCCGCCCGTCCGCGCGCGGCACCCAATGCCGCATGCACTATCGGCAACCGTACTAAGAGAGAGGGAGGAACACATGGCAGAATCGACCATCTCGCGCCGCTCGTTCATCAGCGCCGCGGCCGTGGCCGGCGCGGCGGCAGCCCTGGGCGTCGGTCACGCCGACGACCTGGTGGCCAGCGACAAGGCCTGGGCCGACGACGACGTGACCGAGGTCCGCACGTCCTGCCGCGCCTGCATCGCCAACTGCGGCGTCATCGCAGAGGTGCGCAACGGCCGCGTGGTCAAGATCAAGGGCGACCCCATCGACCCGATGTCCAAGGGGCGCGTCTGCCCCAAGGGCCTGAGCGGCGTTCAGGCGCTCTACCACCCCAACCGCAACAAGTACCCCATGAAGCGCGTGGGCGCCAAGCCCGGCAACGATTGGGAGCGCATCAGCTGGGACGAGGCCGCGCAGACCGTGGCGCGCCACCTCATCGACATGCGCGACAAGACCGGCAAGCACGGCCTTCTGTGCTCCACGGGCGGCGGCGGCAACCCCCAGTTCTTCTCGCCGCCCCGCTTCCGCAACTTCTGGGGCGCCGGCAACGTGTTCGAGCCGGGCTGCGCCCAGTGCTACCTGCCGCGCAACTACACCATGGGCAAGGTCAACGGCCTGGGCGACACCTCCATCGCCGACTCCGGCTGTCCCGAGCTCTACAAGCCCGCGAAGTACGGTGGGCTGTGCGAGGTCTACGTCATGTGGGGCACCGGCCCTGCCTGGCACTCCCCGTCCACCTCGGGCCGCTGCGTGGCCGAGCTGCGCGCCAACGGCTGCAAGACGGTCGTCATCGACCCGCGCTTCAACGCCGACGCCTCCAAGGCCGACATCTGGCTTCCCATCAAGCCCGGCACCGACCTGGCCATGATGCTGGGCTGGATGCACTACATCATCGAGAACAACCTGTATGAGAAGGTCCCCGGCTACGAGGACTTCTGCGAGCAGTGGACCAACCTGCCCTTCCTCATCGACCCGCGCGACGAGGTGTCGCTGCCCCCGGTTGCGCAGGACATCACGGCCGACGGCATGCTGCTGCGTGCCTCGCAGGTGTTCGACGACGTGGACGAGACCAACGAGGGCTACGTCTACTTCGACACCGAGACGGGCCAGGTCACCAAGGCGTTCGCCCTAGGCCCCGACAACGAGGGCACGTACCACCCGCAGCTCTTCGGCACCGTGGACGTCACGCTCAAGGACGGCACCACGCTCACCTGCAAGACGGCCTTCCAGGCCTACAAGGACCGCTGCGCCGACTACGACCTCGATCGCGTGGCCGCCATCACCGGCTGCGACGCGGGCAAGATCGCCGAGGCCATCGAGCTGTACTGCTCCACGCCCCACGGCGGCATCACGCTGGGCGTGGCCACCGACATGTACCCCGGCTCGGCGCAGGCCGCCATCGGCGCGGCGGCGCTGGACTGCATGACGGCGCACCTGTGGCACACGGGCTGCCCGGCCAACAAGGTGGGCGGCAACGGCTCGTCGGGCATCAGCTCGGCGGAGTCCACCATCTTCCCGCCCGGTTTCATCGGCGGCACGGCCTACGAGTTCCAGACCGACGACGCCGTCCTGGAGCGCCTGGGCTACTGCGAGCACAAGGGCCTGGGCGGCTGGATGCACTCCCACATCCCCACGATCCTGTCGGCCATCCTGACCGGCGAGCCCTACCAGCCCAAGGTGTGGATCGAGCGCTCCGGCAACAAGATGGCGGCCCTGGGCAACGCCAGCTCCTGGGTGGACGCCATCCCCAAGCTCGACCTCGTCGTGCAGGGCTACATGTATCCCACGTCGTTCACCACCGAGGCGGCCGACATCGTGTTCCCCGTGTGCGAGTGGCTCGAGAACGCCTTCGCCCAGAACCGCCTCAACGTCAACCTGCTGCGCCAGCCCGTCACGAACCTGTTCGAGGCGGCCGACGAGATCATGATGTGGGGCAAGATCGCCGAGGCCATGAGCGACCCGGACTCCGACCTGTACGACCCCAACATGGAGGCCTGCATGGACGCCGAGAAGATCGGCTCGCCCATGGTGGCCCCCTACTGGAAGACGATCAACGAGTACTGGGACTACGTGGCCCAGCAGTGCGGCGACGAGCGCATCACCACCATGGAGGAGGCCCGCGCCATCATGCCCGAGGAGTGGGCCACCGACGACGAGTACTGGGGCGGCACGACCTACGACGGCTACAAGCTCGTGAACGCCGGCGGCGGCGCGGGCGGGCCCAAGGGCGACATCTCCACCGTGGAGCAGGGCTCCGACGCCGACGCGGCCCAGGTCTACACCGGCTTCTCCACGGCGCCCAAGGACATCGTGGACGACCCGAAGAAGTGCGGCCCCTACGCCGACCAGATGCTCTACATCGGCCGTCACGGCAACGAGAGCTTCGAGATGCCGGCCTCGGTGGTGGACTGGAACCCGATGCCGTACTACTTCACGCCCGAGGACGAGACGCAGTACGGCGACGACTACCCGCTCACGCTCACCGAGGGTCGCATCCCCTACTTCCATCACGGCACGCTGCGCAACAACCCCTACCTGCGCGAGCTGTACCCCGCCCCCGAGGTGTGGATCTCGCCGGAGAACGCCCAGGAGCTGGGTATCTCCGACGGCGACTGGGTGAACGTCCACTCGCCGCGCACCGACGGGCTTGACGTGTTCCGCGACATCACCACGGGCATCGACAAGGCCACGACGCTCGCGCCCAGCCTTGACCAGGGCCCCTCGGAGTTCGCGCCCGGCGAGGAGCTCACGGCGCAGGGCCAGTCCGTCGTCGCCGAGGGCATCTACGGCATCGCCCGCGTGACCGAGGGCATCGCCCGCGACTCCGTCTACATGGAGCGCTTCTGGAACCCCGAGTTCCTGGAGGACGGCTCGGACGGCCGCAAGTCCTGGACGCTCGAGAACATGAACGTCCTGACCAAGAACACGGGCTACTACAACCCCGAGTTCGGCACCTACACACTGCGCGGCATCCGCGTGCGCATCGAGAAGTCCGCGCGTCCCGAGGGCGTGTGGTACGAGCCGGAGGACTTCGAGCCCTGGATGCCTGAGCCCAGCGACTTCACGGGAGGGGCGTTTTACGAATGAGCCGCTATTGCATAGTCACCGACCTCGATAAGTGCATCGGCTGCCATGCCTGCGAGGTTGCCTGCAAGAACGAGAACGGGGTGGCCCTGGGCGTGTACTGGAACCGTGTGATCCAGGTGGGCCCCCACGGGGCCTTCCCCGACCTGGAGCAGTACTGGCTGCCGCTGCAGTGCCAGCAGTGCCAGGAGGCGCCCTGCATCGAGGTGTGCCCCACCGGCGCCAGCTACCGCGACGAGGACGGCCGCGTCCTCATCGACCAGGAAGCCTGCATCGGCTGCCAGCTGTGCATGGACGCCTGCCCCTACGGCGTGCGCAGCTACGACGCGCAGGCCTCCGTGGTGCAGAAGTGCTCCATGTGCAGCCACCTCACCGACAAGGGCGAGGACCCGGCCTGCGTGGCGGCCTGCTGCGGCAACGCCCGCTTCTGGGGCGACCTGGACGACGAGGAATCCGCCGTCTCCCAGGCCCTGGCCGCCGTCGACGAGGCCTCGGTCCACAGCCTGGCCGACACGGGCAACGCGCCGCTGTCGCGCTACATCCTCTCCGAGAAGATCGCGCAGTGGATCGACCTCGAGGACCTGAGCTCGGCGTCGGACACCAGGAACGCCCCGTACTTCAAGACGGGCGCATAGGCGCAGGGGCGCACAAGGCATGAAGCGCGGGCCGCAGGTTGGAGGCGGCCCGCGCCAGATGATGGAAGGCCCCGCGGGCCGGCGAGGAAGGCTTGAGCCGAGCCGGCCCGCGGGGCATGCGCCTGCAAGGCGCACAGCAGGAAGGAAACGCGCGCATGGCAGACAACCCGCAGATGAAAGAGCAGCTCGTGGCCTTGAACGAGGCGCGGGCGGGCTTCTACCGCACCCTGGCCCGCCTGTACTTCACCGAGGTCAGCGAGGACCAGGTGGAGCACATGGCCGCACAGGACTTCTCCGGGATGTCGGGCGGCGACGCCCTCATCGCCGAGGGCTTCGAGGACATCGCCCGCTACCTGCGCAAACGCGACACCGGAACGCGCCAGCAGCTCGCGGTGGACTACGCGCACACCTTCCTGGCCGCGGGCAACTACGAGAGCTTCGCCGCCACGCCCTACGAGTCGGTGTTCACCTCCCCCACCGGGCTGCTCATGCAGGAGGCCCGCGACGAGGTGTACAAGGCATACTGCCAACAGCGCGTGCAGCCCGACGAGGCCCTGCGCACCCCCGAGGACCACGTGACGTTCGAGTTCGAGTTCATGGCGACCCTGCTTGAGCGCACCAACGACGCCCTTGCGGCCGGCGACGTGGAGCGGGCACGCGAGTGCGCACGTACGGCGCGCGACTTCAACGAGGCGCACCAGCTCAACTGGATCGACGATTTGTGCGACGCCGTCATGGACTGCGCCCAGACCCGCTTCTACCGGGGCCTGAGCAAGGTGACCCGCGGCTGGGTGCACCTCGAGGCTGCCGTGTGCGCCGACGAGCTCGACGCGCTGGAGGAGCTGGGCGCGCGGGCTGCGTAGGCGGGCGGGCCGGGTGCGCCAGCGTGCGTGTGGGGCGTTCGCGCCAGCGTGCGAGCCGCGTAGGCGGCCGGGCGCGTGGGGCGGCCGCGTAGGCGTGCGGGCGCGTGGGGCGGACGCGCCAGCGTGCGAGGTGCGGGCCGGGCGCGTGCGGGGTGCGGGCCGGGCGCGCGGGGCGTTCGCGCCTGCGTGCGGGCCGGGCGCGCACGCCTCCCCTGCCCTCGCGCGACCGGCGCCATCCCCTCATCCCGAACCTGCATGCAAAACGCCCCGCAGCTGGGAGGTTTCCAACTGCGGGGCGCCTGCTGTCGCGCGCTTTGCTCGGCGCTTGCTTACGCCCAGGGCTCCAGGGCGCTCACGTTCTGGCCGCACATCATGCCGGAGGTGAAGGCCTCGCAGATGTTTCCGCCGCCGGAGTAGTAGTGGTAGAAGATGGAGCCGAACTCGCCGGCCTCATAGAGGCGCGGGATGGGGTTGCCGTTCCAGTCGTTGATCTGGTAGTCGACGGTGCGGTCACCGCCGCC
>CAVEWV010000057.1:0-1268 GCA_963619535.1 Acutalibacteraceae bacterium | reverse complement strand
AGGTAGCAGATGCCGCACTCGATGGCGTAGAAGGGAGCGTCAGTCACGCCCATCTTGCCCTCGTCGTCCTCGTCGGTGGTGCTGGTGCGGCCGAACTCGGGGTCCTCGAGGTTGGCGCCGCTCTCGTTGAACGAGGCCATCTCGTCCAGGAAGGCCGTGAGGTCGTCGCCCTCGAAGCCCATGAGGCTGCCGAGCTCCTCCAGGGTGTCGGCCTTCAGCACCAGGCCCTCCTCGATCTCGGGCGTGCAGTCGTCGCTCCACTGGTAGGTGCCGCGCACGGCTGCCCAGCCCTCGTTGCGGATGGTGTTGGACCAGGCGAAGATGGTGCCCTTGGTGCGGCGCGTCTCGTCGAAGACCATCCACCAGGGGTAGTTCACGACCTCAAGCGAGGGAAGCTCCTGGTTGAAGCAGGGGTAGGGGTAGCGCTTGTCGTGAGCGGGCCAGCGGCTGTTCTCGGCGATGAAGCGCTTGCCGTGCTTGCCGACGTACACCATGTGGGCGTTGTCGCCGCCGTTGTGGGTGGGGATGGCCTGGTGATACTTGCGCGACAGCTCCAGATGGCAGGTCGAGCCGTACTCGGTTGCGGCCATGTGGCGCAGCTTGGCGCCGATTTCGTTGAGCATGACGATGCCGTCGCCGGTGTTGTAGGGGCTGCCGATGTGGAACTGCTCGTAGGTGGGCAGCACGAAGTCCTTGATCATCTCGTAGTTGTTCTCAAAGCCGCCGCAGGCCATGATGACGCCCTTGGCCGCCTTGACACAGATCTCGGCGTCGCCCTGCTGCACGCGCACGCCGAAGACCTCCTTGGTGACGGGGTCGAAGATGAGGTGCGTCACGGGCGACTCGAAGTTGACGGTGATCTTGTCGGCGTACCGCTCGCGCACCACCTTGTCCATGGCGAGCCACATGGCGTTGCCCAGGCCCATGTTCTTGTCGGTGCCTGGGCCGGTGAGCGGGATGGAGATGCTCATGGTGCCGGCGTCGGGGTACTCCACGCCGTTGAACTTCTTCACGGCGTCCTTGCCCTCGTAGGTCGTGATCTCGGCGTCGGGGAAGATGTTGTCGCAGATCCACTGAGGCATCTTCTCGGTGGCGGCGGCCACGGCCTGGCACTCCTCGTCGGAGACGCCGCCGTCGGCCAGGGCCTTCCAGTACTCGAAGGAGCCCTCGCCCGACACGAGGTTGAAGTAGCCGCAGCACACCGAGCTGTTGCCGCCGGCCTCGGCCTCGGGGGCCTTCTCGAAGACCTGCACCTGGGAGCCCTCGAC
>CAVEWV010000056.1:0-17997 GCA_963619535.1 Acutalibacteraceae bacterium | reverse complement strand
CCCTGTTGCAGACAACTGGCGAGAATATTTCTCCGGAACAAGCTTTGAAAGATGCCCCACAGGAAACGGAAGGTCAGATGTAATCGACAAGATGCTCAAGTGGGGCGATGGGTCGCGGGCTATCGTTTACGTTTGTTGGAGAAATGGAGGAGCGCACGGGTTCTGTGCGGAGAACATCGGTGGGAATGTCGTGTTCGTTGACCCGCAATCCGGACAGTACGGATGCGATTCGTTCTTCTACAAAGCAGGGCACGGGTATACTGAAATCGAGAGAGTCGACGGTTTCCCTCTATCCGAAAAGGCGAAGGGGTGCTTCGAGAATGAAGGTCTATAAGGAGCTTCCGAAAGGAAAGGTCGAGACATCCAGGTTCCAAGGCGGAGGCAACACGTATATCTGCTGGATGTACGAATCACAGATAGGCCTTGAAAGTCCAAGACCGGGCTCCGGAGGAATATACAAGATAGTAAACGATGGATACGTACCTCTTCCTGTAGGGACCAAGCAATGGGAAGAAGCAATGTCATACATCGAAGACTCGGACAGCTAACAATCTGGCAATATTCCGAGGACGCAAACCAAAACAAACAGCAGGCCCCCGCAAGGGGGCCTTTTCTTTTGCGCGTTACCCATGCCCGAACATATGCGCAGCGCACGGGAGAGGCCCGTGCGGCGCAGCAGAGAGGACAGGCATGGACGACGAGAAGAAGGCAGCCGAGGCCGAAGAGGCCCAGGACGCCGCCGAGCCCCAGGACCCCGATGCGGCAGAGGGCGCACAGCCCCATGACGCCGGCTCGGGCGAGGGCGAGAACGTCAACATCCACAAGCTGGAGCGCGACGTCGCGAACCGCGACAAGCGCATCCGCGAGCTCGAGGCGCAGGTCGCCGAGGGCACGAAGGGCTCGAAGAGCCTCGAGGAGCAGCTCGCAGAGGTTGTCGCGAGGCTCGACGCGAGCGACAAGGCCCTGGCAGACGAGAAGCTGAGCGCGGCCCTCAAGGAGGCAGGCTGCATCGACGTGAAGTCGGCGAAGGCCCGCCTCGAGGACTTCGACGGCGACGTCTCGAAGCTCAAGGAAGGATGCCCGCACCTCTTCGGCAGCGCAGACAAACGGAAGCCCGGCAGCACCGGCGGCAAGCCTGCAGGCAACACCGCCGACGACGAGCTCAACAGGCTCCGCAAGATCGCCGGGCTCAAGCCCAAGGAATAGTTAGGAGCTAGAAATGGCAAACAGCATCTCAGCAAACCCCGCAGTGACCACCGTCTTCGACGAGGTCTACACCACCGCTTCCGTGACCGGCGACCTCAACTCCCCCAGCGACATCGTCCGCGCCGGAGCCAACGCCAAGGAGATCAAGATTCCCAAGATTTCCGTCACCGGCCTCGGCGACTACGACCGCAACTCCGGTTACACCCAGGGCGCCGTCACCCTCGAGTGGGAGACCCGCACCATGAACTACGACCGCGGCACCAAGATCACCGTGGACGCCATGGACAACGAGGAGGCCAACGGCGTCGACCCCTTCGTGAAGGCCGGCTCCGTGCTCCAGACCGAGCAGGTCGCGCCCGAGGGCGACGCCTTCACCTTCGCGAAGATCATCGAGCGCGTCGGCACCGCCTCCGACGTTGCGACCGCCGGCGTCACCTACACCGACGCCGAGGCCCTGCTCACCGCGATCGACGCCGTCTCGACCGGCATGGACGAGGCGTCCGTCCCCGCGGCGAACCGCATCCTCTACATCACGCCCACCCTCAACGGCCTAATCCGCAAGTACAACAACGCCACCGGCTCCCTCGACCGCGACGAGATCATGGGCAAGTTCTCCAAGGTCCAGGAGGTCCCCCAGACCCGCTTCTACACGGCCATCACCCTGAACCCCGGCACCGACGACACCTTCGGTTACAAGAAGGCGACCGCCGGCAAGGACCTGAACTTCCTGGTCGCGCACACCGGCGCCGTCATCAAGTTCGACAGGCACATCGCCTCCCGCATCTTCCAGCCCGACGAGCTCGAGGACCTCGACGCCTACATGATGAAGTACCGCAAGTACGGCCTGGTCGACGTGTTCGACAACAAGGTCGCCGGCATCGCCTACAGCCACAAGGCCTAGCCATGAGCGGCCACGTGGTCGGAATCGAGTACCCGGACGCCAAGCCCGAGCAGGCGAGGCAGACGGGCAAGAAGCAGGAAAAGCCCAAGGAGTAGAGCATGCGGCCGTCCTACGACTTCTACAGCACGAACCACGCCGGCAAGCTCGCATTGGCGGACTTCACCGCGGCGCTCCCGCTGGCATGCGCCAAGCTCGAGGCCATGACGGGCGAGGTCGACTCGACCAGCGTCTGGGCCGACCGCTGGATGCACGCCGCGTGCGCGCTGGTCGACCGCGTGGCGGGGCTCGACGTCGCGGGGACGGTCGCAAGCGAGACAGTGGGTTCGACCTCGGTGACATACGCAGCCGGAACCCAGATGAGCCGCGAGCAGGGCGACCTCGCCGCCGTCCTGCCATGGCTCACCGGGACCGGCCTCCTGTGCTCGGCAGTGATGTAGATGGCCTCGGCGCTCTGGTCAGACTGCGCCACCGTCTGGCGCGAGGACGACGGCGCATTCTCGCGCTCCGTGCTCGTGGGGGTCCGCGTCGAGGACGCCCGATCCGAGTCCTTCGGGGCCGTGCAGCCAACGTCCTCGTCCAGCGGCTGGTCGCTCCGCGTCTTCTGTCGCAACTCCGTGGACGTGGATGAGGGCGACTACATCGACGTCGGCGTCTCCACGAGCTCCGAGCCCTCGGACGGCTGCGCAAGGGTCACGGCGGTCAACTCGTGGACGCTCGGCGGCGGGCTCCACCACGTCGAGATCTCGGCGTGATGAGGCTCACGGTCAAGTCCTGCGACGTTTCGGGCATCACGTCCAAGGCGGCGCGGGCTCTCGACGGCGCCCTGTGGGTCACTGCCGAGAACGTGCTCTCGGACTGCCGGGACTACATCCCATACGAGACCGGAGACCTCCGCAACAGCGGCAAGGCGAAGGCCAAGGACGGGAAGGGCACCGTCGAGTGGGGCACGGACCAGAAGACGGCGCAGTACGCCCGAATCCAGTACTACGGGGTCGGGCTGAACCACGGGACCGTCGCCAACGCGGTCTCGGCGCCGAAAGCGTGTGCCAAGTGGTTCGAGGCTGCGAAGGCAGTGCGGAAGAAGGACTGGGAAAGGATGCTTGGGTATGAGTACAAACGCGAGCTACAGTGAGGTGAACGCGGCGCTCTCCGACGCCGTGCCCGACTGGGTGCAGACCGTGACGGGCGTCTCAGCCCGCTACGGCGAGTTCCCCAAGGGGACGCCGGCCATCGAGGTCGTGGCGTCCGGCGGCGACCCGCTCGTCACCGGCTACCGCTCAGGCGGCGGCATCTACGCCTACGCATACGAGGTGTACCTCAAGGCATCAGGCACGACCGAGGCGCAGAGGCTCGACGGCATCAAGGTGCTGGGCCTGCTGCAGTCCGAGATCATCTCCCACGCCTTCCCGCCAGCCGACGTGCACTTCGTGGCGCACGAGGTCACGAACGCGCCGCATCTCTACATGGAGGAGGCGGGCAAGCCCAGCGTGTGGCAGATGTCCGCCGTGCTCCGCTACTACATACGATAACGAAAGGGGACAGACATGGCTGACACCATCACTCCCGTGTATACCTACGACGTGCACTACTTCATCGAGTTCTGGGACGAATCCACTTCCGCGTACCTCGACCCCGTCGAGGTGACCGAGGACAAGACGTTCGACAGCTCCCGCGACATCACCAACTACGAGGCGAACTACCTCTGCAAGAAGCGCCCCACCAAGTACAAGGGCTACTCCGTCGACAAGTTCTCCTTCGTCATCGATGGCGTCGGCCCCGGCGACCTCCAGAAGCAGCTCGCCGCGCACGAGGACGAGACCGGCATCCCCTGCCGCCTCACCCGCTCCTGCGCCTACGACTTCGAGAACGGCGCCGCCTGCCAGTCCGGCGCCTACACCGCCAAGCGCTGCACGGCCAAGTGCGACATGAACCCCATGTCGGGCGCCTTCGGCGAGCTCGTCAACTTCTCGGGCGACATCGCCCAGGAGGGCGACTGGGAGTACGGCACCGCCGACGGCACCGGCAAGTTCACCGCCGCCTCCTAGTCCGTCACCGGCGCAAAATCTAGACCCCTCCCAGGGCAGGCCCTCGTCGCTTCGGCGGCGGGGGCCTTTTTCGTGCCCGTTACCAGGACCGGACAATTCATCCAACAGGGGGCAAAGGGCCCCCGCCTCTGGGAAGGGCGCATCAAATGGCACAGAAGTTCGAACTTCACAACCGCATGAGCAAGACCATCCCCGTCGAAATCGACGGGAAGACCTACCAGGCGAAGGTGGGATCAAGCGCCGTGGCGTCGGCCTACACGGGCCTCGTCGCTGCGATCCAGGGCTCCGTCGACGTGCTGCGAGGCATCGCATCGTCCGGCGCCGAAGACCTCGCCGGCGCCGCCGAGGGGCTCAAGGGCTCCGCCGACGAGCTGGACGCCAAGGCGCGCGAGTGCCTGACCGCCCTCCTCGGAAAGGACGCCGAGAAGAGCCTCCTCGGAGACGAGAGGCTCGACCTCGACGGAGTGGGCGCGGTCGCCGCCCTCGTGAAGGACGTGGTCGAGTCCGACGAGTACCGCAAGGCGCTCGGCAAGGCCGCGCAGTCCCGCGTCAACATCGCCGGCAGGTAGTCCGTGGGCCTCCTAGACGGGGGCCTGCCTTCGGAAGTCGTCCTCAACGGGGTGGCCGTGCCGATAGTCGGGTGCGGCCACCGCGAGGGCATAGCGACCGAGTCGCTCGACCTGAGAGACCCGGACGACCGCATGGCGCTCCTCGTGCTGCACTTCGTGCCGCCAGAGAGCGACGACCCGATAGCGGACCTGCCCAAGGAAGTCCTGGACGACGAGCCCGGGGCGATAAAGGCCGTCATGGACTGGCACACAGGCGCGTCCGACACAGTCTCCTACGGGAAGCCCAGGAAGCGACCGCCAGGCGCCAGGAGGAGGACGTTCGACTGGGACCAGGACGCCGCCATCATCGCGTCCGACTTCCAGCGGCTCTACCGCATCGACCTCCTCGACCCGTCCACGAGCCTGCACTGGTACCGATTCACGGCCCTCTTCCTCGCGGCCTCCAGGGTCGAGGGGAGCCTGATAGGCCAGGCGATAGGGGCGCGCGGCGAGATGAGGTCGGGCCTCAAGGGCGAGCAGCTCGACCGCGAGCTCGAGCGCCGCAACGCCTGGTCGCTGAGGGAGACCGAGGCGGAGATGGTCGAGCGACTGCGGCGTGAGTTCGCAAGATAGGGAGGGCGAACCATGGCAGACGGCTCCGTCGTAATCGACATCAAGGGCGACGACAGCGACTTCACCAAGAAGGTCGGCAACGCCGGATCTACGGCTGAGTCGGCGCTGAGCAAGGTCAGCAAGGGCCTCGCGGCCCTTGGCGCCGCCGCGGCGGTCGGCGAGGCGGTCAACGCCGTCAAGGAGTTCGCGACCGCGTGCGTCGACGCCTACGGCGAGTTCGAGCAGCTCGAGGGCGGCGCTGGGCTGCTCTGGGGCGACGCCTACGACTACATCATGGAGAAGGCCGAGAACGCCTACTCGACCGTCCAGCTAAGCCAGAATGACTACTTGACGCAGGTCAACGCCTTCTCGACGGGCCTCAAGACCTCACTTGGCGGCAACGAGCAGGCTGCTGCAGAGTTGGCGGACAAGATAGTCACAGCAGAGGCCGATATCGTGAGCGCCACGGGCGCCACGCAGGAGAACGTGCAGAACGCCTTCAACGGAATCATGAAAAGCAACTTCACGATGCTCGACAACTTGCAGTTGGGCATCACGCCGACGAAGGAGGGCTTCCAGGAAGTCATCGACAAGGTGAACGAGTGGAACGCCGCCAACGGCAACGCCACGCAATACCAGATAGACAACCTGGCGGACTGCGAGGCGGCGCTGGTCGACTACGTCGAGATGCAGGGCATGGCAGGCTACGCATCGGCAGAGGCCGCCGACACCATCCAGGGCTCCATCGCAGGCACCCAGGCCGCATACGAGAACTGGCTCGTCGGAATGGGCAGCTCTGACGCCGACATGGCGACCCTCACGCAGAACCTCATCGACCAGGCGCTAAACGTAAAGGACAACATAGTCCCAGTCCTCGAGAACATCCTCACGAACGTCCAGACCGTCGCCGGGTACCTCGCAGACCAGCTAGTTCCCATCGTGCAGGAGCAGGTCTCCACGGCCTTCGAGACGCTCGGGACGAAGCTGGACGAGCTGCCGGAGAAGATAACCGAGTTCTGTTCCGGAGCAGCCGAGACGCTGGCTGCTTCCGCGCCCGACATAGCCCAGGGAGCCGTCGACATGCTGCAGGGCATAGTCGACTCCATCACGAGCACGGGCGAGGACGCCGACGGCGGCATAGTCGACATGGTGACGGGCATGGTCTTGTCCCTGCTCGAGTGCAAGGACGCGCTGCAGGAGGGCGCGCTCACGCTCCTCACCGCCATCGTGGACGCCATCGGCGAGATAGTGCCCCAGGTGCTCGAGGCGTTGCCCGGTCTCGTGTCCCAGCTCGCCTCAGGCCTGTCCGACGGAGGGCATATCGCGACCATGCTCGAGGGCGGTCTGGCGCTATTCCAGGCCATCGCCGACGCATTGAGCCAGATCATCCCGACCGTGGTCGAGGTCGTGCCCCAGGTCGTCTCCGAGGTCGTGACTGCGCTCACCGGCAGCGACCTCACCGAGGGCGCGGGCACGCTCTTCGGGCAGATAGCCACGACGTTGTCCAGAATCGGCCCGACGCTCGCGGAGACTGCCGGAACCCTTGTCTCCGAGCTCGGCGCGGCGCTACCAGGATTCATCGACAGCCTTGTCTCCGGCGCGCTCTCGCTCTTCGAGGGCATCTCACAGCCCGTGAGCGACGGCACCGTCTTCACGACGCTCTCCGAGGCGCTGAGCGGTCTCATCGACCAGGCGGCTGCGTACATACCGACCTTCGTGGACACCGTGGCCCAGGCCGCTGTGACGCTCTTCGAGGGCATCGCCACCGCCATCCCGCAGGTGCTCGATGTTGCGCTGCCGGCTCTCGAGACGCTCGTCTCCGACCTCGCGACCGCCATACCTACCTTCGCCGAGTCCGTCCTGTCTGCGGCGACCACGCTCTTCGAGAGCATCGGGCAGGCCCTGGAGACCTACGGCCCGACCGTGCTCGCCACGCTCGCCACGCTGCTCTCCGACGTTGGCGCACGCGTCCTAGAGTGGGCTCCGCAGCTCCTCGCAGATGCGGTCACGTACTTCACGAGCATGGTCGACGCCCTTGCCACGTGCGCCGCGACGCTCGCTGGCGACCTGCTGACCGACCTCGGGGCCGTGTGCTCCTCCGTCGCCGGAGCTGCCGGAGACCTCCTCACGAGCGCCCTGGACTTCTTCGCGAGCCTGGTGGACGGACTCGCACAGAAGGCGGTGCAGGTCGCGACCGACATCGGCACCTTCCTCTCGAATGTTGTCTCGACCATCGCTGGCGGTGCCGGCAACCTGCTCACGGCTGCTGGCACGCTCTTCGCCTCAATCGTGAGCGGCCTGGCGGAGAAGGCCACGGAGGCGCTGACCAACGTCGGGACGATGCTCTCCGACATCTCGAGCAAGATCGGCGGCTTCTCCCTCTGGGATGTGGGCGCGAACCTCATCGACGGCTTCCGAGGCGGCATCGAGTCCATGGCGCAGAGCATAATCGACTCGGTCGGCGACGTGGTGAACGGCGCCATCGAATGGGCGAAGAGCCTTCTCGGCATCGCATCGCCCTCCAAGGTCTTCCGCGCCATCGGCGTCTTCACCGACGAGGGCCTGGCCGAGGGCCTGGCAGGCGCCGAGGACACGGTCACCAAGGCCATGAGCGGCGTGGTCGGGGCGACCATCGACGCCGGAGCCTCGATACCTGGGTCTTATGCTTCGATGCAAGCATCCGTCGGGGCCGCTGCAGACACATACAACCGCGGCTCCGTTGTCTACCAGATGGGCGACGTGTACGTGCAGGCATCCGACATCGCCGAGATGCAGAGCGCCCGCGAGTTCTTCGAGGGCGTCGTCCGCCTGGCCGGCACCTACTAGGAGGTATGAATGTCTATCGAGGGAAGCGGCGCGTGGGGCAACGCGGTCAGCGGTCACGGGACGTGGTACTCGGGCGTCACGTGGTCGCTCGACTCCGCGACCGCCACGACGGCTACATACACGGCCGAGGTCGTCTTCAAGAGCAACTGGGGATACGACGTATACGGCACGTATCGTATCTGGGCGAACTGGGAAGGCGAGTCCGAAGGCAGCGCCATGGACACGGGCACAGTCGACACGACGTACTCGGTTCCATACGGAGGCACAGACTGGCTCGTGGTCGCCTCGAAGACATTCACAGTTAAAAGGCGGAGCGCAGACCAGAAGATGTGGTTCGGCGGCGCCGTGGCCTTCACCGGCGGGTACGACGACGGCTACAGCGCCGGCTATAGCTCGGGCACCGTCCGCAAGACCAACTCGGCGCCGAGCATCTCGGCGGCTCAGGTCTCCGGCAAGGCGAGCGCGAAGCTCACCGTCTCGGGATACACCGGCACGGGCATCATAATCCAGCGCAAGGCTAAGAGCGCCACGAACTGGACGCAGGTCTACTCGGGCACATCAACGAGCTACACCGACGCCTGCGGCGCGGGGACGTGGGACTACCGAGTCGACCAGACCGACTCATGGGGCACGACCTCCGCGTGGTCGAGCACTGCCGAGAAGGCAATCGTGGCCCTGCCGAGCGCGCCGAGCGTGACGGCTGTCGCTCAGGTCTCTGGCACGACCAACGCGAAGGCGACCATCACGGTCAACGCCACGAACGCCGCCTCGATGCAGGTCGAGCGCAAGGCGTCCAGCGCTAGCTCGTGGACGACCATATACAACGGCTCTCCGACCACGTCTGTCACCGACGCCTGCGGCGCCGGCACGTGGCAGTACAGGGCAAAGAACACCAACGCAGCCGGCTCGAGCTCCTACAGCTCCACGGCATCCGTGACCGTGGTCGGCGCGCCTTCCGCCCCAACAATCTCCGCGGCACGCGCAGGAGGCACGAGCATCGCGCTCACGCTGTCCTCGGCAGGCACCGCGCTCGTGATCCAGCGCCAGACGAGCGGCTCGAGCACGTGGACGCAGGTCTACAGCGGGACCAAGGTCTCGAGCTACACCGACAGCCCAGGCACCGGCACGTACCGCTACCGCTCGCAGGCGTCCAACGTCGCAGGCTCGTCCGCATGGTCGAGCACCACGGACTGGGTGACGCCCATGGCTCCGCCATCTGCTCCTACGCTCACGGCGCCGGCATCCGGCTCGGTGCACGCCACAGGCGAGACCGTCACGCTTTCGTGGACGCACAACCCGACCGACGGATCTGCCCAGACCAAGGCCGAGGTGGGAACATCCACGGACGGCGGCACCACGTGGACGACGAGCACGTTCACGACCAAGACATCCACGACGCTCAAGGTCGCGAGCTCCGCGACCGTCACGTGGCGCGTGAGGACCGCAGGAGTATCCAAGGAGTACGGCGCATACGCAACGTCATCCTACAAGGTATACGTGGCCCCCGTGGTCACCGTGACAGTGGACGAGACCGTCGAGGCCATACCGTTCGACATCTCCTGGAGCAAGGGCGCAGCAGACGGCTCCGTTGCCTCCACGGCGCTCGCGATAAAGGACTCCGACGGCGCCACGGTGTGGTCTGCCTCTTTCGGCTCCGGCGTGGCCTCCTACGCGGTCAAGGCGTCAGACTGGATCCCGAGCAACGGGAAGACCTACACGGTCGAGGCGACGGTCCGCTCGTCCGTCGGCCTCACAGGGAGCGGGTCTGCAAGCTTCTCTGCCGCATATGAGGCGCCCGGCAAGCCTGTGCTTGGGCTGACTGTGGACGATGAGACCGGCGCCGTATCTGTGGCGGTAAACCAGGAGGAGAGCGACGTTGCGACCTCCTACCTCACGCTCGCGAGGGACGGGCTCACGCTCGCGAGCTCGGTCGCGGTCGGCACAGCGGTCCTCGACAGGACACCGGCGCTCGACCGAACAGTGACATACCGCGCTGTTGCCGTGGCAGAATCCGGCGCAGTATCGGAGGCAACGGAAACATGCATTGTTCCATCCAACGGATTCTTCTTCTTCAACTTCGGCTCCAACTGCGCCAAGGCAGGAATGAACGCCAGCGACAAGAGCAGCACCAAGCCCGAGTACACCACGACCCAGGCTGCTGGGCGCACGCTACCTGTCGTGGCATACGGCGAGCACCGCACGACCACCGGAAGCTTCTCGGCCTACGTCTGGTGGTTTGACGACATCGGAGGGGCAGGAGAGGCCGCGAGCTTCGACCGCTGGAAGGAGTTTGAGTCTCACGTCGGGCAGGCGGTCATGCGCAGGCCCATGCTCGAGCCGATGGATGTGGCCGTCGAGGTCTCGGTCGGCATCGACGCCAAGAACTACGACCGCGCCCAAGTGAGCGTGAAGTGGACGGAGGTGGACGGGGATGGACTGGCACGCTAGCGGACGCCGCGACGTTTTCAGGTACTACCGGGTCACATGGCCTGACTTTCAGGAGGCCGAGGAGGTCACAAACGTCTCGGACGTGACCATCGATGAGAACATGCTCTCGACGCTCAAGGTCTCGGGGACTGCTACAATCGCAGGAGGATGGGAGAACATGGACGACCTCCTCCGCGTATACTCGGTGAGCACCTACGGCGGCGAGACAGAGACCGTGTGCCACGGAACGTTCGTCGTGGTCACGAGCGACGACAGCGCCACCGGCAGCGGCTCGCCGACCACGAAGGCCAACCTCTACAGCACGCTCAAGATTTTGCAGGACGAGGTGCTCTCGGAGTCCATCGTCCTGAGCGGCGCCGACCCGGTCGCTACGGCATCTTCCATAATCTCGAACAGGCACCTACCCGTGGACATGGAGGCATACGGCTCGAAGCTGTCGACCGCCGTCTCCATGGACGCCGGCGAGACGCTCCTCAGCTACATCAACGCCATCCTCGACGCAGCGGGGTACGGATCGGCAGGCGTCAACGCCTACGGCTGGGTGACGATGTACCCATACACGGACCCGAGCTCCAAGAAGCCCGTCGCGCTCTTCGGCGAGTCGACTGGCTCGGCGGTCGTGAGCCCGAAGTGGACGAGGAGCATGTCTGCCTCGACCGTATACAACCTCGTGACCATGGTCGGCACGGACAGCAACGGTAACCCTCTGCGCTCCCAGGCAGCGAACACCGACCCAAACTCAAAGTGGAGCAGCGTGTCGAGGGGCAAGACGGTCTCGTGGTTCGAGGAGGTGTCCGAGGCCACGACCCAGGCTGCGCTCAACGCCAAGGCGGCGGCGAAGCTAAGGGAGAGCACGACCTCGGTGGAGACCGTCACGCTCACGCACAACTGGGAGCCCGTCGACATCGGAGACGCCGTGACGCTCGACTTCCCGGCAGACGGGGCGACGGGAACGTACTACCTCAAGAGCCGAAAGACCAAGATGACGCCGGGAATGCCATGCACCTCCGAGGTGCGCCGCACAGCCGACCTCGAAGGGAAGTAGACCATGGACCTGCAGGACAAGATGGCTAGGATGCTCACAGGCGCAGACGAGACCGAGCGACCGGCGGCGCGCGTCACGACCGGCGTGGTCAAGGCCGTATCCGGGTACACCGCCTCGTGTCTCCTCGCCGGCGACGTGTCGACCCTGAACCCGGTGGACACGTGCGGCGTGGCGTGCTCCGTTGGGGACTCCCTATCGATCGTCGGCCGGCCCGGCCGCTGGATCGCCGTGGGCAACATCACCACCGGAGCGACGACCTTCTTGTCAACCCTGGGCCTCAAGTCTCCGAACCTCGACAAGGGTACCACCCCGAGCTCGACGGCTTACGGCGAGGCGGCTTACTCTATGAAGGACAAAGACGGCGAGACCATAGGGTACGTCCGCCCCTACATCAGCTCCGCTGGACTCATGGGCCTCCAGGTCGAGGCGGCCAAGACGTCCGGGTCCACGAAGTACTACGCGTGCGCAGGGCCCAACATCGACTCATCGAACAACTCGTGGTTCAGCCCGAACAACACGACGAAGATGGCGAACACAGCGCACACCGTGGCGATCTACCCATCGACGACGACGATACTCACGCAACCGAGCGCCGGGCCCGCGCGCGTGTACGGGCTTGCGAACCTCTTCTACAACTCGAGCGGTGTCAACGACACGACGGCGCACAGCCTGAACGCCGCGCTCTCGAGCTACGCGCTCGCCGAGGTCTACTACGGAAACTCCTCCTACGGCTACATGAGCACCAGAATCTTATCCCCTGCGAACAAGGCCGTCTCCCTCCCGTACATCTACGCGACCTCGACCGGTGGGACCGTGCACGTCGCCACGGCGACCCTGACCTTCGCGACCGCTGGCGGCGCCTCGACCTTCACGCTCTCGAACCAGAGCTGCAAGGCGCTCGCCACGGGATCGAGCGCGGCGGCGGGGACGAACAACGTCATAAAGGTATACGGCGTCTGGGGCTTCCTGGGCTAGCGTTACCGGCACTGGGCAATGAGCCATGTAAACCCATCCGAAAGGGGCGAGCATGGCGCACACCATTGCATATACGGTCTCAAACCACATCATCAGCGTAGCCGACCACGAGACCTTCGTCGGAGGCACCCGCGAGCACTACTACGCGACCTGCACCTTCGACGCAGAATGGGACGGCCTCACGACGACCGTCGTCTTCACCAACGGCGCCGCAAACGTCGGACCGCTCCCGTGGGAGGACGGCATGGAGGTGCCCGCCGAGTGCGTGGCGCCCGGCAAGCTCCGCGTGAGCTTCATCGGCGTCGGCGCCGACGGCATCGAGACCCTGCGCACCGCCTACCAGGCCGAGGCCGTCGACTTCGGGGACTGCGGCGCCTATCTCGGAGACGAGCAGGTCGAGCAGACCAAAGACCTCGTCGTGCAGGCGCAGGAGAAGATCGCCGAGCTTTCCGCCGACGTGACCGCCTTCGAGGAGGCCGAGGAGCTCCGCGTCGCCGCAGAGCTCGACAGGGTCGATGCCGAGGAGGCACGCGCCGACGCGGAGGAAGCACGTGCCGAGGACGAGCTGGCCCGCGAGGCCGCAGAATCGTCCAGGAGCGCCGCGGAGGCGCAGAGGGAAACCGACACCGCAGCGGCAATCGAAAGCGCCGAGAACGCAGCCAAGGTTGCCGAGGATGCCGCGTCCGTGGCGAGCGGAGCGGCGAACCGAGCCGCCGCCGAGGCAGACATCGCCGCGGCTGCAGCCAAGAGCGCCGGCGACGAGGAGGCCGCGGTCGAGGCGGCTGAAGCCAAGCGAGTCGAGGCGGAGAACGCGCGAGTCGAGGCCGAGTCCGCCAGATCCACGGCGGAGGCGTCCCGCGAGACCGCCAGCGCCGAGGCGGTAGCCAAGGCGGAGGCCGCAGCCGAGTCTGTCGACGCAAAAATCGAGACCGCAACTGCTCAGCTATCGTCCGCGATTACCGCCGAGCTTGACACCCGCGTCCCCGCCGCCGTCACCGCCGAAATGGACGAGCGCGTCATCGTCATCAGCCGCGCAGAGTACGACGCGCTCACCAGCTACGCAGCGGGCGTGGTGTACCTCGTGAGGGAGAGCTAACATGCTGGGTGGCGAGAAGGACGCGGTCGCTTACTACGGTGACCATCGCCCCGCATCGGTCTACGTGGACGGCGATACGGTGACCACCCCCGACTCCGTAACCTACAGCGGCGCGGCACTCACGATGACGGACACGTACAACGATGGCGCAGAGGTCAGCTTCGAGGGGGAGTCGAGCCAGAATCAGGGGTATGCGGTCGATTTCAACCAGCTCGTGAAAGACCCGTCTACCTGGTATATACCGTCCTATGGTACACCATACGGCACGGTTACTGTAGAGGACGGGGTAGCACAACATATTCGGTTGCGAAGGAAAGATATTCGCCACTCGACACCCCACACGCAATCAAGGGCATAGTAGGGCATTACTACCTTATCTCGTTTGACGTGCTAGGCGAAAGCGGTTCAAAGATTACATGGTACTGTGAGGAAAATAAAAAGTGGAGTGGTCTAGATGTGACCGCGACATGTACTGGCGAATGGATGACAAAGCACATCATCAAGAATTCTTTTCAAGTTGACGACAACCCATCATCCGTATTCTTCCGCATCGACAGCGCCGACGATGTAGGCAAGGAATACAAGATTCGCAACCTCATGGCGTCGGACCTCACGCAGATGTACGGAGATGGCAACAACCCAACATATGCAAAGTTCATCGAACAGTTCCCAGACGATTACTATGAGTTTACTGAGAGCGACCACCGCTATCTAGGCACCGACTACATGACCGCATACCCTTGCCCCTCACCCGACTACCCCCAGGAAATCGTGAGCAGAACGAGCGTACCGACCGTCACCACGGAAGGCACGGCAGGCCAGCAATCCACGACCACCATCGACCTCGCAGGCCACGAGCTGCGCAGCCTGCCCAATGGCACGGCGGACACGCTTGAGGTGCGGCGCAGGAGCGACGGGCGCGGGGATGTGGTGATGGTGCAGAGGGTTGGAGTTGCTGAGCTGAGCGACTTCTCGTGGATGTGGCAGTCTACATGGCTTGCATGGTATACGGATTACAAGAAAGAGCTTGAAGGTTGTACTTACAGCGTTGTCGCAAACATGATGGCCGAGAAATACATAGCAACCGATTTCAACACTCTGAGTGGTAACTATGATTCAGCAGGAAAAATTGGGACCACAACGTATATGACAGCTGGTACTCGTTTCGTAGTTGACACTGGTTCGACAACAGAGACTCCGTCTGGTGCGGTGATATACCCGCTTCACACACCCATCGAAACCACCCTCGCCACCATCGACCTGCCAGCCACCTACTATCCCGTGACCACGCTCTACACCAGCGACGGCACCGAAGTCACCGCGACCGTCCGCGAGGAGCCTGACCCCGACCGCGTGACCGCGGCTGAGCTGGCGGCGGCACTTACCGAGTCAATGGCATAGGAAAGGAGACACCATGATTACAGCACGGCGCACTGTGGCCCTCAAGACGCTTCGTCGCAACATCACCGAAGGCAGGGACGGTGGCGAGGTCTTCGCGCAGGCCACCGCACTCTTGGACAAGGGCATCTTGACCGAGGAGGACGTGACTGACCTCGTCGCTCTAATCGACGCGGGCGGCGGCACCAAGGCGGCATCGACGGACTCGATTGAGTCGCTGGCAGAAGCACTGACAGAAGCAATGGCAGAATAGGAGAGCCCTCATGGATTACCAGGACGTTATGACCACCGCAGCCGAGCGACTGACCAAGGCCGAAGCCGAGGAGCGCATCGACAGGCTGTGGATGGAGGGCAAGTTGTCCACCGAGGGGCGCGAATCGCTGATGAACCGAGCCGCCGAGCTGGCGAGCACCGCGCCCACGGTGGAGGAGCGGCTGAGCGAGCTGGAAGCAAAGATGGACAAGCTGATGGAGCTTGAGGGAGTCACGGTGCGCCAGGTTGGCACGGGCGTGTATGAGGTCGTGAAGCCCACGGGCAGCGGGACGAGCGAAAGCGACCCGATTGTGATTGAGAGCTGGCCTGCTGAGGTCAAGCCCAATACCTTCTACTCTGTGGGCGGTAAGATTTACGTCTACATGGGCGCGGCTGGCACGGCAACGGGAATCGACGATACGTGGGCTGAGTGGTAGTGGTATAATCCCTCATGCGGTAAAGCTCAACGAGTAGAGCTGGAGACTTGTAATCTCTGCGCGGCGGTGCAACTCCGCCCCGCATTTAAGGGAATGGTACGATGTGGGCCCGCAGACGTACCGACCACGGAAAAGCCCGTCAGCGATGGCGGGCTTTTTGATAGGCAATCGCCCCAAGATAGCTGAGCAAGACCAAAGCCCGCTCCCGATTGGGGGCGGGCTTTTTTTGTACGTTACCCTTCCTCGACAATACGACCAAGCATCGGCAGAGGAGAGCAATGGACACCACGACCATCACAATCATCATCGCCATCATCGGATCGCTGATAGCCATCATCGAGCTGTTCCGGCTGCTTGGCGGTGACGCCCGCGACGCCGGGTCAGGCATGGCGTCGGTCGAGACCAAAGTCGACTTCATAGGCGACGACCTCAAGGACGTTAAGGCTGACATGCGGTCCTTTCGGGCCGATGTGACGGACGCGAAGACGAAGGCGGAGCGAGCACTCGAGCGGGCGGATGCGGCATACGACCGAGCCGACGCGGCGCACGACCGCCTCGACGCAATCGGGAAGGAGGCATAGGAATGGGCAAACAGTGGTGGAAGGCGGCAGGGGTCCGAGCGCTCAAGACCGTCTGCCAGACGGCGGTGGCGCTGCTCGGTACCGGGTCCGTCGGAATGCTCGACGTGGACTGGCTCGGTGTGCTGAGCGCATCGGTGCTCGCAGGCATCATCTCTGTTTTGACAAGCCTCGCGGGACTCCCCGAGGTCAGCGACAAGGAGGAATAGATGGCAGAGGACAAGGCGTTCATCCTGGCCGACACGGTCGATGGAATGGTCTCTGGCGAGTACCGGGAGCGGTTCGTCGCCGAGTTCGACCAGCTCACCATCCGCACCAAGCGGCTCCACGACTTCATCCTCGAGATGGACGGTGGCAATCTCGACTTCGAGCCTGCGTGCACGAGAGAGGTCCTACACGGACAGCTCTGCGCGATGCACGCATACAGGGACTACCTCAAGATTCGCGCAGAGGCCGAGGGATTCGAGCCAGACGACTTCATTGCCTGGACGATTTAAGGGAGGACAGAGATGATCGTAAACAGCGGACACGACGAGAACGGCAAGCTCTACGGCGGCACGCTCGGAGACCAGACTGGCGGCGAGTGCGTCTACCGCGAGTGGTACTCCTGCCCGTGGAACCGCGTCTTCAGGCACCCTAACCAGCGCATCGCGGCGACCATTGCGGCCGAGGCCCTCCAGGCGGCTGGCAACGACCATGTCGGCTACGACCAGTCGCGGCGCGAGACGTTCTGGGAGCAACTCGAAGCCTGCGGGACCTATTGCGCCAAGGACATCACCGTCGATTGTGCGATGGACTGCTCAGCTGGCATAGCGGCATATATCCGCGCGGCAGGCTACCTCTGCGGGGACGATGGGTGCAAGTCCGTCGCTCCCGACACATACACGGGCAACGAGCGCGAGCGCCTTCTTGCGGCTGGCTTTACCGAACTGACCGAGGGCGGCTACCTATGGGGTGACGAGTACCTCCTTCCCGGCGACATCCTGCTCAGGGACAACTACCACACGGCGTGCAATGTAAGCGTCGGTGAATACGCACCCGATTGGGACCCCGACGCCGCGACCGTCGTTGAGCAGGACAACTTCGGCGGGGTGGCAGGCGCCTACCGATGCGTGTGCAGCGACCTCAACGTGCGCGACGCTCCTTGGGGCGACCTCGCGTATGCGTCCGACGGCACCCGCATCCATTACGTCGAGGGCGAGGAGGTCATCCTCTGCGACTGGAGCGAGGACAACGGGGGCGTGGTCTGGGGACGCTACCAGAGTTTCAGCGGTGCGACTCGGTACGTCGCAATCCGAAGGTCTGACGGCAGCGAGGTCTTCCTCCAGCGCGTCTAGCTTCATGCGCCATTGAATGAAAAGGGCCCGTCCCCGAGAGGAGGCGGGCCCTTCGCGTTGCAGTTTGTTACAGATTCTATTCATTTTTCGTCGGTCCCGCGCAGGGGTTAATTACCGAAAAACGCCTAAAATCAGATAGAATCGGAAAGACTCAAATCAAAGAAGAGCGAGGTAGACCAACATGGACAAGCCTTACAGGATACTTTTCGTGTGCCACGGCAACATCTGCCGCTCGCCCATGGCCGAGTTCGTGATGCGCGACCTGGCCATGAAGGCCGGGCGTGCAAACGAGT
>CAVEWV010000055.1:0-18346 GCA_963619535.1 Acutalibacteraceae bacterium | reverse complement strand
GTCCCCGGTCCCGTGTGGGAGCCGATGGTGGTGCCGATGTAGAACGTCTCGATGTCGCTCACGCCGCTGAAGCGCTCGCTCACCAGGTCGGCCACGGCCTTGGCGTCGTCGCGGCAGGCGCTCTGGGAGATGAAGACGCGCCCGGAGTAGTCCAGGCCGCCCGCGGCCGTCTCCTCCATGCACTCCACGATGCGCCTCACGACCTTCTTCTTGCCGCGCACGCTCTCGCGCTGGATGAGCTTTCCCTCGCAGTTCACATCGAGCAGGGGGCAGATGTTGAGCAGGTTGCCGATATGGCCCACCATGGGCTTCACGCGGCCGCCCTTGATGTAGAACGTGAGGTCGCCGGAGAAGAACCAGTGGCGAAGGCGGCGCTTGTTGGCCTCGGTCCAGTCGCGCAGCTCGTCGATGCCCATACCCTCGGCGCGCTTGTCGGAGAGGGTCTGCATGAGCAGGCCGAAGCCGCTCGAGGCGGCAAGCGAGTCCACCACGTAGAGCTTGCGCTCGGGGAACTCGCCGGACAGCAGCTCGGCGGCCTCCACGGCGGCCTGGTAGGACGAGGAGATGCCCGACGACAGGCTGCAGTGCAGGACGTCCTTGCCGGCGGCGAGGAAGCCCCGGAAGAACTCCACGTAGTCGCCCGTGCCCACGGCGGCCGTCTTGGTGTCGGCCCCGTTTGCCATGGCGCGGTAGAAGTCCTCGAAGGGGATGGACTCGCCCAGGTCGTCGCGGTAATCCTTGCCGTCGAGCATGAAGTGGAAGCACACGTGCTCCACGTCGATTGCTGCGAGCTTCTCAGCCGACAGGTCGGCCGTGGACTCGCAGCTCAGCACATAGGAATGATCTGCCATTACGTGATCGCCTCTATTCTGCGGGCCTACTGCTGCTCTTCGATGGCCCTGCAGATGATGTCGGCGCACGCCTGCACCGACAGCACGCCCGTGTCGAGGGTGAGCGTGTAGGCGCTGGCGTCGAGCCACTGCTTGCGGTTGACGTAGTAGCTCAGGTAGGACTGGCGCATGACGTCGATGCGGCGCACCTCGCGCTTGGCCGTGGCCTCGTCGCAGTCGAGCAGCTTGCAGGCGCGCTCGACGCGGGCCTGCTCGGGGGCGTGCAAGAAGACGCTCATGACCTCGAAGCCGGCGTCCTCAAGGATCTCCTTGGCGCAGCGGCCCAGCACCACGCACGTGCCCTTCTGGGCCAGCTCGACGATGGCCTTGCTCTCGAAGGTGAAGATGGTGTCCTTGTCGTCGTAGGCGATGGGGCTGATGGCCTTGAGGAAGGCGCCCATCTTGGAGATGCGCTCCTCGTCGCGCTTCACCAGGTCGGGGTCGATGCCGCTCGTCTTGGCGGCCTCGCGGATGATGTCCTTGTCGTAAATCTCAACGCCGAGCTTCTCGGCGACGGCTCGGCCCACGGAGTGACCGCCGGCTGCGAACTCACGGTCGATGGTGATGATTTTCATTGTCTGCTCCGCATCTCGCGAATGTCTGACACAACGCGGGCAATTATACGCATGAGTTTGTGTCCTGCCCGAGAACATGGTGCAAATTCCCATGTAAACGGCCATGTTTGCGAAATTTGGCTGACCTGCGGCGCGCCCATGTGCGTTGCCGCACACTGGCCTGCGCACGACGAAGGGGGCCGGGAACATGTCCCGACCCCCTTCGCATGTCGTGCTCATATGCGCGCCCCGGCGCCAGTGGCCGGACGTGCCGGCCTGCTCGCCTGCGGGCTAGCGCTTACTCGCTGACAGCGATCTGGCCGCCGGCGAAGTCGGAGATCATGCCGCGGCGCATACGCTCGGCGGCAAGCATCTCGACGGCGTCCACGTACTCGCGGCCCAGCTCAGGGTAGTCGCCGCGGTAGGCCAGGACGCGGGCGTCGGCCGGGCACACGGTGACGCACTGGCCGCAGCGCACGCAGGTGTTGTTGTGCAGGCAGAAGTTGTCGCCGTCGAAGGAGATGGCCTCCATGGGGCAGCGCGCGATGCACGCGCCGCAGGAGATGCACTTCTCCTTGTCGTACTTGAGCAGGTAAGCGCTCACGTTGACGTTGGCGTGGGCCTGGCCGCCCATGGACTTGTAGCCCGACAGGTTGCCGCAGCAGTCGCCGTGGCACATGCACATGATGTCGACGTCCTTCATGCTGAGCGACTCGGGCACCATGCCGGCGTCCATGCACTTCTCGACCATGGCGATGGCCTCGTCCTGGCTGATGAGGCGGCCGATGCCCACCTCGTCGAAGTACGTGGCCAGCTCGCCGAACGACAGGCAGGTCTCGAAGGGGTGGTCGCCGTCGCCGTGGCACATGGGCACGTCGAGGGACTTCCACATGAGGCGGCACTGGCAGGGCGAGACGGTGATCTGCTCGTTGGACTCGATGATCTTCTTCCAGTCCATGTAGGGGGCGAGCTCGTCCTCCTCCACCACGTCGGCGCTCACGGGGTAGGTGTGGAACAGGGGCACGAGGGCCTCGAAGCTCTCGCCCGACTCGGCGCCGCCGATGCCCAGCGCGTCGAAGGCGCCGGCCGCGGCGTAGGCCTCGGGGGCGTCTGCCACGCCGTCGGCGTCGCCGCCGTTCTCAAAGTAGGAGCGCAGCTCGTTGAACTCCCAGAAGCCGTTGATGTAGGGCAGCAGGTGGTACACGTCGTGGCCGGAGCGGTGGGCGCGCATGATCATGCCGCGCATGGCCAGGTCGTCCAGGATCTCCTTGCACTCGTCGATGGGGCGGCCGGAGAGCCAGTGGTACTCGTTGACGTCGAACTGCACGTTGATGGGCATCTCGATCTCGTGCTGGGCGTCTTCCTCGCTCCAGAGGCTCATGATCATCTGGTAGGAGGTCTCCTTGGGAGTGGAGCCGATGCCCTGGCCGATGCGGTTGAGGTGGTTGCGCAGCTTGACGTACACGGCGGGGATCACGGTGCCGTCGGGCAGGACCGCGTCCTCGATCTCGTCGATGGGCAGGGTGTTGCGCACCATGTCGTTGAGGTCGCTGCGGGAGGTCTCCGCCAGCTCGGGCAGCACGTTGGCGTAGGCCGACTCACGGGTGGTGTGCGGGGCCACGACGTTCTCGCCCCAGTAGGTGCTGGGGTCGTCGAGCTCGTAGGTGGTGGCGGGGTCGGCGGCCTCGTCGGCGAAGACGACGGCGGGTTTGCCCACGCTGATGCCGGCGGCGGCCATCGCGCCCATGGCGGCCATGCCGCCCACAAACGTCCTGCGGGTAACGTCGGAAGTGCTCATATGCGGTTCCTCTCCTTCAAATCCCTTGTCCCACACGCCTTCCCGAGCGTTTGCGTGGGACCCTCGAAAAGCCATGGTAGGGGGATTGGGAGAGGCGCACCACCCGCTCAGGGCAATTGTTTTGGACACGAGGGGGCGTGGGTGAAATACTGTGGACGCAGGCACACCTTGTGTCTAAAATTGTTACGCACAGCGCTGGGCGTATCATGTAAGCCGAGGAAAACGCCTGGTAGAGGCCGCAAGGGGAGCGGCAAGGGTGGGGGAGGAACATGAACAGGAAAGACCTCGTGCGTCGGCACCTGGCTGAGACGCTCATGGAGATGTGCGACGAGGGGGCGCTTTTAAGCACGCTCACCGTGTCGGACCTCGTGGCGCGCGCGGGCATCGCCCGGCAGACCTTCTACAACCATTTTGCCGACATGGACGAGCTCATCCTCTATACGGCGGCGCTGCCCATGGCGCTCGAGTCCAACCCCTTCACTGACTTCGACGCCACCGTGCGCCTCTATGAGCGCGCCGCCCGCCACAAGAGCTTCTTCGTGCAGCTCCCCAACCAGTCGGGGGAGAGGAGCTTTCGCGTCTATGCGAACGCCTGGCTTCGGCGCACCTATCGCGAGCGCTTTGTGAAAGCGACGCTTCCCGCCGAGGAACGCGCCTATCGTGAGGCGTGCATCGACGTGTACGTGTTCGGGTGCAACGAGGCGTTCCTGGCCTGGTGCGCATCGGGGATGAAGGCGCCGGCCGAGGCGCTCGTGCGCGCGCTCTACGACATGACTCCGGCCTTCGCAAAGGCCGAACGTACGGCGCTGCCGGCAAAACCGCAGATGACGTAGGGTGTTTGTCGCTTGTGTTTTGAAAGGCTCAGGGTCAAGTTGAAGTGGTGGATTCAACTTCAACTATAACGTTATATGCACATACGTGATCTGTGCGCGGTTTATTTCGCTGCCAATCGCGGCGCCTATTGTCGGGCGGGCAGGGCGCGTGGGGATGTTTGCGTGCCTTGTTCTGTGGTTGCGCCTGCCGTAAACGTTATGTCGCACATGGCACGTGCGTTTTTGACGCTGCAGGGAGCAAAAAATGCACATGCCATTGCGCCCTAGCCGCCCCTGAACGTAATATCGAAAGAGCGCGTCGTTAGTTTCGCCCCGATTCTGTCCATTTTGGGGATTAGGCAGAGTCGGCAAAGAGAGAGAAAGGAGTACGGCATGAGCGCGAGGAACATAGCCAAAAATGTGCGGGGGGGGGGTGCTCTCTAAGTAATAATTCCGCGCCTTTGTGGCGCCAGGTGCTCTCCCTCTTGTTGAGTGCCGTTCTGGTGTTTCAGAACCTCACGTGCTGGGTGACCCCCGCATGGGCGTATGAGGTTGCGGGTGGTGATGAACCTGCCGCGCAGGAGATTCTAAACCCCCAAGATGAGGCCGTCGCATTGGGCGACGAGGGTGCCTCCGACGAGCCGCAATCCGCCGAGAACGAGGCGGAGCCTGACGCTGGCTCCCAAGACGATGCGGCCGACCCTGAGCAGTCTGCAGATGTTGCAGGTGCCGAAAAGGCCGATGCCGATACTGCTGCCGCCGATGCCGTCGCCGATGGCAATCAGACGAGCAAAGCCGCCGACAGCGAATCTTCCGACAACGTATCCGATGCGTCTGACGACGCGTCTCAGCCTGAGGTCGAGGGCGACGCTGTGGACGCACGCGTCGCGACGCCTGCCGATGACGCGGACGTGGCTGGAGAGGACGCCCTGGCCGCCGAGCCTGCCGCCCAGTCTGACGATGTGGCGGGCGCCGATCTGCTCGGTGCCTACAATCCCGATGCCGAGCCCACCGTTCTCGACGACTCCAATCTCTCGGGTGCGAGCCTTGTCATCACGTATGCCGACGGCACGGTGTGGAACGGCGAGGCCATCAGCGCCGACACCTCCATGGCAATGACGTTTGAGGCAAAGCTCGCGGCCAATGTCGTGGACCTCGAGCATCCCCGTGTGAGCTATGCGTTCCCGGACAACGTGATCGTGCCGGACCATGCGCAGACGACCATCTATGACGGAAACCTTGTCAAGTGCACCTGGTCCATCAAAGACGGCGTCTTTTATATGACGTATGGCGAGGAGTGGCTGCGCCAGCACCCCTCCGAGCACTCGATTTCGCTGAGCGCCGAGTTCAGCATGGCCGATGAGAAGACCGGCGACGGTGATTCCGTCGAGATCGTGTTTCCGGGCGGCGGCTCGACCATCACCATCCCCATCAGGGACGGCAAGACCACGGGTTCCAAGTGGGCCCAGGTCAACGTCAATGACATGACCGTCACGTGGAACATCGCGCTCAATGTGACCACCAAAGCGACGAACGTCGTTCTGACCGACACCATCGGCTCAAACCTCACGTTTGACGGTGCCACGTTCAGCTTCAACGGCTCACCGGTGACCCCGGTCTCAGTCGACGGCCAGACGGCCACGTTCAACCTGGGCACGCTTGAGAAGGGCTCGTACACCCTCACGTACACCACGCCTGTCAACCCCGACGCATGGAAAACCGCCGTTGACGGGCAGGGCCTGAGCGGCGTGAACAACAGCGCGTCGTGGACATGGGGCAGCCATGGCGAATCCGGCAAGGCCGATGCGGACGCCGCCAACTCATTCGTCAGCAAGATGGCCAGCAAGTCCTCCTCGGGCACTTCTCAGGACATCACCTGGACGGCCAAGATCAACACGGGCAGCCTCAAGGCCGATATGAACGGCTACACGTTCACCGACACGCTCGGCGCGGGCCACACCTATGTGGGCGAGTACGTCGTCACCGACGCGAGCGGCGCGACGGTCGCGACCGGTGCCCTGCCCACCGACGGGTCGAGCTTCTCCTACACGTTCTCCGGCCTTGCCGACGGCAAGCAGAGCTACACCATCGTCTACCACACCACGATGACGGACACCTCCTCCACCGACAAGGTGAAGAACCACATCGACGTGGTCCCCGGCGGCGATGGTCCCAGCGGCAAGGCGGACGCCGAGTTCACGCCGGGCGACGAGGACACCGTGTACGTGTCCAAGGAACTCGTGGACATGTCTACGGCCGCCGTTGATGGCTATGCCTTCTGGAAGTCCACCATCTACTTCTCCAACTTCTCCGCCAGCACCGATCCTGCGAGCATCAAGTTCACGGACTCGGTCAGTGCCGGCAACTACCAGCGCATGATCATCGACCAGGTCAAGCTGATGGCGGGCGACACCGAGCTCGTCGCCGGCGTGGATTACAGCGTCGACTCCGACGGCCAGTGGAACACGCTCGTCCTGACGTTCAAGAACACGGACGCCGTCAAGGCGGCCCTTGGCACGACCGACGTCGTGGTCACCTATCGCACGAGCTCCAATGCCGCGGATGACACCTACACCAACGTCTCCACGGTCAAGAAGGGCGACGTCGAGAAGTCGGCAACGGCTTCGTACACCCTCAAGTCCGACAAGATCCCCGGCGTGGACAAGACGGGAAGCATCAGCTGGGACGCCAACTTTGACTGGAGCGCAATCGACGGCAGCACCGACAGGGGCGCGTGGGTCGCGAAATGGACGGTCAAGGTGAACGAGGGCTCCGACGGCAAGCCTGCGACCGACCTGGGCGGCAACGACGTCGTCATCACCGACGACTTGCCCGTGGGCATGAGCTATGTGCCCGGCAGCACCCGCTATTACCTGCACACCGCGTCCGCGACATACGGGTATTGGCCCGTGCTCGATGGGGACCCCGCAGTCTCGGACGGCAGGCTTACCTATACCATCGGGACGTCCACCTACAACGGGTCGCCCCTCGACTCCACCAAGGTGAAGGTCGAGCTGACGTACCAGACGGCCGCCAAGGCCTCTGCGGTCAGCACCTCGACCCCCACGCAGTTCACGAACACCGCCTCGGCCGCCTCTGGCGACAAGGTCTTCCCCGGCGGGTCGAGCACCGTCGAGGCCATCAACTCCGTTGTGACCAAGGGTTCCGCCCAGGTAGACGGCTCCTCCAACATCCGCTACAGCGTCAAGGTGAACGAGAAGGCGCTCGACCTGTCTGCGGGCGACACGCTGACGCTCGTGGACACCATGGACGCCAAGTGCACCTACGTGCCCGCATCCTTCCATGCGTACTACAGCGGCACCACCACCGAGGTCCCTGGTGTGTCCACGTACGTCGAGAACATCACCGACGCCGACGGTGCCGTCTGCACGCGCCTGACGGTGGTGGTCCCCGATGCCACGGCGATCGACGTGGTGTATGAGGTGACGCCCGCAGGCGAGGTGGGCGACGAGGTCACCCTTACGAACACCTGCTACCTCAAGGGCTTTGAGAACCGCGGTGCCGAGGACTCCAAGAAGTGGGTTATCAAGAAGGCCAAGGCCGACACCGAGGGCACTGGCTACGGCATCTCCATCAGCAAGTACGACGCCGCGGACGCAAAGAAAGCGCTCGAGGGCGCCACGTTTGAGTGCTACAAGGTGAATTGGGACGGTACCACCGAGCTTGTGGGAACGCAGGCCACGGACAAGACGGGTGTCGCCACCTTCGGCACCGAGGCTGAGCCGCTCACGCCTTTGACCCTGTACTACTTCGTGGAGACCTCCGCCCCTGCCGGCTACGAGATCACCTACACCGGCAAGACGTACTTCATGTTCAAGGGCAGCAACTCCAAGCGTGAGTACAACGAGGCCCTGGAGAAGTGCAAGGCGCTCGGCGTGACATTGCCCAGCGCCGCGACCTCTTTCGGCGTGTCCGACAAGAAGTGCGACCTTGCGGGCAGCTTCACTATCGAGCTCCAAAAGACGGTCAACGGCGCCACTCCCGCCGCCGGTCAGAAGTTCGACTTCGTCGCGACGTCTGCCGACGAGGGCGCCCCTGTCCTTGCTGGCGTGACCACCGACGATCAGGGCAAGGCGACCTTTACGGGCGCCCTGACTGACTCCGACCTGGGCAAGACCTACACGTACACCATCACCGAGACCAACGACCTCGGCGGTGGCTGGACCAAGGCCGACGACGTCGAGGTGAGCGTGGCCGTCTCCAAGAACGCCGACGGCACGGCGCTTGTGGGCACCGTGGACTACGGTTCCGGGACGAGCTATGTCTCGATGGACAACACCTACGAGGCCGCCGGCTCGGCGACGCTGTCGGTCTACAAGACCGTCAACGGCGGCACGCAGGACAAGCCCGGCGAGGTCTTCACGTTCCAGCTGCTCGACGCCTCCGGGGCGTGCCTGGGCGCCCTGGAGACCGAGATGGGCAGGGTCGCCTCCTTCGACGCGGTCCGGTACACGCTGGCCGACGCCGGCAGGACGTTCACCTACACGATCCACGAGGTCGGCCACGACTCCGGCGGCTGGGCCCCCGCCCCCGACGTGACCGCCACCGTCGAGGTCTCCGACAACGGCGACGGCACGCTCTGCGCGGCCGTGGCGTACTCCGACCCGGCCCAGGGCGGCGCCGCCGCGGCCTTCGACGACACCTACGAGCAGGCCTCGGGCTCCTTCCAGCTGGGCGTCCTCAAGACGGTCAACGGCTCGGCCCCCGCGGCCGGGCAGGCCTTCGAGTTCTCCGCCACGCCCCTCGACGGCGGCCCGGCCCTGGCGAACGCCACGACCGGCGCCGACGGCTCGGCCCTGTTCGCCCAGGTCGCGCTGGGCGACGCCGACGCCGGCATGACCTACGCCTACCTCATCCACGAGGAGGGCGAGCTGGGCGCGGGCTGGACGAAGGCCCCCGACGTGACCGCCACCGTCGAGGTGGGCCAGCGCGCCTCGGACGGCACGCTGCCCGTCAGCGTCTCCTACTCCTCGGGCGAGTCCGGCTCGGCGCGCTTCGACAACACCTACGAGGCCGCCGGCTCGGCGACGCTGTCGGTCTACAAGACCGTCAACGGCGGCACGGAAGCCGCCGAGGGCGAGTCCTTCACCTTCGACCTGTACGAGGGCGAGGGCACTGAGGGCGAGCTTCTGGGGACCGTGAGCACGCAGGCCGGCGCCTCGGCCGACTTCGCTGCCATCGAGTACACGTTCGAAGACGCGGGCAAAACGTTCGTCTATACCGTCCACGAGACCGGGCACAACGAGGAGGGCTGGTTCGCCGCCTCCGATGTCACCGCGACGGTGACGGTCTCCGACAACGGCGACGGCACGCTCTCCACGACCGTGACGTACTCCAACGGCACTGACGCCGCCGCTTTCGACAACACGCACTCCGTTGCCACGGCCCAGATCAAGATTGCCAAGACCGTCAACGGCGGCCCCCTGCTGGAGCACGAGCAGTTCACCTTCGATCTGCTCGACAGCGAGGGCAACAACCTCGGCACCGTGACTATCAAGGGCACCGACGAGAAGCCTGTCGCAACCTTCGAGGACCTCATGTTCGATAAGACCGGCACGTACGTCTACACCATCCACGAGACGAGCGATCTGGGCGATGGCTGGGGTAACGACGCCGACGTGACCGTCACCGTCACCGTGGAGCGCGACGAGGCGGCCAAGCAGCTTGTGGCGAGCGTGGAGTACGACCGCGCCGACGCCGACAACGACGCCGCGAAGTTCAACAACCTCCACGACGACCAGCTCGCCGTGGCCACCATCAAGGTAGACAAGACCGTCAACAGCCAGAAGCTCGACCAAGTTACCGAGAAGTTCACCTTCGCCCTGCTCGATGCCGAGGGCAACCAGATCGGTATGGACATCACGGTCGACGGCACCTCGACGGGCGAGTTCGAGCCCATCGAGTACGACGAGCCCGGCACGTACGAGTACACCGTGCACGAGACGTCCGACCACGGACAGGGCTGGGTCAACGCGGCCGATGTGAAGGTGGGCGTCGAGGTGGGCTATGCCGACAACGGCCGCGACCTCGAGGTGAAGGCCATCACGTACAACGGCGAGGAGGGCGACGCGGCGAAGTTCAACAACACGAGTGAGCACTACCCGCCCGACACGCCCGTCAGCCCCGAGAAGCCCGACAACCCGGACACGCCCGAGAAGCCGACCACCCCGGAGACGCCCACGCAGCCCGACACTCCCACGCGGCCCGAGACGCCCACGCAGCCCCATGCGATCCCCAAGACGGCCGATGAGACCCCCGTCGAGGGCATGGCGCTTGCGGCCGGTGCCGGCATTACCACGATGAGCCTGGGCATGTTCCTCGCCCTGCGCTCTCGCAAGCGTGACGAGCGTTAGAACCCCTCAGGGTTCTCTGCGCCCACGGCTCTAAACAAGGCGCCCCGCGGCCACCATCGGCTGCGGGGCGCCTTCTTGTTTGGGGGGGCTATCGGCGGCGTGCGGGTCTTCTCGCCCTAAGCCCCGAAGATCTCCCGCTCGGCCTTGTCGATCGCGTCGTCGACGCCGGGCACGAGGCGCACGCGGGGGCTCGTCACGAGGTCGCCGTCGTGGGCGACCATCGTGAGGTGGCGCAGGGCCGAGAGGTCCTCGAGCGGGTTGTGCTCGCACACGAGGAAGTCGGCGCGCTTGCCCGGCTCGATGGAGCCCGTCTCGTGGTCGATCCCGGCGATACGGGCGTTGCCGAGCGTGGCCGTGTGCAGGGCGAAGGCATTGGACACGTGGCAGAAGTGCGCGAAGTAGCGCACCTCGCGCCACATGCTGTAGTGCGTGATGAAGGGGCATCCCGTGTCGGTGCCCAGGCCCACGGGGATGCCGGCGGCCAGGCACGCGTTGGCGCAGTCCTGGATGCCCTGGAAGACGATGCGGCCGTTGCGCTGGCCCACCTCGCCGCAGTTGCTCACCTCAAGCGGGAAGAGCGCGTAGGGAAGCGCCGGCGAGAGGGTGCAGATGAGCGCGGCCTTGCGCGCAGCGAAGAGCTCCAGCATCTCGGGCGTGGGGGTGGCGCCATGCTCGATGGTGTCCACGCCGTTTTGCAGGGCCACCATCACGCCCTCGGTGCTCTCGACATGGGCGGCCACGACGCGCCCGGCGCGATGGGCCTCGTCGCAGGCGGCCTTCACGAGCTCGGGGGCCATGCGCAGCGCGCCCGGCTCACCCTCCTCGGTGGCGTCCATCACGCCGCCGGTGATCATGAGCTTCACGATGTCGGCGCCCGACTCAAGCTCCTGGCGCACCTGCTGGGCGGCCTCCTCGGGCGTGCGGGCCTCGGTGGCCAGCGAGCCGGCGAAGTGGCCCCCGGGCACCGAGACGGCCGTGTTGGCGGCGATGATGCGCGGCCCCTGGGCGCGTCCGGCGTCGATGGCGTCGCGCACCCGGCCGTCGATGTCGAAGAGACCTCCCACGGCGCGCATCGTGGTGACGCCGCTCATGAGCTCGGTCTTCGCGAAGTCGCGGGCCATGAGGAAGCAGATGCGCCTCACGAGCGCGTGCTTGCCGAGCTTGTCCATGAGTCCCTTGTAGTCGACGGGCTTGTTGGCCGCCTTGGCCTTGGGGGCCCTGCCGGCCGCGGCCAGATGGACGTGCATGTTGATGAGGCCCGGGGCCAGGTAGCCGCCCTTGAGGTCGATGAGCTGGCAGCCCTGAAGCACCTCCGAGGAGTCATCCACGATGGCCTCGAACCGTCCCTTGCGCACCACGACGGCCAGGCCGTCGCGCGGCTGCATGTCCTGCGTGCCGTCGAGCAGATGCCCGCCGACGAGTGCGTAGCATGTCTCATTCGACATTGCCGGCCCCTCTCATCCAGAAGGAGAATTACTCTACGGGTGTGGATTATCGCACGAATGGGCCTCCATGTGACCCACTATGACAATCCAATTGCCTTGAGCGGCAAAACAGGCTTGAAACAAGAGACTGCCACGATGTGTTCCTGACATCCATCGCCCATGCGCCGGCAGGCGCATGGGTCGTCTGCGTAAAGGAGCCTGCCCCGCCATGAGCGACGAACCCATTGCCGAATGCCCCACCGCGGCCGACGTCCTCGTCCGCTGCCTCGAAGCCGAGGGGGTGGAGTACATCTTCGGCATCCCCGGCGAGGAGAACCTTGAGGTCGTGGAGGCGCTCAAGGGCTCCTCCATCCGCTTCATCACCACGCGCCACGAGCAGGGCGCCGCCTTCATGGCCGACGTCTACGGGCGCCTCACGGGCCGCGCCGGCGTGTGCCTGGCCACCTTGGGGCCCGGCGCCACCAACCTCATCACGGGCGTGGCCGACGCCAACTCCGACGGCGCGCCGCTTGTGGCCATCACCGGGCAGGTGGGCACGGAGCGCATGCACCTCACCTCGCACCAGTACCTCGACCTCGAGGGCCTCTTCTCGCCGGTGACCAAGCGCACCAAGCAGGTGCTTCGCCCCGACTCCATCCCCGAGATCGTGCGCATCTGCTTCAAGTACGCCCAGGACGAGAAGCCCGGCGCCTCCCACATCGACCTGCCCTGCAACATCGCCGCCATGCCGGTGCCCGAGGGGGTGGGCCGCCTGCCGCTCAAGCCGGTGCCCGAGAAGGTGGAGTTCCCGGCCCTGCCCGACGTGGAGGCGGCGCGCAACCTCATCGACGCGGCGGAACGCCCTGTCGTGCTCGTGGGGCACTCGGCCGTGCGCTCGCATGCGGCCACGGCGCTCACGGCCTTCGCGCGTGCCCTCAACATCCCTGTGGTGAACACGATGATGGCCAAGGGCGTCATCCCCGACGACGACCGCCTGTGCATGGGAACGGTGGGCATCCCGCAGAAGGACTACCAGAACGTCATCCTCGACAAGGCCGACCTGGTGATCTGCGTGGGCTACGACCTGGTGGAATACGCCCCGGGAAAGTGGAACCGCTCGCTCAACCATACCATCGTGCATATCGACGCGCGCCCGGCGCACGTCAACAGCTACTACCAGCCGCAAATGCAGGTGGTGGGCGACGTGTCGGCGGCCCTGGGCTGGATCGCCGCCTCGGGCAAGGTCCACGCCGACCCCACCTTCGCGCTCGACATCAACGCGCGTCGCCTGGCCGAGTTCCACGCCACCGACGCCGACGAGGCCTGGCCGATGAAGCCCCAGCGCATCCTGTCCGACGTGCGCGCCGTCATGGGCCGCGACGACATCCTCGTGAGCGACGTGGGCGCGCACAAGATGTGGATCGCGCGCCATTACGGCTGCTACGAGCCCAACACCTGCATCATTTCGAACGGCTTTGCCACCATGGGCATCGCGGTGCCCGGCGCTCTTGCGGCAAAGCTGGCCAACCCCGACAAGCGGGTGCTCGCGGTGAGCGGCGACGGCGGCTTCATGATGAACTGCCAGGAGATCGAGACGGCCGTGCGCTGCGGCGTGCCCTTCGTCACGCTCATCTTCACCGACGCGAGCTACGGCCTCATCAAGTGGAAGCAGAACGACCGCTACGGCACGAGCAGCATGGTGGACTTCACCAACCCCGACTTCGTGCTGTTCGCGCAGAGCATGGGCGCGCGCGGCTTCCGCATCGAGAGCCCCGAGCAGCTGGTCCCCACGCTTGAGGAGGCGTTCGCCTCGGACGTGCCCTGCATCATCGACTGCCCGGTGGACTACGGCCAGAACACCCTGCTCACCGAGCACCTGGCCGCGCTCGTGGGCGAGCTCGAGGGCTAGGGCCGACTCTTCTCCCTGCTCACAGGCGTTTGCAGGTGTGTGCGACATACCAAAAGGAGGCTCGCCGGAGAGGAATTCCGACGAGCCTCCTTGCGTACATGCGGGCCTGCTACGCCCGTCTGGTCCTTACTGCGCGTCGAGGTCGGCGCAGACCGACTTGCCGCACTCGCGGCCCAGGGTGATGGCGATGCCCAGGGACACGCCGGAGGTGGGGGTCACGTAGTCGTAGCCGAAGCGCCGGCCACAGCAGTTGCCCGAGACGTACAGGCCGGGGATGGGCTGGTAGTTGTTGTCGAGGGCGCGCTGGTCGGCGTCGGTCACGATGCCGCCCATCGTGACGAGCGCGCTGCCCAGGCCGATGGTGCCGGTGGTCATGTAGTAGGGGCCCTGGTCGAGCGCCCAGAGGGTCTTGGCGTCGCGGCCGAAGTCGGAGTCGACGCCTGCGGCGCACATCTCGTTGTAGCGCTCGATGGAGGCCTTGGCGTTGTCGATGACCTCCTGGTCGGTCACGCCGGCCTTCTCGAACAGCTCCTCGATGGTCTGGGCGCCGTACATGGAGATGTTCACCTGGAACTGGCCGTTGGAGGCGGTGTAGAGGCCCTCGGCGTCGGGGGCGTTGGCGAGGACGTCGTCGAGGCACTCCTTGTAGGTGACGTTGGGCGTGATGGAGGAGTGGCCGGGACACAGGTGGTCCCAGGTGTTGGCGTAGTTCGCGTCGTAGATGCAGTAGTACGTCTCACGAGGCTGGAAGGCCAGGCTGTTGCCCACGAACTCGCGGATGGGCGCGAACTCGTCGCAACAGCGCTTGCCCTTGGAGTTGAGCCAGATGCCCTGGGGCTGCTGGGTCGGCGCGCCGGCGCGCATGCCCATGGTGGCGACCTGGGGCTCCAGCTTGGCGCCGGCCCAGTAGGGCAGGCGCACGCCCGCGCCGTCGCGGTTGGCGATGACGCACAGGGAGAGCAGCTCGTCGTCGGTGAGCATGGTCTCGATGTCGCTCAGCAGGTCCTTGCACATGTCCTCGTTGCCGCCGAAGCCGCCCGTGGCCATGACGACGGCGCGGCCGTTGTACTGCTCGTACTCGCCGGTCTCGAGGTTCTTCACGATGACGCCCGTCACGGCGCCGGAGTCGTCCTGCACGAGCTGCTCGGCGCTGCGGTTGAAGAAGAACTGTGCGCCCGCGTCGATGGCCTTCTGGCGGTTGCGCTCGTGGATCATGGTCTGCGTCACGTTGCCGTACATGCCGAAGGCGGTGGGGTAGTAGTGATAGCCGCCGATCTCGGTGATGAGGTTGTCGTAGTAGCCCTCGTCGACCTGCGGGTAGCGGAACGTGCCGGTGTAGTGGTACTTGACGGAGGTGTCGGTGGCGATCTCGTCATGGGTGCAGACGTCCATGTACCAGTCGGAGTTGGCGCCGGAGTTCTGGACGTAGCGCATGATGAGGCCGGGGTTGACCGTCCAGCCGCCCATCATCATCCAGTTGTGGTAGTACTCGTTGAGGTCGATCTCGGGCGCGCCGATTTCGAGCATGTAGGAGGCGTTGACGGTCGCGGCCTCGTTGCCCATGACGGCGAACATGTCCTCGTACTGCTTCTCGAGCAGGATGACGGAGTGGCCTTCCTCGGCGATCTCGCGGCATGCCGTGATGCCGGCGTAGCCGTGGCCCACGACGATGACGTCGGCCTCGCCGGCGACCGTGGCGTCGGTGATGGCCTCGGGCTTGGTGCGCCAGGTGCCCACGGGGGTGCCGTCGGAGCAGACGTCGCGGTCCTTGCTCGCATACTTGGCCTCGGCCATGAGGGGAGCATGGATGCCGGCGTCGTCGCCCTCCTCGGCCGCGCCCTCGGCGACCTCCTCCTCGGCCAGGGCGCTTGCGGCAAACCCTGCGCTCGCCATGGCGGCAGCGGCCATGCCTGCGCCTGCGATGAAGCTCCTGCGGTTGACGTTGGTGCTCATGAGTCCTCCTTGTTTGGCCCTGTCGGCATGCGCACAGATGCGCTTGCCGGGTTGCACGACGCCCCGTACTGTGTGCCAAAGCGCAGGGTTTGTGTATGACAAGGATTGCCCATTGACAGGTTTTGCCCTGGCAAGAAACGACTAGTAGGCTACTGAGCTGGTGTTTTATCCAGGGGCTTCTTCATCGTGGCCTCAACGAGGTCGGCAAGCTCGTCGCGGGAGGAGATGGAGAGCTTCGTGTGGATGTTGCCCACGTGCGAGCGCACCGTGTTGGGCGAGATGCCCAGGATCGCCCCGATGCTCTCGGCGGAGCGCCCGAGCACGAGCTGCGACATGACTTGGCGCTCGCGAGGGGAGAGGGCGTAGTCGCGGCAGATTCTCTCCACGGCCTCCTCGATGGTCAGCGGTTTGGGTTCTTGGGCCGCCGCGTGCTTGCGGATGTGCACGACCGACGAGCAGCACGATGCCACAAGGAAGACGAGCGACAGCAGCGGCGCCACGAGCGAGGCGAACTGCTGGTGGGCCATGTGCAGCGGCAGGGTCATGGAGCCGATGAGGCAGGCGATGCCCAAGCCCAGGCCAAACGTGCCCTGTACCCGCTGCGTCTGGCGTGCCACGTGCGTCATGCCGACGAGGGCGAACACAAGGAAGCCAGCGCTTGCCATGCCCGACCCCACGCCCTTGAACGCCGTGAGCTCGATGCCGATCTGGTCGAGGTCGCCCAGCATGCGCAGGCCTACGACGGCCGCCGCCAAAACGGGCACGACGATGTGCGCGGACACGTCGAAGTCGAAGTGCTCGGCCATATATCGACAGGCGCCGGCGACGCCCAGGCACAGCAAGGCGATCCCTGCCGCAAACGACCAATAGATGGGCATCGCCGCCACGTCGTTTGCCAGCATGGAGCCCCAGGGGAGTATGGTGGACATCAGGCTGAGGCCGAGTCCCACGGCGGTCTCCCACAGCTTGGGCAGCAGGTCGGCCGGGCTGTGGGGTGCATCGGCGGGAGCTTGCTGCTCAACAGGGCTTTCTGCTTGCGCGTCGGCTGAGCTTGCGCGGGGCGGCAGCATGGCGCCTAGGCAGCCGATGAGGGCGCAGCATATGCAGATCGCCCAGAGGGCGAGCGTGCTGTGCTCGAGGCCGACTATCGCGCATCCGACAAGCGTGGCCATGATGCATGCGACGCTCACAAGGCGCATGGTCTGCGACAGAAGACATGCCGCAAACGTGCGGCCCCACTGCAACAAGACCTCGCCCAGGCCCGCACCTGCCAGCAGGCCTGCCAGGCACAGCCAGGCAGGCCTGTAAGGCAAGGCGGCAAGCTCGCAGACTAAGGCGAGGGCGACCCCGGCGGGCAGAAGCAGGCAGCGCCAACGTGCCGCGCCGCTACCCTCGCATCGACGCAGGCTCACAAGGCACGCCGCGGCGCTCCCTAAAAACAGGCAGCCCATGAAGGCGGCGGCGCCCCCGTCGGGCATGATGCGGGCAAACGCCCCCGGGCACAGAGGGGCGACGAGAAGCCACATCAGGACGGTCGCCAGGCAGAGCGCCTGCAACCAATCGCGCCTGTTCCAGCCCTGCCGCCCCATGGCTTCCCCCTTGCCGTGCGCCTGCTAACCCGTGGGGATTGTACCTGTTGTGCCTGCGGATATGGCAGGCAAACGCAAGGCGCCCCGCAGGTGCGCGTGCGTCGCGTGCCTGCGGGGCGCCTGCTGTCGTTGCATGCGCGCGCGATAGCCTGCGTGAGGGCGCGTCGTTTGCGATGGGCCCTCTACCAGCTCAGAAGCTCGTAGCCGTCCTCGGTCACCACGAGCTGGACCTCCCACTGCGCCGAGTCGCCGCCGTCGGCGGTGCGCACGATCCAGCCGTTGTCCTCGTCGGTGGTGATGGTGGCCTCGCCTGCGTTGACCATGGGCTCGATGGTGAAGCACATGCCCGGGGCCATGATGGGGCCGGTGCCGGCCTCCTCCACGAAGCTCACGAAGGGGTCCTCGTGGAACTCCTTGCCGATGCCGTGCCCGCCGTACTCGGCCACCACCGAGTAGCCCGCGTCGGTGGCCACCTTGTTCACCGCGGCGCTCACGTCGCCCAGGTGCGCCCAGGGCTTCACGGCGGCAAGTCCCGCCTCCACGGCGGCCTTGCACGTCTCCACGAGGCGGCGGCGCTCCTCGCTCACCTCACCGATGCAGTACATGCGCGAGGAGTCGGAGAAGTAGCCGCCCTTGATGGTGGACATGTCCACGTTGATGATGTCGCCGTCCTTGAGCACGGCGTTCTCGTCGGGGAAGCCGTGGCAGATGACGTCGTTGATCGAGGTGCACACGCTGAAGGGGTAGCCCTCGTAGTTGAGGTCGGCGCTGATGGCGTCGTGGGCGGCCAGGTACTCCTCAACCCAGCGGTTGATGTCGGCCGTGGAGACGCCCGCCTTGATGTGCTCGCCCACGTAGTCGAGCACGCCCACGTTGACCTCGGCGCTGGCCTTGATGGCCGCGATGTCGTCGGCGGTCTTGAGAAGTGCACGGCACGGCACCTCCTCGCCCTCCATATAGAGCTCCTGCAGGCGCGCGTCGATGGCCTCGTGGCACTTCTTGTACTTCTTGCCGCTGCCGCACCAGCAGGCGTCGTTGCGGCC
>CAVEWV010000054.1:0-18681 GCA_963619535.1 Acutalibacteraceae bacterium | reverse complement strand
AGCGCGGAGGCCGCCATGCCCAGCAGCGAGGCCGCGGCGGACACGGCCGAGGATGCGGATCCGGCTTGGGAGGCGTCGGCCGAGTCGGTGTCGCCGGCGAGCGCAGGCGTGACGGAGTCGGCCTCGACGGCGGTTGCCTCCGTAGCGGCCGCGCCAGAGGCAGCGGGCTCAGCCTCGGCGGCGGGCTCCTCCGATGCAGCCGCGGCGTCCTGCCCGTCGGCCACCGCGGGCATCTCGCCCTCGGCGGGCATGAGGTCGTCGATCTGGTCGTCGTAGGACACCGAGATGCTGTTCGCGATGCTCAGGATCTGGTAAGCGTTGTTGCCGGAATTGAGCAAGACGAGCGAACCCGTGGCGTCGGGGGTCATATAGAAGCTGTACTCAAACGCGAAGTCGATGAGCGTGCTGCCGCGCCAGTCCACGAGGCCCCACAGGCCGTTGGCATCGGCGGCCTGCAGCAGGGGCGAGCCGGAACCGTTGTGGGCGGTATAGACATCGCTGTACACCGCGTCGAGCAGCCCCGAAGCGGCCGACACCACCTGGTAGCCCGTGGCGCCCGCAATCACGCAGAACAGGTCGCCCTGGAACTTCTGGGTGGCCACGCTGTACTCGACGGGCACCGCCACGCTGCCGTCGGCACGCAGGAAGCCGAACTTGTCGCCCTGCTCGACGTAGCAATATCCCTGCTCAAACGCCACGTTGCTGTAGTTTGCGCCGATACGGTCATACTCAAGCGCAACGACGAGGTTCCAGTCGCGGTCGAGCACGCCGTACTTGAGGTTGCCCGAGGCATCCTTGCCCCACACCACGGCATAGTCGCCCACGAAGGCGTTCAGATCGTTGACCTGGAAGCCAAGCGTGACCACCTGGGTGCCGTAGATGTCATAGATGGAGACGCCGTCGGCGCCCACGAGGTAGGGGTTCGTTACGTCGTCGTAGGTCAGCGCGCAGTCGGCCGTGCCCACCTGAGCGCCGCTGATAAAACGAAGCGTGCCGTCGTCGGCGGAGTAGTACTCGTCGTCGGCACTCCAAAAGCCCTGGGGAATCTGGTTTACGGCGCCCTGTCCCGCCGAGTACACCGTGCACGTCTTGTGGCCGAGGTCGGGAACCACCAGGTAGTCGTCCACGGCCACGGGGCTGCCGTACGAGGCGCGGTCGAGCGTGGCCACGAAGGTGCCGTCGTAGAAGAGGTCCACGTGATCGATCGCGAGCTTGCTGTCGCCGCTCGTATAGTCGTACTCGGCGCCCTCCTGCGCCACGGCCACGGCGATGGCGCACACCCAGTGCTCTCCGCTCGAGCTGAAGTCGGCATACGCATAGTCGGACACAACCTGCCCGGAGGCGTCCATGATAGCCTGCTTGTTGAGGCCCTCCTCATCCTGCACGCAGAAATAGGGCGCGCTCGTCATCTCGGAGGTGAAAATCTCGCCGATATAGCCGTGCGCCTCGCCCAGGGCCGCGCCGTCGGCGCCGATGAGCGTATAACCCGCCGAAGAGGATTGGATGAAGTACGGGACTCCCTCGCCGGCGAAGTCCATGTTCATATAGGAGTCCGAAGACACCTCGACGCTCGAGGCAACCCAGACGTCGGCAGCGGATGCAGAAGCCGCGGCGTCGCTCGCCGCCGCCTGCTGGCCGGCCGAGGAATTGGGCGAGAACGTGGGGTTGGCGGCCAGGGCGGTTCCGGTGCAGGCAGCCGCAAGAAGCGCGGCCATGCCGGCCGCAGCGAGAACGGAGCGTGCCATGGTGGGTCCTTCCGTAAGAAGGCGAATACATGGCCGCCAATATACATCCTGAAGAGGCTTTCCGAAAGATTGCACCTGGCTTATGGGACGCATGCAGAGATGGGCGGTGCGGCCCCGCTCCCCGCAGCGAGTCCCACCGCCCATCACAACACAACAAGCCATCTACCAGGCAAATGACGAAAAGGCTACGTCCCTTTTCGTCATTTTGGCGACCTCCTACCCGGCCGCCCACGCCCCGCGCACAAGCCCTCGCGCAACGCAGCCCCAGCGGATTTTGAACTCCGCTCAAACTAAATTCGCCGAGGCAAGGCGCGCGAGGGTGAGGTGTACTAGACGTACACCAAAGGTGCGCACCGCGCATGAGCCCCTGCGCAACGCGGCCCCAGCGCTTTCTGAACTCCGCTCAAATAGAATCCGCCGGGGCAAGGCGCATGAGAGCGATGCGTACTAAACGTACGTGAGCTCTCATGGAACGCGGCCCCGGTGGATTCTAATCCAACCTACTTCTTGCCGCCGAGGCGCTGGCCGAGGAGGTAACCCCACGTCACGGAGCGGCCGGCAGCGGCGCCCACGATGTACTCGGGGTAGCAGTCGGCGAAGTAGCAGCCCGAGTCGTTGCCGATGGCGTAGAGGCCCTCGATGGGCTGGCCGGCCTCGTCGAGCACGTGGAACTCGGTATCGATCTGCATGCCGTCCATGGTGCACAGCAGCTGACCGCCCACGGTCACCGCGTAGAACGGCGCCTGCTGCACGGGACGCAGGCGATAGGCGTCCTTGTAGAAGTCGGTGTCCTCGCCGGCCTCGCACAGCTCGTTGTAGTGCTCGACGGTAGCGACGAGGGTGTCGGCGGGCAGGCCCATCTTCTCGGCGAGCTCCTCGATGGTGTCGGCCTGGACGAGCTGGCCGCCCTCAAGGGCGGGCTCGAAGCAGGCGGCCTCGACCTTCTCGACGGTCCAGGTCACGCCCTCGTAGCCCTGCGAGATCTGCTCGGCGGGCACGATACGCGAGCAGCCGATGGTGTGGAAGGCGGCCACGTCGTCGCGCCAGTTGGAGTCGAAGATCTGGATGCCCACATGGCCGGGCTGACCGGCGCACTGGTGCAGGTCGTAGTCGTAGGGCAGGCTCTCGTTGCCGAAGCGCTCGCCCTTGGTATTGACCTTAAGGAAGGGCTGCGAGCCCATCCACCACACGCAAGGCGTGGTCCAGTCGCCGCCCTTGCTGCCGGGCATCGTGGAGCCGCGCTGGAAGTACATGGCGGTGTGGGCCACGTCCATCTGGCCGCCGGCGAAGTGCGCGGCGCGCAGGCCGTCACCCGTCGCGCCGGGGTCGCAGTACACCATGACGTTGCTCAGGCAGTCCTTCTCGTTGAGCGTGTGCATCATCTCGGAGTTGGCCGCGTAGCCGCCGGTGGCCAGCACGACGCCCTTGGAGGCGTTCACGCGGATGTAGTTGCCGTCCTCGTCCTGGCCGATGACGCCCGTGACCTTGCCGTCCTCCTGGATGAGCTGCACCATCGGGGTGGCGTAGCGCACGTCGCAGCCCTCGGCCTCCATGCGGTCGCTCATGATCTTGGTCTCGGTGATGGAGTCGTCCTCCAGGTTGTAGTACAGGTGGCAGACCGGGTACTCCTTGAACTGCTCGTCGGGGTCGGAGTTGATGTCGGTCTCAAGCCACACGCTCAGGCCGCCGTCGGCCATGAGTCCGGTGTACCAGTCCACGGCCTCGCCGGAGTTCTCGGCCCACTGGCGGATGAGGGCGGGGTTGGCGCGGTAGGAGGAGTAACGCAGCAGGTCGCGCGTGATCTCCTTGACGTCCACCTCGACGCCGGCGTCCTTCTGGGTGGTGGTGCCGATGCCGCCGATGTAGTCGCGCATGCCGAAGCCCACGGACTGCTTCTCGAGCACGACGACGTTCAGGCCCGCCTGGGCGGCCGAGACGGCGCAGGGCATGCCGGAGGTGCCGGCGCCCACGACGCACAGGTCGCAGTCGACGGTCTCGGCGAAGTCGAAGGAGTCAACGGGCTGGGGAGCCTCGCCCCACACGCTGGCGGGCGTGCCGTCGGCACAGACCTCGGACTCGGTGGAGTCGGCGTCCTCGGTGGCCTCGGCGGCCTCGGCATGGGCGGCCAAGGGCGCGGCGACACTGGCCAGGGCGGCCGTGGCGGCGGCGCCGGCCACCAGGCCGCGGCGGGTGACGGGGGCGGACACGGCAGATGCGGAAGTGCTCATAGCGCAAGTCCTTTCATACGCGCAGGCCGCCCTCGTGCCCCCCTTGGGCATCCGGATATGTGCGGCCTGCATGTGCTGACGGTTGCCACCCTAGCCCCGAATGCTTGGCCCATGCGTCACCCGCTGTTCACGAAAGTGCTGATAAACCGCTAGGTGATGCCATCTCATACACTGTTGGTGAAGACGCCGCGGCGCTACTGCGACGCATGTCACCACAGACTCCCACAGCGCGCGGCGCAGATCGGCGGCGAGGTGCGGGCGGCGACACCACAATCTCGCCACGACCGCGTCGCACACGGGGGCGGGTTTGGGCGATAATGCGCCCATGGATTCGACGCGGGCGACGAGGGGGACGGATGGAAGAGAATCGTGCCGAGGCCGGCGCGGCCGCGCGTGAGACTCATGCGCCGGCGGCGTTCGTCGCGTTCGCGGCCTACGCCCTGTGCAACTGGCTGCTCACGAGCCGCGTGTTCCCCATCGGCACGGCGGCCGCGCCCCTCTGCCGCGACGTGGCCACGCTCTCCGAGGGCGCCCTCTTCCTCGCCGTGGCGCTCCTGGCCTCCCGCAGGCCCCGCGCCCTGGCCAAGCCGGCCTTTGTCGTCTTGCCCTGCGTCTTCTCGTTAGCAGGCGCCGCCCTGCTCGCCCTGCCCACCGCAGGCTCAAGCACGCTTTCCCTGCTGGGCATCACCGCGCTTCTGCTGAGCGCCGTCTTCATGATGCTCTCGGCCGGTTGCGCCTTGGCACGGCTCGACGCGAAGGCCCTGCCCGTGTGCGTCCTCGTGGGGCTTGGCCTCTCCTACCTGCTGCGCTTTGCCCTGGCCGGCCTTGAGGGCACGCCGGCGCTGCTGCTCTACGTGGCCCTGCAGCTCACCGCCGTCTTCGCAGGCCGGCGCGACGTGGCCGCCACGCTCGACGAGCTCACGCGCGGCGAGACCCCCGAGGAGCTCACCCTCACCAACCCCTTCTCGTTTCTGCCCAAGAACCACCGGCTCTTCGTGTGCCTGGGTCTTTTCCAGCTCGCCTACGGCATCGCCCTGTCGTTCGGCGAGGTCAACGTCACGCCCCTGGCCACGTTCGCCGGCGTGCTGCCGCTGCTGGGAGTGGCCCTCTTCGCGCTGGTGGCCCGGCGCATGCCGCGCTTCGACACGCTTTTCGGCATGGCGCTTCTGCTCGTGATGTCGGGCTTCCTCTTCACGGGGGCCTCGCAGCAGATGGCGGCACCCATCACCTCCAACCTGCTCGAGGCGGGCAGCTCGTGCTTCATGCTCGTGTTCTGGCCCGCGCTGGCGATGCTCGCGGCCCGCAACCGCACGGGCACCCTGCCGCTCTTTGCCTGGAGCGGGTTTTTGCTGTGCCTGGGCGTCACGGCGGGCGCGGCACTGGGACGGCTCTTCTACGCGGGCACGTCGGTGGGCGTGGTGCTCAGCTCGGTACTCAGTGCGCTTGTGGTTCTGAGCATGGCGGCGTACGCGATGTTCGGCATGCGCGGCTTCAGCTTCGACGAGACGATCGCCTCCCTGGCCTCCATCCCTGAGGCCCACGACGACGAGACGCACGCCACCGCGCGGCCCCAGACGTTCTTGGCCGACATGGCGGCCGCGGTCGAGCTCACCGCACGCGAGCGCGAGGTGTTCGAGCTGCTCGCCCAGGGGCGCAACGGCGGCTACATCCAGCGGCAGCTCGGCGTGAGCTACAACACCGTGAAGACCCACGTGGCCCACATCTACACCAAGTTCGGCGTCCACTCCCATCAGGAGCTCATCGACCTGGTGGAGCAGCGCGTCGGGAAGTAACCAGGAGACGGCATGGCAGCATCGGCAGGACGCGGCCGCATCGAGTGGATCGACGCGGCCAAGGGCATGGGCATCTTGCTCGTTATTTTCGGGCACAGCCTGACGACGGGGTCCGTGGCCCGACAGCTCATCTTCTCGTTCCACATGCCGCTCTTCTTTTTCCTTGCCGGCTGCACCTTCCGGCCCCGGGGGCTCAAGGAAACGACTCGCAGGTCGGCAAAGTCGCTGCTCATCCCCTACTGCCTGCTGTTCTTTGCCTGGCAGACCACGCGCGCCCTGGCCGGGGCCTCGGGCAACATAGACGTGGGCGCGCTCGCGGGGTCGTTCGTGTTCGCCTCGGGCACCACGGTCAAACCGTTCGGCCTCCCCACCGCGGGGATGCTCTGGTTCCTCGCGGCGCTCTTCCTGTGTCGAGTGCTCTTCGAGGCCCAGTTCGCGCTCGCAAAGCGGCGCGCACACCCCACGCGAGCGCTTGTCGTAAGCGCGGTGGCGCTCTCGTCCGTCGGCTACCTGTGGGCCACGCTCACCGGCATCTACCTGCCCGGCAGCCTGGAGCTTGCCTTGTTCTGCCAGCAATACATGCTGGCGGGCTACCTCTTCTTCAACCAGGCCACGAAGGCCCCTGAGGGCACCCCCCGCATGCGCACGCTTCTGGTCGCGGCCGTCGTCCTGTACGCGGTATGGGTTCCGTGCGCCCTCAACAGCTCGCTTTCGCTGGCGGGCAGACGCTTTGACGGCATAGCGCTCCTCGAGCTTGCGTCGCTTGCAGGCATTGGGCTGTGCGTGATCGCCTCGATGCTGCTGTGCCGCTCCGCGAGCCACGGGCCCGTCGCCCCCGTCAGGCGCTTCGTCCTGTTCGCGGGGAGCAACAGCATGGCGCTCTTCTGCATCCATGCGCTCGACTGGGGCATCTCCTGGGCGCCGCTGACCAACCTCGCCAGCCTGCCCCACGCCTGCGCCCTGAGCGGTGTCATACGCGTGGCCGCGGCGTGCGCCGTGCTGTGCGCAATACGCGCTGGCATGCCCAAGGTCATGCCAGCGAAGGAGAGGTAGGCGAGCCGGCAGGAGGCGACCCGCAGGCCGGCTGCGGGGCGGCCATGGAGCGCGGCGAAGCGCGGACCAGCCGCGGGGCGGGGGGCGGAGTGCGGGGTGACCGTGCGGCGGAAGCAACGCGCAAACCGCCCGCGAGGCGGGGCGGGAACCGGGGTGACCGTGAGGTGCGCGCAGAAAACGGCCCGTGGGCCAGCCGCAAGGCATGTCTCGCGGGCCGGCGGGCGCAGCCTCGCAAGCAGGCGCGTGCGGCCTCGCCGCAGTGCGCCGGCCTTCCCGAGCGGTGCCGTGCGGGCCAGCCATGGGATACAGGCGGCGCAAACTGACGCGCGTGACCTAGGAAAGCGATAAAACGGTCACTTTTCCAAAGCCCCAGTGAACAAAAGGGCAGGTAAAGGCCCTGCACAGTTGATATGGGTCAGCTTAATCATTGTTTCCCATGCCGTGAGGCGTAACCTCGCAGGTCGGCGGGCGTGGGCCCGCGCGGGAACATCGGCCTCCCCGAGTGGCGCCGTACAGGCCAGCCGTGAGGCACAGACGGCTGAGTGCGGACCGGCCGCGAGGCACTGGCGGCGGGGTGCGAACCGGCATGGGAGATGCGATGTGATGTGGCCTGGCAGCGAGGCGTGGCCGTAGGGCGCATGACGGCTCGCGGGCCGGCCGCGAGGCGGGGGGCGGCGGAGCGCGGGGCCGGCCACGGGGCGCCGCCTTTCAAGCTGGCGCGGGCGGCCTCGCCGCGAGGCGTCGACCTTCCCGAGCGGCGCCGTAGAGGCCAGCCGTGAGGCACAACGCCAGCATGCGAACTGGCCGCGCGGAAAACGCACGACGAACGCGCGGCAGTTAGGAACCCCAATGCGCAAGCCACATGCAACCTATCGCCGGCGCCATACCGTGGGCAAAAGCCACACCTCATTGATTGCCGGCCACGCCCGGCCATCGTTTCCACGAGTCACCTGCCAAGCGAGGCCTTAAGTATGCGCTCGCAACCCCGCCCTGCCGGCAGGCGAGATAGCGCGGCTCACAAAACACCTGGTAGATTGCTTGCCGATTTTCGGGCTGCTTGGCCAGTCGCCGTGCGGGCGCATACTTGCGGGCTGATTTGGCTTCACCCCCTGCCGCCACGCCGCCGCACGCCCTCGCCGACCCCCCGAACGCCACCAAAAAGGGCCGACCCTCCCGTGGGAGAGCCGGCCCCTGCACGTCCGGACGGGCTGCCGAGTCTTTGGTGCCGGAAGCGACTTGAAGCTTAGAGCTTGGTGGTCATGTCGAGCGCGGCGACGCCGGTCTGACCGGTGGAGATGCGAAGCGCGTCGCTGACGTCGGAGACGAAGATCTTGCCGTCGCCCGCGGTACCCGTGTGCAGCGCCTTCTGGGCGGCTGCGACCACGATGCCGGGGTCGACCTCGGAGACAACCACGTCGACCTGGAGCTTGGGGAGCAGGTTGACGTTGGTCTGGACGCCGCGGTAGGAGCCGGTCTTGCCCTTCTCGATGCCGCAGCCCATGACGTTGGAGACGGTCATGCCGGTGACGCCGACCTTGGCCAGGGTGTCCTTGAGCTTCACGAACTCGGACTGGTTGCAGATGATGGAGACGCGGGTCATGTAACCGGCGTGCTTCACCTCGGCGGGCTTGATGCCGGAGACGTCCACGCTCTCGCCGGCAGCGGCGGCCATGGCGGGGACGACGGGCAGGAAGTCGGCGTAAGCGCTGGGCAGGCCGTGCTCGCAGACGTCGAGACCCTCGACCTCTTCGGCCTCGGTGACGCGCAGGCCCATGGCCTTCTTCACCACGATGAAGGTGATGCCAGAGGTGACGATGGTCCAGGCCAGGATGGCGACAACGCCCAGGCACTGGACGCCGAGAAGGTCAAGACCGCCGCCGTAGAACAGGCCGGCCATGTCGGAGTTGCCGGCGGTGCCGGTGGCGAAGAAGCCGAGCAGGACGGTGCCGAGCAGACCGCAGATGCCGTGGACGCCGGAGGCACCGACGGGGTCGTCGATGTGGAGCGTCTTGTCGATGAACTCGCAGCCGAGCACGACGGCCAGGCCGCAGATGAGGCCGATGACGATGGCGCCGATGGCGTCGACGTCAGCGCAGCCGGCGGTGATGCCCACGAGGCCCGCCAGGGCGGCGTTGAGCGTGTAGGTCACGTCGGGCTTGCCGTTCTTGACCCAGGTGAGGATCATGGCAGCAAGGACGGCGCAGACGCAGGAGAGCGTGGTGGTCGTGAAGATCTGGGCGATCTGGGCGACAGAGCCGCCGGCAGCGCCGTTGAAGCCGTACCAGCCGAACCACAGGATGAAGACGCCCAGGGCGCCCAGCGTGATGCTGTGGCCGGGGATGGCGTTGGAGCGGCCGTCAGCGTCGTACTTGCCCAGGCGCGGGCCAAGGAAGGCAGCGCCGAGAAGGGCGATGGTGCCGCCGACCATGTGGATGACACCAGAGCCAGCCCAGTCGATGAAGCCCAGGTCGGCGAGCCAGCCGCCGCCCCACACCCAGTGGGTCTCGATGGGGTAGATGATGGCGCAGATCACGATGGTGACCACCAGGTACGAGGAGAACTTGGTGCGCTCGGCCATGGCGCCGGAGACGATGGTGGTGGCGGTGGCGCAGAACACGAGCTGGAAGAAGAAGTCGCTCCAGTTGAAGCTCGTGAAGTCAGAGCCGAGCCAACCAAAGTCGAGCTCGCCGATGAAGAAGTTGCCGGCGCCCGACAGCAGGCCGTAGCCCACCAGCAGGAACACGACAGCTCCGATGGAGAAGTCGAGCGTGTTCTTCATGACGATGTTGCCAGCGTTCTTCGCCCTGGTGAAACCGGCTTCCACCATGGCGAAACCCGCCTGCATGAAGAACACCAGCAGCGCGCCTACGATGAACCACAGGCCAAATACGTCCTCCATGACAGCCTCCTAACTATCCTCGAAACTAGCCCCTCCGATGTGTGGCGTGGGAGTCGGGGCAGGCCCTCCATACCGTATGGAAAGCAAGGTACGCAGCGTTTGTTTCGAGTTTGGGGCATATCGGGATGCTTACATCCCGGTAACGGAAGCGTGCGACAGACGAAACGAGCGGGACACAAACGGGGCTGAAAGGGCGATTTTGCGAGGCCTGCAGAAGGACAGGGCGTGCGAGGCGGAGAGGCCAGGAGAGGGCCGCGGGCAAGGGCTCGCGCGGCCCCGCCGACAACGCGCGATTTCCCATCGCGGCAATCCTGCGCGGTCCCGCCGCACACGAAAGCCGCCCCCAGGACGGCCCTCGCGGCTCTATTCTTCTCGACAGTCGGCCTCGGTGCCGTCCTGGCCCCGCGCCCCTACCGCAGGCCGCCCTCGCGGGCTGCGCAGGCCTCGCGGGGCGCGACGGGCCGGCGGTAGGTCACCGTGAGGCCGCCGCCCCAGCCGTCATCGTCGCAGGCGACGGGCTCCACGCGGGCCTCCACGTCGTACACCTCGCGGATGCTTTGCGCGCTCACCACCTCGCCTATGGGCCCCGCGGCCACCACGCGCCCGGCCTTCATGAGGCACACCCGGTCGACGAAGCGGCTCGCCATGGCCAGGTCGTGCAGCGCGGCCAGGCAACCGATGCCCAGGTCGCGCGCGATGGCGAGCACCTGCAGCTGGTGCTTTATGTCGAGGTGGTTCGTGGGCTCGTCGAGCACGAGGAACTGGGGCTCCTGGGCCAGGGCTCGCGCCAGGATGACGCGCTGCCGCTCGCCGCCCGACAGCGACGCAAACGAGCGTTGCGCGTAGGCGGCCATGTCCACCTTCTCGAGCGCCTCGGCCACGATCTGGTTGTCGCGGCCGGTCTCACGCGACAGCACGCCCATGTGCGGGGCGCGGCCCATGAGCACGATCTCGCGCACGGTGAAGTCGAAGGCGATGTCGTTGAACTGGCCCACCACGGCCACCCGGCGGGCGAACTCCTTCTGGGCGATGGTGCGCTCGTCGCACCCGTCCCACAGGATCTGACCGTCATAGCGCCTGTTCAGGCGGTAGATGGCGCGCAGCGTGGTGGACTTGCCGCAGCCGTTGGGGCCGAGCAGCCCCACGAACTCGCCCTCGCCCACGGAAAGCGACACGTCGGACACGATCGGTTTGCCGTGGATGGCCACGGACAGGTTGCATACGTCGAGCCTCATCGCGACCCCCTCAGTTGCCCTTGAAGCTGTAGTTGCGCGCCACCATGATGTAGACGAAGAACGGCGCGCCGATGAGCGCGGTGAGGATGCCGATGGGCACCTCGGAGTTCACGATGAGCGTGCGCGCGGCCGCGTCGGCCCACAGCATGAAGACGGCGCCCACGAGCATGGCGGCGGGGATGAGACGGCGATGGTCGGAACCCACCAACGAGCGCGCGATGTGGGGGATCATGAGGCCCACGAAGCCGATGGTGCCCACAGCCGACACCATGCAGCCCACGAGCAGGGCCGACACCACGAGGTACACCCAGCGCCGGCGGGCCGTGTTGAGGCCCAGCGTCGTGGCCGCCTCGTCGCCCATGAGCAGGATGTTGAGCGAGCGGAACTGGGTGAGGAAGAACAGGCCCGCCACGAGCACCACCGCGAGCACCGGGCCCACGTTGTCCCAGCCGGCGCGCGTGAGCGACCCCATCGTCCAGAACTTGAGGTCGAGCATGCCCTGGGCGTCGGCCGCCACGGTGATGATGAAGTTGGAGAGCGCCGTGAAGAGCGCGTTCAGGATCATGCCCGAGAGCACCAGCTTGCTCGTGGTCATCTTGCCGCCGGCCGAGGCGAGCAGCAGCACGCCGATCGTGGCCGCCACCGACCCCAGGAAGGAGAAGAGCGCCACCGGCCCCACCCCGGCCACGACCGGAATCGCGCCGGCGCCGCACATGATGGCCAGGGTCGCCCCGAAGCTCGCGCCCGAGGAGATGCCCAGGATGTAGGGTTCTGCCAGGGTGTTCTGCACGCTCGCCTGCATGACCACACCCGCCAGGGCAAGCCCCGCGCCCACGGCGGCCCCCAGGAGGATGCGCGGGAAGCGCAGGCGCCAGATGACGTTGTCGGTGGACACCCCGATGTGGCCGTCGGCGGGTAGGGGCGTGCCGAAGAGGTGGTTTGCCAGGATGGCGAGGGCGTCGGGGAAGCTGACGCCTATCGCCCCCATGCACGACGTCGCGACCATGCTGGCGAGCAGCCCGCACACGAGCACGACGATGAACGCCCGGAACGGGCCGCTGCGCCTGAGCATGGGTCTTCCTTACGCCTGGGGGTAGAGGGTGTCGAGAATCTTCTCTGCGGAGTCGAAGACGCGCGGCGAGGCGTCCATGAACTCGGCGTAGGGGATCTCGACGATGCGCTTGTTGGCCACGGCGCCCACCTCCTGCACCGAAGGCTCGGCGTAGAGCGTGTCGAGCACGAGCGGGTCAGTCTCGGCGTTGCGGTCGGCCGTGATGTAGAGGATGACGTCGGGGTTCATGGCCACGAGGTTCTCGTAGGTGAGGCTCGAGGCGCTCTCGGTGGACGCCATGACGGCGCCCATGGCCTCGATCATGTTGAACTGCAGGCTCGCGCCGGTCTTGCCGCCAAACGTGCCGAAGGTGCCGTCCTTGAAGTTAGTCATGATGAGCACGCTCTGGGCCCCATCGGCGGCCTGGGAGGCCTCGGCCACGCGCTCCTCGATGGCGGCGAGGCGATCCTGCAGGCTGTTGACCAGCTCGGACGCCGCATCCTGCACGTCGAAGATGGCGGCGACGTTCTTCACGTCGTCAACGATGCCCTGAAGCGTGGGGTTCATCTGGGCCGAGGTGGCAGGCTGGATGTAGATGTTGATGCCCATCTCGTTGTAGTCGGCGGCGCTGGTCTGGCCGTCCTTGTTGAACGTCATGGCGCGGCCCATGACCACCTCGGGGCCCATGCCCACGATGGTCTCGCGCGACAGGGTCTTCTTGTCGCCGATCTGGGGGATCGCGGCGTAGGTCTCGGCCACGGCCTGGGGCATGGCGGCCTCGGGCGTCACGGTGCCGATGACGCGCTCAGACAGGCCCAGCAGGCACATGATCTCGGCCATGGAGTCGGTCAGGGTGATGGCCGTGGCGGGAGCGGCCTCGAAGGTCTGCTCGAAGGCCGTGCCGTCGCCGTCGACGAGCGACACGGTGAGGGGGTAGACGGTGGCGGCGGGCTCGTAGGCCTCTACCTGGGCGGTTGCGTCCGCGGTGGCCTCGTCGGCTGTCTGGGCGGCGTCGGCCTTGGCGTCCTGGGCGAGGGCGGTGCGGGCGGCGAGGGGCATGGCGAGCGCGAGGGCGGCGGCCCCCACGAACGCGCGGCGGCTCATGGCGGTGAGGTGCATGTGTCCATCCTTTCGTTGGGCGGCGCGGGCCCGTGCGCCTTTTGCGGCGTGGCCCGCGCGTCTTGATGATGGCAGATAGCTTTATATAACTTTGTGATATTTAACATGGTAAACTCTAGCGCGCATGGACAAATCTGCCGTCTATCATGAACTTAACTAATCGTGTACCTTTTTGTTATGGACAGGTTACTCATGAGCGAACAGCCCCCTATCAAAGAGCTGCGCCAGGCATACGCCCAGCGTCCCTTCAGCGTGTTCGCCGTAAGCAGGCAGACGAAGCTCCCCGGCCAGGCCGCGCGCTACTCCACCATCCACTCGGCCATGATCTTCCCGGTGAGCGGAAGGGCCCGCATCGTACTCGGCGAGGAGGAGCTCGTGTGCGAGACCGGCACCATCCTGCACGGCTGCCCGCACAAGGACCTGCTCTTCGAGGCCCTCGACGGCAGGCCGTTCGAGCACATCAACGTGTACTACGAGGCCAACCGCGACTGCCAGGCAGACGAGGCCCGCTGGATGGACCGGCCTTGGGCATACGCGCCCGAGAACTTCGCCGAGCTGCTCGCGCGCGTGGAGGCCCTCGAGGAGCTCAACGCCGCCGTGACGCTCGACAACCGGCTCAACCAGATCATCGGGGCCACGAACCTGCTCAAGGCGATGTTCAACCCCAGCCCGCGCGGCAGGGTCGACAAGCGCATGGCGCAGGCGCGCGCCTATTTGGAAGGCCACTTCTGCGAGCCCACGAGCCTGGAGGGGCTCGCCGCGCGCTTCGGCATGAGCGCCCAGCGGTTCTCGAACTGCTTTGCCCGCACTCACAAGATCCGCCCGATGAGCCTGCTCATTTCGCTTCGCCTGGAGCGGGCCGTGTCGCTGCTCCAGACGGGCCTGCCCGTGAAGGACGTCGCCCGCGCCGTGGGCTACGACGACCCCCTGTACTTCAGCCGGCTCTTCAAGCGGCACTACGGCGTCTCGCCCAGCCAGGCACGCGTGCAGCAAGCCGAGTAGGCACCGCGCCACGACCTGTTCCCAGTCCCGCGTCACACGAAAGGAACCCGCTATGCCCATTGTCTTTGAGGATGAGAACGACGGCGCGTCCCCGCGCCCAGACGCCGCCTGCTGCGCGCCCGGGCAGGTCGAGCTGGCAGGCCTGACGCTCCCCCTGCTGCGCCCTGAGGGCTGGTGCGCCGCAAACGGCCTGCTCGTGGTGCTCGACGGCACACGCGTGCTGCGCCGTGTGGCCCGGCTGACAGACGCCGGGGCGCTCGACCCCGCCAGTCTGCCCGTCATGGTGGGCATCGACCCCGACCCGGCCGACCGCGGCCTTGCCCAGTACACGCCCTGGCACCACCCTGCCTACAAGCCCGGCGCGCCCGATTTCGGCGGGCAGGCCGAGACGTTCCTGACGCAGACGGTGGCGCCCGTGGCCCGCGCGGCGGCCAACGAGTTCGGCGTTGCCCCGGGCGGCGTGGGGCTCTTTGGCTACTCGCTGGCCGGCCTGTTCGGCCTGCACTGCCTCATGAGCACCGGCGTGTTCTCGACCTACCTGCTCGCAAGCCCGAGCACCTGGTACCCCGGCATCGTCAACCGCGTGGCCCGCACGCCGCTCGCCTGCGACGCGCGCGTGGCGATCGCCTGCGGGGCAAACGAGGGGCTCGACCACCCCGAGCCCATCGCGGGCATCCGCCAAGACACCGACCGGCTTATCGAGGCGCTCTCGTGCAAGCTGAGCCGCCGACCTGTGGTGGTAATCGACGAGCTCGACCACCATCGCGGCCTCGACACGCGCCTGGAGGCCCTGCTGAGCCGCTGGGCGTAGGGAGCGCAGGGAGACCTGGGAGGAAGCGGGCGTTGGGGCGCGGGGCGGCCCGAGAGAGCGCGGGCGACTCGGTAGGACGCCAAGCGTAGGGGCGCGGGGCGACCTGGGAGGGCGCGGCCGGGGGCCGGCGCACACATGTCCCCGAGGCGCATCAAGCCGGGGGCCGGCCTCGCGCGACGGCGGCCCCGCATGGCACGGCAAGGTCCGCCGGCCCCGAGGCCGCAGCCCGCGCTCCCCCACGCGCCTTACTTGCGTTTGCGGCCCTTGAGGTGAGCCGCGAGCCAGGCGCAGACGGCGCCCACCACGCTCAAGGCCGCGCCGGCGAAGCCGATGAAGGCCAGGCCCGGGCCGGCGACCACCATGCCACCCACGAACGACCCCACCGCGATGCCGATGTTGAACGACATGGGCTGCACCGAGGCCGCCATGGTGAGGGCGCGGGGGTAGTCGCGCTGGGCGATGTTGAGGAAGTGCATCTGGCCGGGCGAGTTCACCACGTACATGCCCACGCCGATGAGGATGACGTTGATGAGGCCCGCCACCAGGCTTCCCGTGGTGAAGTAGAGAAGGACCAGCAGCGCCGCCTGGACGAGGCACGACCCCACGAGGCCCACCACGCCGAAGCGCTGCGCCACCCATCCCGAGAGCAGGTTGGACGCCACGCAGGCCAGGCCGTACACCACGAGCACCGTGCTCGCCGCCTGGCTCGTGAGGCCCATGACGTCCTGCAGCACGGGCGTGACGTAGGTGTAGAAGGCGTACGTGCCGCCCGCGCCGAACACGAAAATGAGCATGCCGGCGATCACGCGTCCGTCCGTGACGAGAACAAGCTGGTCGCGCGGGGTGGAGGGCTCGTCGGTGGCGCCGGTGCGCGGCATGCACGCCACAAGCGCCACGCTCACGGCAAGCGCGATGCCCGCCGCCACGCCGAAAGTGACGTTCCATCCCAGGACGCCGCAGATGAGCTTGCCGGCAGGCACGCCCAGGACGCTCGCGATGGAGAAGCCCGTGTAGATGAGCGAGACCACAGGGGCCACGCGGCGCTCGGGCACAAGCTCGGGGACGAAGGTGAGCGAGGTGGCCAAGAGCGCCCCCGAGACGGCGGCGGTGAGGATACGACCCACCGCGAGCACGGCGTAGCTGGGCGCGAGCACCGTGCAGAAGTTGCCCACGTTGAAGATGACCAGGTAGACGAGCATGAGCTGATAGCGGCGGAACCGCCCGGTGAACACGGCGAGCAGCGGCGTGCACACGGCGTAGGCGATGGCGAAATAGCCCACCAGGTTGCCCACGCCCGACAGCTCAACGCCCAGCGACGAGGCGATGTCGGGCTCGATGCCGATGATGGTGAACTCCGTGCATCCCAGCGCAAACGACAGTGCCAGCAGCACATACACCGCGATACGCGACCTGCCCGTCTCGTGCGCCTCTTGCGGGCGGACCTGCGCCTCCAAGCCCCCGCTCGTCTTTGCGCTTGCCTTCTTACCGCCGTCGTGCGAACCCACCGTGACGCGCCTCCCGCATCGAATGTACACATGCGGCGGCACAGCCTAGCACTACGGGCGGCGTACAACTCTATATATAGTACGCCGTCGCAGGGGTTTCACAGCACGCGCCCCGAACGCCCCGTTAGGGGTCGTGCGGACGCCGATGCATGAGGCGCGCGGCGGCCGTGGTATAACGGCACCTATTCAAATAGTAGAGCAGCCGAACTGACTGAAAACCGCCCGCATGAGGAAGGTTCCGTAGGCTCACGGAGAGAATCGCTCAGCAAACGAGCCTCTCCCGCCCGGCCAATTCCGACCCGTCATTCAAGGAGACTCCCATGCTCATCATCGAAGAAGCCGTCCGTCAGCGCCACTCCGTGCGCCAGTACACCAGCGAGCCCATCTGCGAGGACATGCGCGCCGCCCTCAACGAGGAGATCGCCCGTTGTAACGCGCAGGGCGACCTGCGCATGGCCCTCGTATGCGACGAGCCCGAGGCCTTCGCCGGCGGGCTTGCGCATTACGGGAGCTTTCGCGGCGTGACGGACTACCTCGTCGTCGCCGGCAAGCCCGCCCCCGACCTGGAGGAACGCGCCGGGTACTACGGCGAGAAGGTCGTGCTGCTGGCCCAGCGGCTGGGGCTCAACACCTGCTGGGTGGCGCTCACGTTCAAGAAACGCCTGGTGAGGAGGGCAGTCACGCCTGGCGATAAGCTCGCCCTTGTGGTGGCCGTGGGGCACGGGACCACGCAAGGCAGGCCGCACAAGGGCAAGGATGCGGCCGCGGTCTCGAGCTGCCCGGGCTTCTCGGGCGCGACGCCGGCGTGGTTTGCCCGCGGCGTTGAGTTCGCACTGCTCGCCCCCACGGCCATGAACCAGCAGAAGTTTCACTTCGAGCTGCTGGGCGGCGGCGATGATGCCAGCCCGGCGGACAAGCCGCGCGTCAGGGCCACGGCGGGACGAGGCGCCTACGCCGGCATCGACCTCGGCATCGCCAAACTGCACTTTGAGCTCGGGGCGGACGCCGACGCGTTCACGTGGGCATAGCGACGCCGAGGCGGGACGGCCCGGAGCAACCAAATCGTGCGACACAACAGAGGCCGGGAGGCGCACGCAGTGGTGCGCGGCCCTCCCGGCCTTCGACTGCCTTGCGTTATGAGAGACGCCGGCCCTACGCGTGGGGGAACAGCAGGCCCAGCACCAGGGCAACGCCGAGCACGACGATGCCGATCACGGCGGTGAAGACGCGCACGCCCGTGCTCATGGGCTGGTCTTTCTGCCCTATGTCCGTGCCGCGGACGGCGGCGATGATGAGAACCGCCCCGAACACAAGCCAGCTCACCTGGGTGATCGTCGAGTAGGGCGTGACGTCGCGATCGATGACTCCGGCGAGGTCGAGCACCGCAGTGCAAGCCGGGGCGATGAGCGACAGCACCCAGATCCAGAAGAGCGGGTCGCGCAGGCTGTTTTTGAGCCAGGTGGAATAGGATTCGTTGGACATCCGAACTCCCTTGAGAGAGGCCTGTTGTTAGAATAAGTATGCACTGTACGATTATCCTAACCTTTCGCGAAACGTCAAGTTTTGACGCGAAGGAAGCCATGGTTAAACCGCGCCGCCCCAATTGCAAGGGGCCTTTACCTGCGCCGTTGTTGCGCTGGCGCACGAGAAAGTGACCCGTTCGTCATTTTCCTAGAGCTGCACGCCGTGCCGTCCGTCAGCCCGGCAACGCCCTGGCAGCCGCGGGCACGTCCGCTAGCGTGAAGCCGTGGCAAGCCACGAGTTCGGCGGGGTCGGGACCCCTTGCGGACCGCAGTCGCTGCCCATCGGCTCTGCTTCTGCTATAGTGGGCGTCGACAAAACCTGAATCTGACTTCAGGTCAAGTATTGCAACAGGGGTTCTGGAGGCAGCGGATGTACACGATCGGCCAGGTCTCGGAGATGTTCTCGATTCCCGTCTCCACGCTTCGCTACTACGACAAGCAGGGGCTTTTCCCGCATATGGAGCGCGTCTCGGGCATCCGCAAGTTCGGCGACAGCGAGCTTGAGGCGCTCAAGCTCATCGAATGCCTCAAGCGCTCCGGCCTGGAGATTCGCGAGATCCGCCAGTTCATGGAATGGGTCGTGCAGGGCCCCGCCACCTACCCGCAGCGCAAGGAGCTCATCGAGCGCACGCGCGAGCGCGTGGAGCAGGAGCAGGCGAGCCTGCAGCGCGCCCTGGACATGCTCAGGTTCAAGAGCTGGTACTACGAGCAGGCGAT
>CAVEWV010000053.1:0-19112 GCA_963619535.1 Acutalibacteraceae bacterium | reverse complement strand
GGCGGGTGCGGGCGTCACCGGACTCGCGGGCGCCACTGCGCCCCTCTCCTGCACGTCCGCCGGGGCGGTCTTCTCGCTCATCGCCTACGCCTCCTCGGAAGCGGGGCCGGCCACGCGCTGGCCCACCTTGGCCCACGACTCGTCGTGGTTGGCCAGGCGCTCGTCGTGGGCAAGCTGCAGGCGGCTCAGCCTGCCCATCTCGCGGATGACGAACACGCCCGTCACCAGGATGGCGAGCGCGTCGGCGAAGGCCGGGGCCAGGGGAAGCGCCGCCAGGGGCGAAAGGTCGCAGAAGCCGGGCAGCACCGCGGGCACGATGAAGAGCGCCGGCAGGTAGAAGATGAGCTGGCGGGTGAGCGTGAGGATCGTGGCCTTGAGGGGCTGGCCCGTGGCCTGGAAGTAGTTGGAGCACACCACCTGGAAGGGCACCACGGGGAACATGAGCGTCATGAACAGCAGGCTCTGCGCGGCGAAGTCGAGCAGGCTCTCATCGACGTTGAAGAAGAGCATGATCTGGTCGGAGAGCGCGCGGCAGGCGATCCAGAGCACGAGGTTCGTGACGATGGCCGCCCCCACCGTGCACCACAGCGTCTTGCGCACACGGCGGTAGTTCTGGGCGCCGTAGTTGTAGCCCAGGATGGGCTGGGCCGCGATGGCAAAGCCCAGCACCACAAAGAAGAGCAGCGAGATGACCTTGTTCACCGTGCCGATGGCCGTGAGGCCGCCGTCGGCCCCGATGAGGGCGTCGGTGGGGCCCAGGCTCGTGATCTGCAGGTTGAGCATCGAGGAGGTGAGGGCCGAGGCCACCTGCACGCAGAACGACGACAGGCCCAGCGACAGGATGGCGCGGATCATGGCGCCGTCGAAGCAGATGAAGCGCTTGCGGATGGCGAGCTTGGACTTGCCGCACAAAAAGTACGCCAGCACCAGGACCGTGGTCACGAGCTGGCCCGCCACGGTGGCCAGGGCCGAGCCCGTCATGCCCATGCCGAGCACCATCACGAGCACGTAGTTGGCAAGCGCGCTCACCACGGCGCCGGCGAATGTGACGGCGAGCGCCGTGTTGGGGGCGCCGTCGGTGCGGATGAAGTTGGACAGACCCAGGCCCACCGCCTGGATGAAGAAGCCCACGAGGATCACCGAGCAGAACTGGTGGGAGTACTCGCGGTTGGCGTCGGTGGCGCCCAGGAAGTCGAGCGTGGGGGTGAGGAACGCCAGGGCCAGCGCGCTCAGCACGATGGGGATCACGATGAGCATGAGCAGGGTGACCGAGAGGGCCTTGTTGGCCTCTTCCACCTTGCCCTCGCCCAGGCGCAGCGCCGCGATGGCGTTGCCGCCCACGCCGAACCACGCGGCGAAGGCGCTCATGAGCATCATGAGGGGGAAGGCCACCGTGGTGGCCGCGATGCCGGCGTCGCCCACGCCGTGCCCCACGAAGAACGTGTCGATGAGGTTGTACACGGCGCTCACCATCATGGAGAGGATGGCGGGCGGGGCGAACTTGAGGAGAAGCGCGGGTACAGGGGCCGATCCCAGGGGGTTGGGGTCGGCCTTTGCGGCAGGCATGTCCTGCCCAGGGGCGGTATGTGCAGTCAACGCAGGTGCTCCTTGTGCTTGAAGTGCTGGTAAAACGATGAGAAGGCGCCGCCCCATGAGCCGCGCGGGCCGCATGGGCCAAGGGTGCGCGGCCAAAGAGACGGGCGAGGCGCGACGGCCCGGCCCGGCCGCGGACCCTTACGCCTGGGGCATCTCCATGCCGCCCACGGCGGCATAGACGGCGGCGGTGTGGGCCGGGGTGGTGCCGCAGCACGTGCCCACCACGCTCGCGCCCGCGGCCACGAGGCGCTGGGCCACCTGGGCGAACTCGTCGGGGTTCGTGCGCCACACGGGGCCGCGCGGCGTGCTCACGGGGATGCCGGCGGAAGGCAGGGCCACGATGGGCAGGCCGCAGGCGGCGTGCATCGCCCGGACGGCCTGCTCGCTTGCCTGGGCGTCCATGCAGTTGACGCCCACGGCGGCGGCACCGGCGCGCTCAAGGGCGCGCGCGCATTCGGCGGGGTCTGTGGCCTGGGCGCCCACGAGGCTCATGCAGGCAAAGACCGGCAGGTCGCAGGCCTCAAGCGCCGCGTCGAGGGCGGCCAGGGCGTCGTCGAGCGAGGTGAAGGTCTCAAGCAGGATGGCGTCGGGCGCCGCGGCGGCCAGGGCGGCCGCCTGCTCCAGGTAGAGCTCGCGGGCGCACGCGTACCCCTCGGCCGCGCCCTGGGCATGCGCCTGGCCGGCGCGCTCGCCCGAGGCGAGGCGCTCCTCGAGGGCGGCCAGCCCGCTGCCCGGCTCCGGCGCGACGCCGCACGGCCCCATGGCCGCGAGCACGTGGGGGAACTCCGCGGCGCGCGCCAGGCGCACCCCCTCCATGTTGATGGCCTGCGTCTGGGCCGCAAGGCCCTCGGCGGCCAGCAGGTTGCTCGTGGCGAGGAAGGTGTTGCTCACCGCGCAGTCGGCCCCGGCCACGCGGTAGAGGCGGTGCATCTGCTCCACCGCGTCAGGCTCCTCCAGGTTGAGGGCGCACATGCTCCCCTCAAAGCCGCGCTGGGCCAGATAGGTGCCCACGGCACCCTGCACCACCAGCACGTCCGACCCCAAGCGCTCGCGTATTCCCGGCATGCCTTACGCCTCCTTGTCGCCACGCTGCCCGGCCTGGGCAGCCTCGTCCTGCTCGTCCACATAGGCGGGCAGCCTGTCCAGCGTCTGCCGGTAGCCGCCCGGCCCGTACGTCAGGCACTTGGACACGCGCGACACCGTGGTGGACGACACGCCCGTCTTGGCCTGGATGCGCTCGTAGTTCGCGCCCGCGTCGAGCATGCGCGCAACCTGGAGCCTGCGCGACAGGTCCTCTATCTCGCGCGGGGTGCACAGGTCCTGCAGCAGCGCGTAGGCGCTCGCCGCGTCGTCGAGCAGCACGAGCGCGTCCAACAGGGCACGCTGCTCACAGGGCAGCTGCTCCACCTGGTTATCGGCACTATGCGACGCCATTGGCCCGCCTTTCTCGACGCCCGCGGCCATGCCCTACAGGGCCTGCTCGCTGTCTTCGAACAGAATCTCGCGCTCGGCGCCCGACAGGCACGCGCGCGCCTGCTCGCGCAGGTTGTTCATGCCCGAGAGGAACTTGCGGTACATGACGACCACCAGGTAGCGGCCGCGCGGCGTGAGGGTTATCTCGTTCTCGTCGTTGGTGGCGAAGGCGCCGTTGAGCGTCATGAAGGCCATCTCGGCAGGCAGGCCCATCTCCACGCTGCAGCCGAACTCGCGCTTGAAGGCCTTCTTGTCCAGGCGCAGCTTGTACAGGTTCACCAGGAAGCTGTAGCGCATGAGGCTGCGGCGCGACATGTCGGCCTTGCCCATGATGGACATCTTGCCCGACTCGATGGCCGCGTTGTAGTCGTTGATGCTGAAGTGGTTCACGTAGAGCGCCCCGGCCAGGTGCGTGATGGAGCCCGAGCCGATGGCGGGGTAGTCGTCGTAGTTGGTCTGGTACTCCTCGATCTGGGGGGCCGAGGCGTCGGTGTTGGCGTCCTTGCGCGTGAAGGTCCACAGCGTGGAGCGGTGGAAGAGCGCGTCGTCGCCGCCGGCCAGGGTCTCGTCGATGATCTTGTAGAACTCGTACTCGCGCGGGTAGTCCAGCTCGCCCAGCGCCGAGGCCATCTTCTTCTGCGTGCCGTTGGACACGTAGAGCGGCGAGAACGTGGTCTGTTGGGCGCCGCACGCCTTGATCTTCTCGAGGTCGCTTCGCAAGATCTCCTCCGTCTGGGAGGGGAAGTTGAAGATCATGTCCACGTTGATGAGGTCGAAGTGGCTCTTGGCCACCTCGATGCGCTCGAGGATCTCTTCGCCGGAGCCGTACTTGTGGTAGCGGTCCATCTGCTTGAGCAGGCCGTCGTCGAAGCTCTGCACGCCCACCGAGACGCGCTGCACGCGGCCCTCCATCTGCGAGAGCCACGGGTCCACGAGGTGGTTGGGGTTGGTCTCCACGGCCACCTCGGTCACCGAGAAGTTCTCGCGGGCCTGGTCGATGGTGGCGCACAGCTCGTCGAGCAGGATGGTGGGCGTGCCGCCGCCGAAGTACAGGCTCTCGAAGTCGTAGCCCAGGTCCTTGAGCATCATCATCTCTTTGCGCATGTTGGCAAAGTAGGGCCGGGCCACGTCCTCGCGGAAGTGGTAGCGGTTGAAGCTGCAGTAGGGGCAAAGCACCTGGCAGAAGGGAACATGCAGATAGAGCATGTACTTGCGGCCCGGCTCAGGCGCGGGCAGGTGCGTCTCGGGGGTGGGCTTCAAGACGAGCTGGTCTTTGGCCATCGCGCCCACGACGCTTGTAAGGAATCGCTCAGCGAGCAAGGTCAGAACCTCCAGGAAAACGAGTCGTTGCGACCGACATACTAGAGCATGGAAGCCCTGCTAAGGCCCCAGATTGCCCAGGCTCCCCCAAGAACCATCTTCACAGATGGCGCAGGCACGCGGCCCGCTGGTTTGCGCGTTTGGCATAAGGGCGGGGCATGTGGGGTCACAACGGCCCCAAGTACGCTATGCTATGCGGCACGTGAGTCCGGACAAACTTGGGCAAAACAGCCCTTTACCTGGTAAAAGGAGTGTCATGAGCAAGGAGCGCGTCGTCGCCTTCGACATCGACGGCACCCTTTTGCGCGGCCAGTCGGGCACGCTCATCCTCAAATACCTCATGGCGCGCCGCCTTGTGCGGGTGCGCAACATCGCGTTCTGCAGCTGGTGGGGCATCCGCTACAAGCTGCACCTCCCCTACCGCCAGAACGAGCCGCGCGAGCGCATCTTCTCGGACCTGTCGCAGTTCACCCCCGAGGGCATCCACCGCATCATGGAGATGTTCCACGACGACGTGATGGTGCCGCGCTATCGCGCCGAGGGCCTGGAGCGCGTGGCCGAGCACGTGCGCGCCGGCGACCACGTGGCCCTCGTGAGCGCCACGTTCGAGCAGGTGGCCCTGGTGGCCCGTGAGCACCTGGGCTGCGAGGCGGCCATGGGCACTGTGATGGAGCGCGACGAGCGCGGCCGCTTCACCGGCGCCGTGTGGGGCGAGACCCCCGCCGGTGAGGAGAAGGTCCGCCGCCTCACCGCCTGGGCCAACGCCGCCTTCGGCATGGACGGCTGGGAGCTCACCCACGCCTACGGCGACCATCACACCGACGAGCCCATGCTCCAGCTCGCAGCCACGCCCCACGCCGTGAACCCCGACCTGCTGCTGCGCCGCCGCGCGAAGGACCTGGGCTGGGACATCCTGGACTGGAAGTAGCCGGGAGACGCGGCCGTGAGCCAGGCAGACGAGCAGAGCGCCGAGTCGGCAAGGCCCAGTGACCCGACGGCCGAAGAGCGAGCCGCCGAGACGGGCAAGAACACCGAGGTCGCAAGCGCCGGCGCAGCCAGGCAGACCGAGACGCCCGATTCCTTCGATGCAGTCGGGTTCCGCGAGCGCATCCGCGCGCTCGCGCGGCCGCTGTGGCGCGAGCTTGCCTGGCGCGGGGTGGACGACCCCTATCTCGTGTGGATCAGCGAGGTCATGCTGCAGCAGACCCAGGTGGCGCGCGTGCAGGCGCGTTGGGACGCATGGCTTGAGCGTTTCCCCAGCGTGCAGGCGCTGGCCGCGACCCCGCAGGCCGACGTGCTCGCCGCCTGGCAGGGCATGGGGTACAACCGGCGGGCGCTGGCGCTGCACCGCTGCGCGCAGGCGGTGGCCGGCGAGCTGGGCGGCATCTGGCCCCACGACGCCCGCAAGCTGCAGGCCCTGCCGGGCATCGGCCCCTCCACGGCGGCGGGCATCCGCGCCTTCGCCTTCGACGAGGCCGGCGTCTACCTGGAGACCAACGTGCGCGCCGTCTTCATCCACGAGTTCTTCGCGGGGCGCGACAAGGTGTCCGACAAGGAGCTCGTGCCCCTCGTGAGCCGTGCCTGCCCCCAGAGCGGCCAGGACGTGCGCGGCTGGTACTACGCGCTGCTCGACTACGGCGCACACCTCAAGAAGACCCTCCCCAACCCCACACGCCGCTCAAGCGCCTACGTGCGCCAGTCACGCTTCGAAGGCTCGCGCAGGCAGAAGCGCGCCGCCCTCGTGCGCCTGCTGCTTGAGGCCCACACGCAGGCACAGGCGCTGCCCGCCCCCGAGCTGCACGCGCGCCTCGCACAGTCCGAGCTTGAGGCGGGCAGGCCCTGCCCCGAGCCCGCCCTTGTGGAGGACATCCTGGCCGAGCTGGGCCGGGAGGGGTTCTGCATGCAGGACGAGCGCGGCTGGTGGCAGGCGGTTTAAGGCCCTGGGTATGCCTTGCGACGCTTAATGGTATTAATTCCTATTAGTGATTAATTATCGCTTTATTCTCCTGCGATTCGTGGTATAAAGCCCCCGACGCGGCAGTACGCCGCACGGGACGAGGAGAGAGGGACTGACATGGATTTCGAGAGCTCCCAGACCAAGAAGAACCTTGAGGCCGCCTTCGCCGGCGAGTCGATGGCCACCAACAAGTACACCTACTGGGCCAGCAAGGCCAAGAAGGAAGGCTACGTCGGCATCTCCGAGATCTTCACCGAGACGGCCGGCAACGAGCGCGAGCACGCCAAGCTGTGGTTCAAGTACCTTGAGGGCGGCGCCATCCGCTCCACCGCCGAGAACCTGGCCGCCGCCGCGGCCGGCGAGAACGAGGAGTGGACCCACATGTACAAGGAGTTCGCCGAGACGGCCGACTCCGAGGGCTTCCACGAGATCGCCGAGAAGATGCGCGGCGTGGCCGACATCGAGGCCGCGCATGAGAAGCGCTACCGCGCCCTCATGGCCCGCTTGGAGGCCGGCGAGGTGTTCAAGCGCGACGACGTGTGCGTGTGGAAGTGCCAGAACTGCGGACACCTGCACATCGGCACGGAGGCCCCCGAGGTCTGCCCCGTGTGCGCGCATCCCCGCAGCTACTTCGTGCAGCAGGTCGTGAACTACTAAGACGCGAGCGGCCCGCGCGGCCAAACGCACGCCCCGGGGGCGCGGCAGCCTGACAGACTCGGGCTGCCGCGCCCCTTTTTATTTGGAAGCGTCAGCCATCATGTGCGCCTGCGGGCACGAAGCGTCGCGCTCGGCAAGCGTGCAAGGCATGGGTGTTGATTGAGGACTTAAAACGAAAAAAGCCCGAAGGCGAATGCCTCCAGGCTTGTCATTAACAAGTGGCGGGATGGACGGGGATCGAACCCGCGACCTCCGGCGTGACAGGCCGGCGCTCTAACCAGCTGAGCTACCACCCCACTTGGCTGCTTTGCGATTCGGCGTTGCCGTTGCTCGCGCTGCTGCGAGGAAGAATGATGCCATAGAGTCCGCACCTATGCAAGCGATGCGCCCACACAAGCACAAGTTCTCCACAACCTAGCCCACAAGCCCCGGCAGGTACGTCACGGCCGCAAGCGCGGCCACGCCCACCACGATGCACCAGGCCATCGACTTGGCCTTGAAGCCCACCACCGCCACGGCGGCGGCCGCGATGAGCGGGCCCGCCCATGTGAGCGCATCGGTGCCCGCGGCAAAGTCCGCCGGGTCGAAGAGGTCGTTGGCCACGAGGGCCGCGAAGGCCGCCGCCGGGATGAGCCCCAGCGCGCGCGTCACGGCGTCGGGCAGGTCACGGCCCTTGAGCAGCACCACCGGCGCCACGCGGCACACGAACATGAGCACGGTCACGCCCAGCAAGATCACGAGGAAGTCGGAGACGCCCATCAGCGCTGCCCTCCCCTGCCGGCGCGACGCCTGCCCGTGCGTGCCGCGTCGAACGCCATGCCGCAGGCGATGCCGGCGACGGCCCCCAGGAAGATGGCCACGCCCGAGGCGCCCAGGAGCTTGCACGCCACCACGCCTGCCACGGCGCCCAGGACCACCACGCCGTTCTGCGCGGTGACGGGCTGCGAGCACAGAAGGCAGATGAACAGCGACGTCATGGCGAAGGACGCCAGCGCCGAGGGCACGTCCACGGCCGAGCCCACGATGCAGCCCACGGTGCAGGCGAGCGTCCAGGTGCCCTGGCTGTAGAGGTTGACGGCCAGGGCGTCCTTCACCGACCAGCCGCCCTCGAGGAACTTGGCGTAGTTCACCCCGAAGCTCTCGTCGGTCACCGTGGCGCCGAAGAGCACGGAGAGGCGCTTGCCCGCTGCGCCGCAGAACTGCGACAGCGACGTGCCGTAGAGCATCTGGCGGGTGTTGACCAGGCCCACCGACGCGATGATGGACGCCACGGGGTTGGCCGCGAGCCACATGTTGGGAATCATGTACTGGCCTGCCCCGGAATAGAACACGATGCTCATCACGGCGACCATCCACCAGCTCATGCCCGCCGTGGCGCTCAGGATGCCACAGGGCAGCCCCAGCACCACGTAGCCCGCCATGATGGGCAGCGCCGGCCCCAGCGCCCGGCCGAAAGCCTCTCTCACCTCAATACCTCGCCTCTTGCCCGAAGGCATGCCGAAGGAAACAATGCCGAAACATTGTAGCCAATCGAGGCGTGCCGTGCGCCCCCTCACGCAGGCCACACGGAAGGCCGCGCCCCGGGCCCGCCGATCCGGTTGCCCGTCGCGCCCCTGCCGTCCATCCCGCCCCACGCACCGCCTGCGACACAAATCTAGTTTTATAGATATAACTTTTTTGTATGTCTTGACCAACTTATCAATGTTGGTATCCTGCTCTCGCCTGTTAGGTACTTCTTACTTGTCGGGAGGTCGCATCATGCCTGTTGAGGAGCAGTTTTCGCAGTGCGTCGTGAGCCACGCCGCCTGCGTGCTTGCCGGCATCAAGCCCGCCGCGCTCTTCAACTTCATCCCGCGCCGGCCCCAGGAGTGCGCCGAGTGCGCCTGCGGACGGCCCTGCGACACCCAGGTGCGGCTCCAGGCGAGCCTGCAGGCCATGCGGTTCACCCAGCGCTTCGGCGCGCGCGGCGTGCGCTGCGACGTGCTCGCCGTGGGGCGGGGCCGCGCCCTCATGCTCGTGAGCCGCGCCGAGGGCCTGCAGTGCCTCATCGACCAGGCCGACGTGGCGGAGTTCCTCGCCCAGGCCGGCCTGGACGTGCTCGGCCCCCGTCAGCTCGTGCGCTCGCTTCGCCTGCGCATGGCGGGCTTCGAGCGCGCCCGCCGCGACCAGGCGGGCCCCGCCTGCGAGGGGGACGTGGCGTTTCCCCACGAGGTGGGCGTGGTGCTCGGCTACCCGCTCGCCGACGTGCGCGGCTTCATCGAGCACGACGGCAAGGACGAGCTGGCCTGCGGGGTGTGGAAGGCCTACACCGACCCTGCCCAGGCACGCCGGCGCTGGGGCGAGATGCGCGCGTGCCGCAGTGCCGCCATGCGCCGCTACGCCTGCGGCGCCGGGCTGGCCGAGCTGATCGCCTAAGCAAGCACCGGCCCATCTACCAGGTTGTTTCAACGCGCTCAGCAGCGCGGGGACATACAAGCAAGCATTCACCCAACGAAAGGACACCCCCATGAAGAAGGTCGCTATCGTCTACTGGAGCGGCACCGGCAACACCGCCGCCATGGCCCAGCTCGTGAAGAAGGGCGTCGTCGAGGCCGGCGCGGCCCCCACCGTCCTCGAGGCCGGCGACTTCGGCCCGGCTCGCCTCGACGAGTTCGACGCCGTCATCTTCGGCTGCCCGGCCATGGGCGCCGAGGAGCTTGAGCCCGACGAGTTCGAGCCCATGTTCGCCGACTGCGAGAAGGCCCTCAAGGGCCGCACCGTGGGCCTCTTCGGCTCCTATGAGTGGAACGAGGGCGAGTGGATGGAGACCTGGCAGGAGCGCACCGAGGCCGACGGCGCCAACGTCATCGGCGCGGTCATCGCCTACGACTACCCCGACGCCGCCGCCGAGGAGGAGTGCGTAGCCCTGGGCAAGGACGTCGCCGAGGCCGTGGCGTAAGCACGCCGCGCGGCGCAACACAGACAGACAAACCAACAGGAAGCCCTGCCCCCAAACACGCTCGGGAGCAGGGCTTCTTGCATGCCTGCTTGCTTGTGCAGATGGGCGGCTCCCGCCGGGTCTCCGCCCAAAGGTGGCCGCGGCGCCTCAGCCGCAAGGCAGGGCGGGGCGCGGTGCGCCGAGGCGCGCGAACCCCAGCCCAGCGCCGCGGACGAGGTGCCGCGCCCGCTAGGCGCCGTGCACGGCGTCGGCCATCTGGCGCACGTAGGCGGCGATGTGGGGCACCGCGTCCTGCCCGTGCTCGGCGAGGATCTTGATGATGGCCGAGCCCACGATGGCCCCGTCGGACTTGGCGGCCATGGCGGCGGCCTGCTCGGGGGTGGAGATGCCGAAGCCCACGGCGCAGGGCACGTCGGTGGATGCGCGCACCAGCTCCACCATGGCGGCGATGTCAGTGGTTATCTGAGAGCGCACGCCCGTCACGCCCAGCGAGCTCACGCAGTACACGAAGCCCTGTGCGTCGGCGGCGATCTGGCGCACGCGCTCGTGCGAGGTGGGCGCGATGAGGCTCACGAGGTCGAGCCCCTGCGCGGCCAGGGGGCCTGCGAACTCGGCCTTCTCCTCGTGGGGCACGTCGGGCAGGATGACGCCGTCCACGCCGGCCGCCGCGGCGTTTGCCGCGAAGCGCTCAAGCCCGTAGGAGAACAGCACGTTGGCGTAGGTCATGAACACGAGCGGCACCTGCACGCCGCGGGCGCGGATACGCCCCACGAGCGCGAAGACGTCGTCGGTGGTGACGCCCCCGGCCAGCGCGCGGATGTTGGCGGCCTGGATGACGGGGCCCTCGGCCGTGGGGTCGGAGAAGGGGATGCCCAGCTCGATGAGGTCGGCGCCGGCCTCGGCCATGGCCACCACGGCCTCCTCGGTGAGCCCCAGCGTGGGGTCGCCGCAGGTGATGAACGGGATGAAGGCCTTCTTGCGCGAGCCGTCGGCGGCGGTGAAGGCGGATGCGATTCTACTCATGGAGGTCCTCTCCCCTGTAGCGAGCGATGGCGGCGACGTCCTTGTCGCCGCGTCCGGAAAGCGTGACGACGATCACCTGGTCGGGGCGCATGGTGGGCGCGAGCTTCATGGCGTAGGCCACGGCGTGGGCGCTCTCGATGGCCGGGATGATGCCCTCCTTGCGGCTCAGGTACTCGAAGGCCTCCACGGCCTCGTCGTCGGTGACGGGGACGTACTCGGCGCGCCCCTCGTCGCGAAGCATGGCGTGTTCAGGCCCCACACCGGGGTAGTCCAGGCCCGCCGAGATGCTGTAGACGGGTGCGATCTGGCCGTATTCGTCCTGGCAGAAGTAGCTCTTCATGCCGTGGAAGATGCCGAGCTTGCCCGTTGCCATGGTAGCTGCCGTCTCCCAGGTGTCCACGCCGCGCCCGGCGGCCTCGCAGCCGATGAGGCGCACGCCGGCGTCGGGGATGAAGTGGTAGAAGCTGCCGATGGCGTTGGAGCCGCCGCCTACGCAGGCCAACACCGCGTCGGGCAGCTTGCCCTCGGCCTCAAGGACCTGGGCGCGGGCCTCGCGGGAGATGACGGCCTGGAAGTCGCGCACCATCGTGGGGAAGGGATGCGGCCCCATGACCGAGCCCAGGCAGTAGTGCGTGTCCTCGATGCGGTTCGTCCACTCGCGGAACGTCTCCGACACGGCGTCCTTGAGGGTGCCGGTGCCGGTGGAGACGCCCACCACCTCGCTGCCGAGCAGGCGCATGCGGTAGACGTTGAGGGCTTGGCGCTCCATGTCCTCCACGCCCATGTACACGCGGCACTCCATGCCCAGAAGCGCGGCGGCCGTGGCGCTCGCCACGCCGTGCTGGCCGGCTCCCGTCTCGGCGATGATGCGGGTCTTGCCCATCTTCTTGGCCAGGAGCACCTGCCCCAGCACGTTGTTTATCTTGTGGGCGCCCGTGTGGTTGAGGTCCTCGCGCTTGAGGTACACCTTGGCGCCGCCCAGGTCGGCCGTCATGTTGGCGGCGAAGTAGAGCCTGCTGGGACGGCCCGCGTAGTTGTTGAGCAGCTCGGTGAGCTCGGCGTTGAACTCGGGGTCGTCCTTGTAGCGCTCGTAGGCCTGCTCAAGCTCGATGACGGCGTTCATGAGCGTCTCGGGGATGTACTGCCCCCCGTGGATCCCGAAGCGTCCGCGCGAGGCGGGTGAGTTAGACATATGCGTGCTCCTTTCCTGCGGCGCGCACGGCGGCGACCGCCTCCATCATCTTCCTTGGGTCCTTGGACCCGTCTGTCTCGATGCCGCTGGACATGTCCACGGCATAGGGGCGCACGGCCGCTATGGCGCGCGCCACGTTGCCCGGCGCCAGGCCCCCTGCCAGGACGAACGGCCTTCCCACGTCGGCCACGAGGCCCCAATCGAAGGCCTCACCCGTGCCCCGGCCGTTGTCGAGCAGCACCAGGTCGGCCGGGCTTTGCCGCGCGGCCTGCACGTCCTGGGGTGCGCGCACCCGGAAGGCCTGGATGATGCGCACGTGCCGGTCCGGCGCGGCCAGGGCGAGCCGGGCCCGCAGCTCCTCGATGTAGGCCGGGGTCTCGTGGCCGTGGAGCTGCACCGCGTCTAGGGCGCCCGCCGCCACCAGCCGCTCGATCGTGGTGTGGAAGGCGTCCACGAACACGCCCACGCGCTCGATGCCCGAGCCCTCGAGCAGCTTGCCCAGGCGGGCCGCCACGTCGGGCGTCACGGAGCGCAGCGAGCAGGGGTAGTCCACCACGATGCCGCACATGTCCGGGGCCGCCCGGAGCACCGCCCGCACGTCCTCGTCGCGCGAGATGCCGCAGAGCTTGACGCGGGTGGGCTGGACCGCGTCCGCGTCCGCCTGCGCGCCGGCGAGGTCGGCCAGGGCGGCGCACCTGTCGGGCGCGCGCATGAGGGTCTCGCCGACAAGCACGGCGTCCACCCCGGCGGCCTCCAGGCGCTCCACGTCGGCGCGCGTCTCCACGCCCGACTCCGACACGAACACGCGCCCCGGCCCCACGAGCGGGCGCAGGTCGGCGCTGCGGCCGAAGTCCACCTCGAAGGTGCGCAGGTCGCGGTTGTTCACGCCCACCACGCGCGCCCCGGCGGCCAGGGCGCGGGGCACCTCCTCGGGCGCATAGGCCTCCACCAGGGCCGACATGCCCAGCTCATGGCACAAGGCCACGTACCTGCACAGCTCCTCGTCACTTAAGATGGCGCAGATGAGCAGCACCGCGCTCGCGCCCAGCACGCGGGCCTGGTAAATCATGTACTCGTCCACCACGAAGTCCTTGCGCAGCACCGGGATGCCCACCGTGCGCGCGATGGCGGCCAGGTACTCGTCGCTGCCCTGGAACCAGAACGGCTCGGTGAGGCAGCTCACGGCCGCCGCACCCGCCCGCTCGTAGTCGCAGGCGATGGCCACGGGGTCGAAGTCGGCGCAGATCTGCCCGCGCGAGGGAGAGGCCCGCTTCACCTCGCAGATGAAGGACATGCCCGGGGCGCGCAGGGCCTGATCGAAGGGGAAGGGGAACTCCCCCGTCGGGCTCGCGGCCCGCACGGCCTGGGCGCACGCGCGTGCCCGTGCCTCCATCTCCTGCGGGCTGACCTGGGCCTTCTGCGCCGCCACGCGCTCACGGGTGCGCTCGGCGATCGTCTGCAGGATGTTCTCGCGGCCGGCCATCACGCGTTGCTCTCTTCCACGAAGGCCTCGAGCGTGCGCGTCGCCGCGCCCGAGTCGATGGCCTGGGCGGCACGGGCGACGCCCTCGGCGATGGCGGGCACGGCGCCTGCCGCATAGAGGGCCGCGCCGGCGTTGAGCAGGGCCGCGTCGCGCTTGGGGCCCACAAGCCCGCCTTCCAGGATGGCACGCACGCAGGCGGCGTTCTCGGCCGGCTCGCCGCCCGCCAGGTCGGCCTTCTCGCAGCGTGCAAGACCGAAGTCCTCGGGGGCGATGGAGTAGGTGCGCGTGACGCCGCCGTCCAACTCGCACACCGCCGTGTCGGCCGACAGGCTTATCTCGTCCATGCGGTCGCGGCCGTATACCACAAGCGCCCGCTTCACGCCGAGCTTGGCCAGCACCTTGGCCACCGGCTCCACCAGGTACTCGTCGTACACGCCCAGCAGGAAGTACTCCGGGCAGGCGGGGTTGGTGAGCGGACCGAGGATGTTGAACACCGTGCGGATGCCCAGCTCCTTGCGGATGGGGCCCACATAGCGCATGGCGGCGTGGTAGCGTTGCGCGAAGAGGAAGGCCATGCCGCAGCCCTCAAGCTCGGCCGCCACGCGCTCGGGCGACTGGTCGAGGTTGACGCCGAGCGCCTCCAGGCAGTCGGCCGTGCCGCACTTAGAGCTGGCCGCTCGGTTGCCGTGCTTGGTGACCTTCACCCCGCAGGCCGCGCAGACAATCGCCGCCGTGGTGGAGATGTTGAACGTGTTGGAGCGGTCGCCGCCCGTGCCCACGATCTCGAGCGTCTCGATGCCGGGATGCGGCACGGGGGTCGCCAGCTCGCGCATGGCCGCCGCGCATCCCGAGATCTCGTCGATCGTCTCGGCCTTGGTGGACTTGGTGGACAGGGCCGCCAGGAAGGCGGCGTTCTGCGTGGGGGTGGTCTGCCCGCTCATGATCTCGCGCATGGTGACGTAGGCCTCGTCGTAGGTGAGGTCGCCCTTCATCACGATCTTCTCGATGGCTTCCTTGATCATCGTCGTGTCCTTTCATATGCCTTGAGCTGGGGTTATCGTGAGAACTGCCTGCAGGCGTCCATGAAGTTGCGCGCCATGCGCACGCCTGTGGGCGTGAGGATCGACTCGGGATGGAACTGCACCCCGAAGGTGGGCGCCCAGACATGCTCCACCGCCATGACCTCGCGGGCCGCATCGTCGGTGCGCGCCGTGACGCGCAGGCAGCCCGGCAGGCTCGCCTCGTCGGCCTCGAGCGAGTGGTAGCGGGCCACCTCGAAGCGCTCGGGAAGCCCCGCGAAGAGCCGCGCGTCGCGCTCGGCGCGCACGGTGGACGCCTTGCCGTGCATGAGCTGCGCGGCGTAGGTGACGCGCCCGCCCAGGGCCTGGCAGATGGCCTGGTGCCCCAGGCACACGCCCAGGATGGGCACGCGCCCCGTGAGGCAGCGCACCACGCCCTGGCAGATGCCGGCGTCCTCGGGGCGGCCCGGCCCGGGTGAGAGCACGATGCCGTCGGGGCGCAGGGCCGCGAGCTCGGCCACGCTGAGGGCGTCGTTTCGAAGCACCCGGATGTCGGGCTCCTCGGCGCCCAGGAGCTGGTAGAGGTTGTAGGAGAAGCTGTCGTAGTTATCTACCAGGACGATCATGCCAGGCCCCCTTCTGAGGCGCGCACGGCCTCCACCACCGCGCGGGCCTTGTTCCGGCACTCCGCAAACTCGCGGGCCGGCACGGAGTCGGCCACGATGCCCGCGCCCGACTGCACGCACACCTCGCCGTTCTTCTTGTAGGCCAGGCGGATGCCGATGCAGGTGTCGAGGTTGCCCGAGAAGTCCAGGTAGCCGATGGCGCCGCCGTAGATGCCGCGCTTGGAGCCCTCCAGCTCGGAGATGATCTGGCAGGCGCGCAGCTTGGGCGCACCCGAGAGCGTCCCGGCCGGCAGGATGGAGTCGATCACGTCGACGGCGTCCTTGCCGGGCGCCACCTCGCCGCTCACCGTGGAGCCGATGTGCATCACGTGCGAGAAGCGCAGCACGTCGTGGCAGCTCTCCACCTTGACGCTGCCCAGCGCCGCCACACGGCCGATGTCGTTGCGCCCCAGGTCCACGAGCATGTTGTGCTCGGCCAGCTCCTTCTCGTCGGCCAGCAGGTCGGCCTCAAGCTCGGCGTCCTGCTCGGGGGTGGCGCCGCGGGGGCGGGTTCCTGCCAGGGGGAAGGTGTAGAGCCGGCCGTCCTCGAGCTTGGCGAGCGTCTCGGGGCTCGCGGCGGCCACCTCGACGTCGTCGGAGCTGATGAAGGCCATGTACGGGCTGGGGTTCGTGCAGCACAGCACCCGGTAGGCGTCGAAGAGGCTGCCCGTGGCGGGTGCGCAGATGGGGTCGGACAGCACCACCTGGAAGATGTCGCCCTCGTGGATGTACTCCTGGGCGCGGGCGACCATGGCCTCGTAGCGCGCCTGGTCGAACACGGGCTCCAGGTCGCGCTCCAGGTGCAGCGGGGCGAAGTCGTAGCGCTGCTGCCCCGCGAGGATGTCCTGCATCTCGTCGAGCTGGGCGAGGGCCTCGTCGTAGGCGGCCTTGAGGTCGGGCGCCGTCACGTCCACGTTGGCCACGAGCACGAGCCTCTGGCGGTAGGAGTCGAACACCACGAGGCGGTCGAACAGCATGAGGTCCACGTCGAGGAAGTCCTCGCGGCCCATCCCCTCGCGGCGCAGCACCGGCTCGGCGTACTTGAGGTAGTCGTAGGCGAAGTAGCCCACCAGCCCGCCCGTGAACGGCGGGAAGCCCGGCAGCCGCGGGCTCTTGTACTCAGCGAGCAGCGCGCGCAGGGCCTGCCCGGGATGTTCCACGCGGCCCGTCTGGACCTGGGGGCAGGGGCCCTCCACGTCGCGCTTCACCGTGAGCTGGCCGTTGAGGCAGGTCAGCTCCACCGTGGGCGCAAAGCCCAGGAAGCTGTAGCGGCCCCAGCGCCTGTCGGGCTCGGCGCTCTCGAACAGAAAGCAGTGGCTCGAGCGCGCACGCAGGCGGCGCATCGCCTCGATGGGGGTGAACGCGTCACCCATGACCTCGCGGCGCACGGGCACGCGGCGGTACCCGCCCGGGCCCTGCGCGATGGCCGCGACCTCGTCGAGCGTGGGCTCGGCGGCCGGCCTTGTGGGAGCTGACCCTGTCAACTCGCCCTCCTTCGCAACGTGGGGAGGGCATAGAAAAAGCCCGTCCCCAGCCAATGGATAAGCCAAGGACGAGCTCTGACGTGTGAGTCGAGACCCGCGGTGCCACCTTGATTCACGGCCCAGCGGGGCCGTGCACTTTTGCGGGGCGCCAACACGCCCCTGGCAACTGACGTATGCCTTGCACGTCGCAGCCTACTGGGCGGACTCGCGTCCCGCCTTTCGGTGCGCCCTCGACGGCCCATTCGACGCCCCGCTTCTCGTCCCGGCTCCCACCGTCCCGGGCTCGCTGCACGCGCGTTGGCGACTACCTTCCGTCTCATCGGTTTAGGTGCGCTATTCGATTGCGGGCGCAAGACTACACCTCGCGCGGCGCGAGATGTTGAGAAACGCGTTACGAGTTGGTTACGGGTAAAAAAGAGGCCGCGAGCGGCAAAGGGCGACGAGGGGGCGCAGACGGGGCGAGGGGCGCAGGCGCGAAGGGCGGTGCCGCCCGAGCAAGGAAGCCGTGGGGCGCGTGCAGGCATCATGCGCCCGAGGCTAGACCGCGCCTAACCGGCTCAGAAAGCCACCCATACGCTCATAAACGCATCCCATAGAATGCATGAGGGAGGCCTGCCCCATCACAGGCCCTCTACAAATGACGGGGTGAGGGCCGCTGCCGCGCTTAACCCAAAAAAGGTTGATTTATTCGTCGTTATACCTGGTAGATAGGCTTTTTCTAGAAACAGTCTATGTTTCTCACCCGTAACGATGGTGCACAGGGAAGGCACGTTGGTTCATTATATGCACCAGCAAAGGCAAGGCGCACAGCCGCAAGGCCTTTGAGTCACCTTGACAATACCCCAGCCAACGCAGCGTCCCCCTTACGCTTGAGCGTTATGGCATCCCCCTTGTAGGACGGCGGGCCCGGCATCTTCCCCCCCTTGAGACCGGAGCACCCGCCGTCCACCCTGTTTACAGAGGCCTGTAGGTCGCTTCCTGCAGGCATGGCGTGCGCATCGCGGCGTCTGGAAGAAGACAGTCGAATCACTCGGGCGGCCTTCCGCCGCCGTCGGGCGACAGGCGCAAGCCGTGCTCCGATGGGGCATGCGCGCCTAGCCCGCGTTGCCCGAGAGCAGGTCTCGAGCCTGCGGGAACATCGCCTCAAAACGGCCGATACTCGGCGCGACGATGGACACGGGCTGGCCCGTGACGGGATGGGTGAAGGCCTCGTTCCAGGCATGGAGCATGAGCTCACCTTTTGCCGCCTTCCCCGTGGCATACAGCGCATCCCCCAGGATAGGAAATCCCCGATGGGCGAGGTGCACGCGAATCTGGTGCTTGCGGCCCGAGCGAAGCGTGACGAGCAGCAGCGACGCGTCGCCGCCGGGGGTCAGCGCCAGACGCTCGACCTCGGTGCAGCAGGCCTGCCCCGTGCCGGGGGCGCACACGCGCATCTTGCGCGCGTCGTGGCGGTCGCGCCCGATGGGGGCGTCGATGCGGTCGCGCACATGCGGGTAGGCGCCCCTGACAATAGCGAGATAGCGCTTGGTCATACGGGTGTGGTCGGCCACGAGCGCGTCGAACAGCCCTTGGAACTCGACGGCCTTCGAGAAGAGGACGACGCCCGTGGTAGGCACGTCGAGCCGCTGGACGGCCTGAGGCACCAGAACGCCCTCGCCGCGCGCAAGCATGCCGCAGGCCGCGTCGCTCAGCGAGACCTCCCCCGTGCCGTCCGCGTGCACAAGGACCCCCGCGGGCTTGTCGAGCGCCAGGGCGAAGTCGTCCTCGAAAAGGACGGCCGGCTGCCCGAATGCGGCGCAGAATCGCTCGAAGAGGCCCTCAGATGGCTCTTTTTGCGACTCTGCCGTCAATGTAAGTATCCCAGCGCCGGAATCCAGAAAGACGCGGTTTTGCGCCCTTAGACGGCCTGAGAGGGCCTTTGAGATACCCAAGGCCGCCAAACACTCCGTGACACCGGCTTGCGACAGGCGCGGAGCCACGTCGAATCGGTAGCTTTGGCCGTCACGGCCGATATATTCCAGACCTTCCAAGGCCACCTCGATTTCAAGCTCAAGCGCGGGAATTTCAGCAGGATGCAGCGACGCACGGGTGCAGACGATAGCACCGCAGGAGGGCGGGCGCGCAGGACAGCGGCACGAAAAAAGGGAGACACCCGAGGGTGCCTCCCTTTTGAACCCGCCCGCATCGGCAAGAGCAATGCGGGCGGGCGCCGCGTTTGACGTATGGCTACAGACGCGACCGAACTTACTTGGAAGCCTTGGTGTCGGCCTTGGCGTCCTTCGTGTCGGTGGTGGAAGCCTTG
>CAVEWV010000052.1:17899-19344 GCA_963619535.1 Acutalibacteraceae bacterium | reverse complement strand
GCACGCGAGGAGAACATGACCGAGGCGGCCAACGTGCTGCACGTCACGCAGCCCACCCTCTCGCGCCAGATCGCCGAGCTGGAGCGCGAGCTGGGCGTGACGCTGTTCGACCGCACGAACCGCGCGTGCGTGCTCACCGGCGACGGCATGCGCCTGCGCCAGCGCGCCGAGGAGATCCTCTCGCTCGTGGAGCAGACGGAGTCCGAGCTTGCCGACGCCGACGGGGCGCTCAGCGGCACCGTGCGCATCGGCGCAGGCGAGACGCAGGCCATGCGCCTGGTGCTCGCGACCTTCGCAGAGCTGCGCCGCGACCACCCCGGCGTCACCGTGGAGCTCTACACCGGCAACGCCGACGCGGTGGAGGAACGGCTCGAGCGCGGGCTTCTCGACTTCGGCCTGCTCATCGAGCCCGTGAACCTTGAGCGCTACGAGTGGCTCCGCATGCCCGGGGCCGACCGCGTGGGCGTGGCCGTGGCGTCCTCGAGCCAGTGGGCCGCCTTGGACGCGGCGCGACCGGCTGACGTGGCCCGCATGCCGCTCATGCTTAGCTCGCGCACGTCCAACAAGGCCGTTGACCTGCAGGCATGGGCCGGCGACGCCTTCCGCGTGGAGGACCTCGACGTGGTGGGCCGCTTCGACCTGCTGGGAAACGCCGCGCACCTGGCCCGGGCGGCCGGGGTGTGCCTCATGGGGATCGACCATCTGCTCCAGCTTGAGGACTCCGCCCTGCGCTTCGTGCCGCTGGAGCCGCCGCTTGCCATCGGCTCGTACCTCGTGTGGAAGAAGTACCGCCTGCGCAGCCGCGCCTGCGAGGAGTTCCTGCGCCGCATGAGCGCGGCGTGCGCGGTCGAAGAGGCGGGGTGAGCCCGCGTCGCACGTGCACAGGCAAGGGGGCGTCAGCCCGCCTGGCGGCAGTGGACCACCACGCGGGACTGGCCGCCGTAGGTGCAGGTATAGAGGGTGAGGCCCTCCAGCGAGCGCACGTAGTCCACCGATTCGGGCGCCACCGTCTCCACGGACTCCACCTCGTAGCGCAGCACCTTGCCCGAGACGGCGGTGAACGTGACCTCGTCGCCGGCCGCCAGGTGCAACAGGCCCCCGAAGTGGCTCGTGTAGTTGTGCCCCGCGATGACGAGGCTGCCCGAGGCCACCGAGCCGAACTGGCGCACGGGCGACACCTTGAGCGCCTCGTAGTCGCCGCTCCACTCCGCCATGACGGGCAGCTCCAGGCCCAAGGCGGGGATGCGCAGGACGCCCAGGTAGGAATAGCCGTCTATCTCGACGACCTCGTCGGCGTCGAGGGCGCCCGAGCCAGATGCCACGGCCGAGTCGTCTGAGGTCGGCGTCTCGGAGATGACGGCCTGCACCTGGGCAGCCGCGGCCGTGCTCGCCTGCCCGGCGGCGTTGTCCTGCCAGGCGTTGTAGGCCATGAGCGCGGCGGAGGC
>CAVEWV010000052.1:15449-17632 GCA_963619535.1 Acutalibacteraceae bacterium | reverse complement strand
TGCACCAACCCAGGGCAAACAGCACGACCCCCGCCAGGGCAAGCACGGGAACGGGCCACATGAGCTGGCCGGTCTGGATGAGCTTCTGGACCTGGGCCGTGTTGGTCACCGTGAACGTGTGGCCGTCGGCGTCGTTGCCGCTCTCGGTATAGCTCGCCTCATAGCCCGCGGGCACGTCGGCCTCCTGCACGGTCAGCTGGGCCGCGGCCGGCACGTCCCGCCAGGTATACGTCCAGCCGTTGCCGGCGCTCAGCTCGGCGCGCGCGTATTCGTTGCCGCCCACCAGCAGCAGCACGGTCACGGAGCCGTGGTTGGCGGTGCTCGACGCCGCGGCGGCCGACCCGTCGGAGGCAAGCTCGCGCCAGACCTTCTTGACCGTGACGCTCGTGAACGTCTCGGCATCGGGGACCGGCTCGACCTTGGGCGTGGCGTGCTCGGCATACGCCCAGCTGCCGGCCTTGCCCGAGGGCAGGGACACCAGGAAGGGGCTCATGGCATAGTAGCCCGGCGCCGCCTGCGTCTGACAGACCAGGTACAGGCCGCACGCGAGGTCGGAAAACGTCGCCGTGCCCTCCGCATCCGGCACCGCGCTCGCCTGGGGCGACACACACGCGGCCCCGGCGTCGGAGTCCGCCCAGGACGCCAGGCTGCTCGCAAGGCCGGCCGACGAGACGTCGGTAAGCGCAATGCCCGACTCCTCAAAGCCGGCGCACGCCGTGTAGGCAAGCTCGCCGTCGTCGCCGAGCGCGACGTCCGCCACGCGATAGAGGGCCACCGTGCCGCCCGCAACGGGAACCGCCTGGTTGTCGGCATCGACCGTGAGCATCTCCAGCTCGATAGAGCCCGTGCGCGTGGGGTCGAAGGAGGAGCCGGCGCGCACGTCCGCGTCCGTCGCCCCCGCGTGGCAGGTAAAGACAAGCACGAGGGTCAGCAGCGCGCACGCCATGAGCGCGAGCACCGCGGCGTGCGCCACGAGGAAGCGCGGCCTTGGCTGGTTGGCCATACCACACAGGGAATTCGTCGTCATCGGTCTCTCCTGTCGTTGCGCCCCATGTGGGCGGCGGAAGGGTTCGCGAAGTGCTTGCCGGCAGGTGCGGCGGGGTCATCCGCCGCACGCGAGCCAACCCCGTCACCGGGGTCGCCCGCCGCACGCAAGTCGGCTCCACCACCCGCCGAGCCCTCCCCCGCAGCAAGCTCGGGTGCCACGACTTCCGGTTTGCGCCCACGATACCGCACCAGCAGGTACACGAGCAGCACGAGCAGCATCGGCACGGCGATGACGGGCGCCAGCAGCAGCGAGTCCAGGCGGACGGCCTCGTTGGGGATGGAGATGTTCTTCTCGGCGGGGGTCTCCACGCGATGGCCGCGCACGAGCAGGCGGTGCGTGTTGATGCCGTAGGGCGTGCAGGTGAGCAGGGTGCACAGGTCCTCGCCCTCCACGATCTGCAGGGCCGACACGTCCTGCGGCTCCACGATGAGGATCTGGTCCACCTGGTAGGTGAGGGTGCGCGTGAGCACCGTGATGGTGAAGGTGTCGCCCACCTCCATCTTGTCCAGGTCGGTGAAGAGCCGCGAGGTGGGAAGCCCGCGGTGCGCGGAGAGCACGGCGTGGGTGGAGGCGCCGCCAACAGGCAGGCTGCTCCCCTCGAGGTGGCCCACGCCTGCGGCCAGGACGGTGTCGGACGTGCCGTGGTAGATAGGCAGGTTCACGCCCAGCTTCTCGATGGTGATGTAGCCCATGACGTCGGAGGCCGAGATGCTGAGCGCCTGGTTGTACTCGGCAGAGAGGACGCCGTAACCGGACAGGGGGGAACTGAGGGCCGCAAGGTTCGCGTTGTAGGCGTCGGCCTGGGCAAGGAGCCCCTCGGCAACCGCGGTGTCCATGTCGCTCACGGCCGTGCTGTAGTCGGTCACGGCGCGGGTCTGCACCTTGGAGTTCCACCAGTCCGACACGCTGGGATACAGCATGATGGAGCACCCTATGAAAAAGACCAGCACGAGAAGGAGGGTAGATAGGTGCTTCTTCATACGACGCTCCCTTCGGAAAATTTGCTCGGAAGCTGCTAATGCTGCGTTCCACGAGGGCTTATGCGCGGTGCGCACCTTTGGTGTACTCCAGTACACTTCACCTTCGTGCGCCTTGCCTTAGCAGCTTCCGTCTGGACGGGTGAGGAAACCGCTGA
>CAVEWV010000052.1:0-15251 GCA_963619535.1 Acutalibacteraceae bacterium | reverse complement strand
CGGCTTCAACGCAGGGGCGGGCCGGGGCGTTTCGCCCACGGCCCGCCCGGGGTCGCCCGCTTGGCAGATAGCCGGTCAGGGCTTACTTGTTGGCGGACATCTTCTTCTTGGCGACGAGGGCCACGACGGCGCCCACGACGAGCACGCCGCCCACCACGTAGAAGATGGTGGTGCCCATGCCACCGGTGCTGGGCAGGACGCTGCCCTTCTCGTTCACGATCTTCTGCGTGTTGAGATAGTTCGTGGCATCAAGCGTGATCGTCGTAGCCTGGGGCAGGAGGTTGTAGCCGTTGGGCGCCTGGAGCTCGGCCAGGTAGTAGGTGCCGGGCTTCAGACCGGTGATGACGAACGCGCCGGACGCGTCGGTCGTGATCCTGTAGGTGCCGCTGCCGGCGGTCACAGGGTAGGTCGGGGTCGCAGCCTCGGTCTTGTCGCCGACGTTGATGCGGCTGTCGGCGTCGTTCTGCGTGGAGAGCGCAAAGACAGCGCCCTCGAGGGGGTTGTCGGCGCCGTCGACCTTGTTCACCGTGATCGAGTAGGTGTACACGGTGGCCGTGGCGGACTGGGTCTGGGTGTCGTTGGTGCCGAAGGCCACATAGGCGGCGTTCTTGTTGCCCTCGGTGCCCACAACGGCAGAGGTGTTCAGCGTGCCCGTGTAGGTGACGACGAAGCCGCCGGCCGCATCGGCCGTGCCGTTGACCTTGGCCAGGCCGTCATCGGTGAGCGTAAGGACGAAGGTCTCGTCGGTGTCGGTGGCCACCGTGTAATCGGCATCGGCGGTCAGGGTGGTGGCGCCGTCGGCGGAGGTCACCTTGATGGAGGCGGCGTCGAAGGTGATGCCGGCGGGAAGCTGGTCATGGAGCGAGATGTTCGTGTCGCCCTCGTGGAGGGTGACCGCGACACGGTACTCCACCGTGTCGCCGAAGCCGGCGGTGGTGCTGTCGGCAAAGTCGGTCTCTGCGGGGAACGTCGTCGTGTCGATGGCCGACGTGACGAAGCGCACCTGCTTGGTCAGGGTCGGGACGGTGTTCTTGTCCTGGACCTCGGCCGCGCCCGTGGTGGTGTCGATCGTGCAGAGGGTGCCGGTGGTGGTGGAGATGAAGTAGTAGCCGGGCTCCAGACCGTTGAAGGTGACCGTGGTGCCCGTGGCCGTCTGCTCGCCTGCGACCGCGAACACGCCGCCCTGAGCGATGAGGGTGTTGATGACGCTCACCAGCTCGGACTTGACGTTCTCAGTCGTCAGGACGCCCGTCACCACCTGGTAGTACTCGGGGTCGTTGATCGAGGAGAACAGGCCCGAGAGCGCCGCGTTGTCCTTGACGGCCTCGACGAGCGCGACCCTGGAGTCGTCCGTGGTGGCGGGAATCGTGTAGCTGTAGCCGGTGTTGGCGTCATAGTTGGTGTCGGTGGTGGTGACGTCGAAGACCTTGTAGATCTTGTACGTCTGGCCCACGTTGGCGTTGGTGACCGTGACCGAGCAGGTCGCCGCCTCATCTGCCCGCGCGACGCCCGCGAGCATCGCAAGCGCCATGACGGCGGAGGCGATGACGGCCAAGACTGCGGTGAGCCGTGTTCTCAGTGCCGATGTGCTCATGTTCCTTACCTTCTTTCCTTCACACTCACGATAGGATGTGCAGTGCTTCACCTGCGCCAGGCATCCTGCCCACGCAGGGCGGCGGCTCACATGTTCGCCTCCCTGCGCCGACGTCGGTGGATGCCATACAGGAGGCCGAGCGCGCCCAGGCAGAGCGCGGCGCCGGCCGCTGTAACCAGATGGGTGCCGGGCCCGCCCGTTGCGGGCAGGAGGTCGCCGGTTTGGTTGTTCACGGTGAGGATGTAGTTGGTGGCGTCGGTGGAGCGGATGCCGCACTGGGCGCGGGCGGAGTCGTCCAGGCCCGCCTGCGTGATGTAGTCGTCCGACTCGAAGGACACCGTGCCGTCCTCCACGCAGAAGTACACGGGGGCGGGCAGCTTGTAATAGGAGGCGGGCGTGACCGTCTCCACCAGGCAGTAGTGCCCGGCGACAAGGTCGCTCAGCAAGGCGCGGCCGCCCGCGTCCACCTCGTAGGTGCCCAGCGTGGCGTAGACCCCGTTGTCGTCGAGGCGGCGCAGCTCGAAGGTGGCGCCGGTGATGGCGACGTTGCCCTTGCCCGTCTTCTGCAGCGTGAGGTTGGCCAGCGTCCAGGCGTCCACGAAGCGGTTGTCCAGCTCATGCGTGACCCACACGCCGTCTTCCAGGCGCTCGGTCACATAGCCGGGGTCGTAGTAGGTGATGCGATAGACATAGCCGTCGGCCGTGTAGTTGACGGGCGCCTGGCTCTCGAAGAGATAGTACGTGCCGCGCGTCACAGAGCGTCCGAAGAGCACGTTGCCGTCCTCGCCCGAGGTGGCCGAGAGGTGCGTCACGGCGCCGGCGCTCGTGCCGTCGTAGTACAGGCCGTAGCTGGTGGTGGCCGAGTTGCTCACCTGCTCCTGCACGGAGAGCTTCGTGTCGTCGAAGGCGGCGGCGTCGGTGCCGAAGGCCGCGGCGAGGTCGTCTGAGCCATACAGCTCAAACGTCGCGTCGGCCAGGGCCACGCCCGCGTCGTTGACCTTGGTGAAGGCGAAGCCCGCGTCGTCGCGCGCGTTCTCCACCGTGAAGGCGATGGTGTCGGCGTAGGCGGGGTTGGTGATGACCGCGCCGTCCTTGTAGTAGACGGCCGCGTCGTAGGTCACCTTGTAGTACTTGTAGCCGTCGCCGTAGTCGGCGGTGTAGGCGTTGTCGCCGATGGCGGTCTCGCGCACGAAGTACGTGGCGAGCTGGCCCTCGGCGTAGAGCGGCACGTCGGTCCAGGTGACCGACCACGGCGTGTCCTCCGCGCCGTTGAGCGTGGCCGAGCATCCCGTGACGGGCGCCTCCGTCACAGTGCCGTCGGCGGCGGTGTCGCGGCGGTAGAGCTGCACAGTGACGGGCGTCTTGCTGCCGTCGAGCCATTTCTTGGTGAGGGTGACGTCCACCGTGTAGGGGTAGTTGCGCACGTCCACCACGCTGTTCTCGCCCGCCCCTCCCGTGGAGATCCCCACGTACTTGCTGCCGGCCGAGGCGGTGACGCTGGCCACCTTGGTGGTGGCCCAGTTGTCGTCCTCGTCGGCCGTGAGCTTCATGACGATGGTGCCGGGGTTCTCGTAGCCCTCCACCAGCGGCGTCTCCGTGAGCGTGTAGGTGCCCGGCCCCGCGTAGAGGAAGATGTGCCCGGCCTCGTTGGTGGTGAGGACGTCGGTGTAGTCGTCCTCACTTTCGGGCGCAAGGGCCTGCCCGTCCACGACGGCGCCCTTCACGTAGTACACGCCGTCCATCAGGAACACCTTGAAGTCGGCGCTGCCCTGCTTGGAGATCTTGAACGACACGCCCGCCATGTCGGTGTTGGTAGCCATGTCGTGCTTGTCGATGCCGATGGTGCCGGGCAGGGCGTACACGTTGATGAAGTCCACCTCGAGGCCCTCGGTGGCGCCGCCGCCGTAGCCCGTGATGGAAGGCGGCGTCACCGTGACCGCGTCGGCATCGGTGTAGTCGGTCCAGCCGCGCGTGTTGTCGGTGCTCGTGCCGGAGTTCTTGACGGCATAGCGGGTATGCACCGAGTAGAGGTCGCTGTCTTCGAGCGTGTAGCCCGTCTCGGCGAGCGTGTAGGTGTAGTACTGGTCGACCGACACCTCCCAGGTATAGGTGATGGTGCCGGACTCGTCGCCGTCCGTGGAGGTGGCGGAGGCGCTGTAGCCCACCTCGCCCTCGGCCAGCGACGGGTCGTCGGCGGGCACGGCGCGCAGCTTCCATGCGGAGTGGACCACGCCGCTCTGGGAGTCGTTCGCGTTGACGTTGATGGCGAAGGCGCCGGCGAGGACGTTCTCGATGGCCGAGGTGCTGCCGGCGAACGTCTTGGTCACCTTGACGGTGCTCGACTTGGCCACGAGCTTGCCGTCGATGTGCCAGCCGTCGCCGTTGGACGACTTGAAGACGTACCACCTGAGCGAGAAGTTGTCGGTGGTGAGATCGTCGGCCTTCACCTCGTGGCCGTTCATGGTGATGACCTTGGTCCTGGTCTCCACGAGCGAGCGAATCTTGGAGAGGATCTCCTCGTCGCTGGGGAACTCCACCTGGAAGGTGTGCTGGGTGGTGCCGTCTGCCTTGGAGGTGCGCGTGATGCCCGCCTCCAGCTGTGCCTTAAGCTGGGCGCTGATGTCGCCCTCGCCGAAGTCTACCGTGCCCTTGGTGCCCAAGACGACGTACTCGCTGTCTTGCTCGAAGAGGTAGAGGCCCAAGCCCGTGCTGTCGTCATACACCTCGGAGCTTTTGCGCACGACATCCGCCGAGACACCGCTGTCCGCAGTGTAGAGCGAGTCGGTGAAGTTGCTGGCGGCGGTGGAGGGAGACCAGCCCGTCATGCCGTCGGACACGGCGACGAGGTCGACGAAAAAGTTGACGTAGGAGGAGCTGGCGTTGTCGGTGCCGGTCTTGGTGTACTCCCACTGGGCCACGAGGCGCACCGTCTTGCCGGCATAGGCCTCGCCGGTCAGGTCGAGCGTGGGGTTGGCCTCGCCTGAGGCTGCAGGCGTGATGACCCAGTCCTGCGAGGAGTCATCGGGGTCAGGCACGTACGTGCCGTCGGAGAGCTGGACCTTCCAGCCCTTGAACGTGCCCGTGTGCATGTACTTGGCCAGGTTGCCCGAGGAGTCGCGCCATTGGAAGTAATAGGTGGTGCGGTCGGGCCAGAGCACCGGGTAGGAGTCGGTCACCGAGACTACCTCGCCGCCCTGGAGCAGCTCCTTGTTGGCATTGATGACGCCCGAGGGCACCTCGAGGTCGTTGTAGACGGCCGAGCCGTCGGTTCGGTTGCCGGATATCTGCTGCAGGTTGAGGTCGTAGACCACGTTGCACTGGGTCGCGTCCACGCTGCGCAGGATGTAGTAGGGCCCCGCGACGGTGGCGAAGGTGAAGGTGGTGGTCGCGTCGTCGGCAACCACGGTGTCGCCGGCGTCGGTGCTGAGGGTGGCGCACTCCCACGCGGCGGGCGTCTCCAGGGTTGAGCCCTGCGGGTGGTTGCGCACCGCCTTGACGTAGTTCGTGGTGCCGTTGGAAACGTAGGACACCTCGGCGCTGGGGTACACGTCGCCGATGTCGTCGCGCACGGTGACGGTGTAGAGCATGTCGGTCTTCTTGGTGAGCATGGCGTTGGCCGTGGTGGTGGAGCCGCCGTAGGTGCTCGTGAAAGTGGACTCGCTCTGGCCCGCCACAGGCAGGTAGTACACGTCGCAGACGACGTTGTGGCTGGACGCGTCGCTGGCATCCAGGGCGGGAATGTAGAGCGAGCCGTCGATCGAGACGACGGGGGCGCTGGAGTCGCTCACCCACAGCGTGGGGTTGGAGGCGTGCGTGGAGGCCACGAAGTAGCGCGAGGAGGTGGTCATGTCCTGCGGCAGCGTGATGCCGTACGCGGTGTAGAGGCGTGCGACGCTGTCCACCGCAAGGTAGTAGCGGTTCCGCTCAGACACCCAGTGCCACGCCACGCGCTCGCTGCCCACGAGGACCTTCTCGTCGTCGATGAGGGCGTAGCAGTACACGGTGCCCTGGGTGTCTTCCTCCCAGTTCGCCGTGAGGGTCACGGCCTTGCCCTCAAAGCCCGCCAGGTCGATCGTCTCCCCTGCCGAGTAGGTGCCCAGGGTCGCGCCGTCTGCCGTGGCGGTCCACGAGACGAAGCTGGCCACGTGCGTGAACTTGTCCGACGTGGTGGTGTAGCTGTACGAGGTGGGCGTGGGCGCCGGAACCGTGTAGGTGGTGGAGGGCACGACCTCGGAGTAGTCGACGACGCCGTACACCGCAGGGGCGTTGGTCTTGTTGTAGGTACCGCTCAAGTTAAGGTCGAAGGTTATGGTCGTCTCCGTGGAGTCGGGCATCGGCTCCAAGGTGTACGCATGGGCTATGCCGGTGAAGGCGTACGTGTAGGTCTCCAGGCCGGCGGCGTCGGTGGAGCGGGTGAGGCTGACGGCGTCGTCCTCGTCGAGGTTGACGATGCGGCCGCTGGCGTCGAGCAGGCGCCAGCCGTTGCGGGCGGCCGCCGTGGTGACGGAGATGGCCTGCGACGCGTCGCCCCGCACGTAGTTGACGGTGGGGCTGGTGTCGTCGGTGGAGGCCTTCACCGAGACGGTGTAGAAGCGCTCCGAGGCCGACGTCTTGCTGCTGACGATCTGGGCTGCCGTCTTGCCGCCCGAAAGGCCGTAGGCCGAGGCGTTGGCGACGGTGCCGGGGAGATAGAAGAGGTCGGTGTCGTTGTCGACGCTCACGTAGTAGGCCTCGCCGTCCACGACCCTGGCCGTATGATCGCACCAGAACCTCCCGTCGCCGCCCGTGACCGCGAAGGGCATGAGCGAGCTTCCGCCCGACTGGAGCTGCTCGGCGATGGCGGCGGCGCTGAAGCCCAGGGAGGCATAGGCGGCCTCAAGGTCTGCGGCCTTGACGAGACGGGTGCTGCCGTCCAGATACTGGGGGACGTCGGTGAGGGTGGCCATGAGGTAGGCGGAGCCGTTGACGATGGCGTAGCAGCGCACGGCGATGGTCTGGTTCACCGTCAGGCTCGCGACGGCGGTGTCGTCGCTCACGGGCATGATGGCGTCCCCGGCGTCGAGGGACTGGTCGTCGAGGGCGGCGTCATCCGAGGCGTCGGCAGCGGCGGAGTCGGCGTCGGCATCGGCGGGGTCGGTGTCCTCGTCCTGCGCGTCGGCGGGGTCGGGCTGGCCGTCCACCGTGCGGGGAAGCTTGGCGAAGCCCATGATGCGGGAGTCGCCCAGGCCGTAGGTCACGCGCTCCACCGCGTCGGCCTGGCCTTGGACGCCCTCGGCGTTGGAGTCGCCCTGGATGACGGTCAGCGTGAAGGCCGCCGCATCCACCGACTCGACGATGGCGACGAGGTCGGCCTGGGAGTCGGCGTCGAGGTCGAGGAAGAGCAGGTCGCCCGCGCGCGGGGCGTAGGTCGCGGGCTTGGCGGGCTTGGCCAGGGCGGCGGAGGCGTCGGAGGCATCAGCCTGGCTGGCGTCCTCGGTGGCCTCAGCGTCTGCGGCCTCGGGGGCCGACCCGCTCTCGGCGTCCGCCGCGGGTGAGCTCTCCTCGCCGGCATCGGCGGCCTGGGCGTTCTCGCCGGTGTCGTCCTGGCCCTCGGCAGCTGCCGCGTCGGTCTCGGCGGTCGCCGCGTCGGAGGCGTCCTGCGCCGCCTGCTGGGCCTCCCAGGCGGCAAGTGCCTCCTCGTAGGCGGCCTGGTCGGCCAGGCCCTGCACGGCCTCGGCGGCGTCATGGAACAGGTCTGCCTGCTGGGCGTTGAGCAGCATGGCGTTGGCGCCGGAGTTCGCAAGCGCATCAGAGCTCGCGTTGCCCGCGTAGCTCAGGCAGAAGTCCACGAACATGGTTCCCCACGCGCCGTAGGGGTTGCCGTACCACGCGCCGTAGCGCGAATAGCCGCGCTTCGTGGTTCCGTCCTCATCGAGCTGGAAGTTCTGGACGCTCTCGGAGGTTCCCAGCTGCGAGGCGGCCACGGACAGGAGGTCGTCGGCGGAGCGGCCCGTCAGCTCGGGCAGCGTCGCCTCCCAATCGCTTGCAGTCTCAAGGTCAGCCTGAGCATTAGAGTAGCAGGCCGAAGTATGAATGTGCTCTTCAAGGTTGCAGGTGTACGTCGTCTCATAGCATGCGTCGGTGTGGGTGTGTTCGGCCTGGTCACAGACGAGAACCTGCTCCTGCGTGTAGCAGCCGGCCTCAGTCGAGTGCGCATGCTCAGGCGTCTCGCAGGTCAGGTTGCCGTCGGCGTCGTAGCAGCCGGCCTCGACGCTGTGGGCGTGCTCCTCCTGGGTGCAGGTGAGGACCTGGCGCACCTCGTAGCAGGCGTCGGTGTGCGCATGCTCCTCTTGGCCGCACACGAGCGTGCGCGTGATGCAGGCGTCGGTGTGCACGTGCTCGGGCTTGCCGCAAAACGCCTCGTCGGTCATGGAGATGCCCGTAAGCTTGAGCGACCATGCCACCGCGAGGACCACGACAAACGACAGGGCAGCGAGGACGGCGAGGACACGGCGGCGCGTCGCGTGGTCGTGCAGGGCGTCGGCCAGATAGCGACCGGCCCCCCCGTGGGGCGCCGTGCCCTGCGCGCTACGCGTTGCCCGCATGTGTCCTCACCTCCTTTCTCTTGCTCTGCAGAGTTAGCTAATGTACTCCAACGAGCCGAGGGGCCACACGCGCAACACCACGTGCCCCACAATCTGCTCGGATGACACAGAACCGATGACGGAGCTGCGCGAATCGACGGACGTGGAGCGATGGTCGCCCATGACGAAGTACTTGCCGTCGGGCACCTGGTAGGGAAACGTAATGTCGCACTCCCCCAGGGCCTTGTCGGTGACGTAGGGCTCGTCGAGCTCCGCGCCGTTCACGTACACGGTGCCGTCCGCCGCAATCTGGATGGTGTCACCGGGCAGGCCGACGATGCGCTTGATGAGGTATTTGTTCTCGTAGGCCACGCTCACGAGGTCGCCGCGCTCATACGAGCCGCCCTTCACGAGCACCACGACGTCGCCGTCGGAGAGCGTGGGCTCCATGCTCGTGCCGCTGATCTGCAAGACGGGCAGGAACAGCGTGGCGATGAGCACGGCGGCCGCGGCAACCACAAGCAGCGTGGCCACGGTGCCGCGCACGGCCTTCAGCCACGCACGGCGATGGGCGATCGCCTCGCGCTCGCGGCTGACCTGCTCAGGGGTGGGAAGCTCGACGCCGCGCGGGGCGGGCTCGGACGCAAAGTGGCGGCCCGGGGCTGCAGAGTCCTCGCGGACACGCGCGCTGCCACGCAGCTTGAATGCGCCCATGAGCACCCCCCCGACACCGCGGCATCGGTACGCGCCAACTTGAAATGAAGACCGCGCGACGGCGCGTCTCCGGGGACGAATCATCAAAAAAGTCAGTCGCGATACAGAGATGACTGGCAACAGGCCTTGGATTCTAAACAAACCTGAAGGCGCGTCAACCGGCATGGCCATCTAAATAGGCGATTGTTAATAATGGTTTCCATAGATGGCGGGAAGGCCGGCGAGGCGCTCGACAAGCCGCCGGAGCGCGGGTGAGGCTTCTATCGCGGGTGCGCCTCGACGCTCGATTCCGCCTGCTCCGAGGTGTGCGCGTGCGCCTGCGCGGCAAGCTCGTCACGCAGCTGGGCGATCTCGGCCAGGTAGGCGTCTGCCGCGGCCTGGGCGGCCTCGAACACGCCGTTGAGCGCAAGCGACGCCTGCGCGATGGAGCCGGCGTCGGCCAAGCGCGAGCGACGGTCGGCGAGCTGGGCCTTGAGCTGCTCGTTCTCTTGGCGCAGGGCCTCCTCGTCGCGCTGCATCTGATAGATGATCTCGATGAGCTCGGCGCGGCTCAGCCGTTTGAACTCCTTGTCCGTCAGCATGGGCACCCAGCCTTTCAAAGCAGCACAGGATGGTCGCCGCAGAATAGCACTTCGTGCGCCGCACGAAGCTGCGCGGCCGCCCCGTGCTGGATGCCAAGCCAGAGGACCACCATAAAACGGCCGGCGCGCGGCCTTCCGTCGTCGTGAGCGAGGCCGGACACGTGGTGCGGTGGGCCCCGTTGAGAAGCGGCCAATCAGAACAGGCAGGCCTCGATGACCTCCTTGCCGAGCAGGGAGCGCACCCACTCGGCGGGGATGGCGCCCATCCCGTAGACAATGCCTGCAAGGCCGCCCGCCACGGCAGCCGTGGTGTCGGTGTCGTCGCCCAGGTTCACGGCCTTGAGCACGCAGTCCGCATACGTCTGCGTGGTGGCGAGGCACCACAACGCGGCCCTCTCGGTGTCCCTGACAAAGCCGCCCGAGCGGATCTCGTCCTCGGGCAGGCCGGCCAGGCCGGGCGTAACCTCCGTCACGGGCACGCCGGCAACGAGCTTCCTCGCCGCGCGCGCCATCCGCACGCAGGCCTCGGTCGAGGTGGGGTGAGCATGGGTGATGGCCGAGACCTGCCGCACCTCGTCGTCGGTGGCGTCCGCGAAAGCCAGCGGCAGGATTCGCATGAGGGACCCGTTGCCGTTGTCGCGCTCGCCAGCCCGGCCGCGCCCCTCGGAAAGCGCCGCCGCCGTGCAGCCGCCTATGTCGAAGAGGCCGTCCACGGTGTAGGCGCCCTGCCGATACCAGCGCTCGAAGCGGCGCCGCATGTCGCCTGTGTCGATGCGGCCGAGCTCGCGGATGCTGTCGCAGGTGGCGAGGGCCATCGAGGTGTCGTCGCTCCAGGTGCCCGCCGGCTGGTTGTGAGACCCATGGCCCACCATCCCCGTGCAGGCGAAGCTCCCCCGCGCCCGGAACTCGTAAGGCACGCCCAGGGCGTCGCCCACCGCCTGGCCGTACATGCAATCCCTAAGCGTCGGTTGCCTGTCCATGCCGGTACCCCCTGTCTGCGGCAGCATCTACGTACGATTGAGATGATACGCGGCAGACATGCGGAAAAGATAGGCGGCCAAGGGCACAAGACACGCGGTGCATCCGCGCTGCGCCTAGCCCGCCTGGCTCGCCTTGACGCCAAGGGAATCGCGCCGGTCGCGCAGGCAAGACGGCATGGCGGTGCGGGCGCGCGCCTCGCCTATGCCAGCGCCGCCTCGGCCTGCGTGCACGAGCCGCCCGGATGTGCGCCCGCACTGCCGCAACCCTCCCCTGCAGGCAGACCCCCGTCGCATCGCAGCTGCTCGGCCACCTCGCACAACAGCTCGCGGCTCTGCTCGGCCGCGCCCACCACCACGAGCAGCATGCCCGTGTAGAACGTCGTCTTCGCGTACTCGCACGCCGTCTCGTACAGCTGCCCCACCCAGTTGAGCAGGTGCGCGTCGATGAACTCCACCTGGCGGTCCACGTTGGCCGCAAGCGCGCACATGTCGTTGGCCTCCAGGGCCTGCGCGGCCTTGGCACACATGTGGCAGACATACTCCAGCTCGAAAGACAGGTGATCCTCGGGCTCGTGCAGGTCGGGGTTCACCTTGAAGCCATCGGCCAGGAAGCGGCGCACCACGTCGTCGCGCGAAGCCTGCATCATGAGATGCTCCTCGCTCGTGAAGACCGACTCGTAAGGCACGGCCGTCAGCTTGTCGTTGCCGAAGACGCCCGCCGCCAGGAACACGCGGGCGTACTCCACGGCGAGCTGCGTGCGGATGTCGCTCGAGGCGAAGTTGAAGAAGCGCCTCACGCGCGCATAGCCGCGGTCGAGCGTGTCGTTGCCCGTCTCGCGAGGCCAGTCCTGCCCCTTGAGCGCCGCGATGGCCTCGTCGTTGAGCTCGCGGAACAGCATCTGCGACAAAAACCTATACGTCTGCTCGCTTGCCTGCAGATACTCGGCAAACTCTTCCCTGGTGATCATGACCAACTCTCCCGTCCTTGTTTGCACATCGTCCAATCCCCTGCCCAAAGGACCGCGCTGCGAGCCCACACGCGCCCGCAGCGCCGACCTTCATGCAGAGCCGCCCGCGCAGCCCCCGGCGGGGTCACCGTGCAGCAGTCGCAAGGCGGATGGCGACGCAGCGTACTTGGGTACGTAAGCCCTCATCCAACGCCGCAGGTACCCCGCTGTGGTCCCCGCCCGCGCAGCCCCCTCGGCGGGGTCACAGTGCAGCAGTCGCAAGGCGGATGGCGGCGCAGCGTTGAGGTACGTAAGCCGCCATCCAACGCCGCGAATGCTGTGCTGTGATCCCCGCGCTAGTTAAGGGAGCCTTCGGTCGTCACATACTTCTCCTGCTTCCCCACCGTCACCTCGAAGTCCTCGTAGCGCCACTCGCCGAACCTGGGCGACAGGATGTAGCAGGTGAGGGGCCCGTTGCCGGTGTCGGGCAGCTGGTGGATGGAGTCGGGGTCGGCCGCGGCCAGGGCCTTGCTCGCGTCGGACTCCGGGTCGTCCAGGTCACCGAAGAAGCGGGCCTTGCCAGGGCAGTTCTTCACGCACGCGGGCTTCTCGCCGGCCTCGCGCAGGTCCTTGCACAGCGTGCACTTCTGCACCACGCCCAGCTCGTCGTTGTAATCGCGCACGTCGTAGGGGCAGGCGTCCATGCACAGCTTGCAGCCGATGCAGGCCTCCTCGTTGACGAGCACCACGCCGTCGCCCTCGTCGCGATACGACGCGCCGGTGGGGCAGACCTGCACGCAGGGGGCGTCGGCGCACTGCTGGCACTGCTTCGAGAGCCACCAGGTCTTGACGTTGGGGAACTCGCCGAAGGGCTCCACCTGGTAGAGCTTGTTCCAGTGGTGTCCCAGGGCCACGCCGTTCTCCATCTTGCACGCCAGCTCGCACGAATAGCAGCCGATGCAGCGGTCCAGGTTGATGACCAGGCAGTTACGCGCCATAGACGGCATTACCTCCTCCGGTGTTCTCCGAGGGCTCAGGCAGCCACGGAGTGAAGTCTGTCGGGTCGAGCCAGACGCCCTCGGGCGCCGAGTCGGCCTTGGTGATGTTGATCTGGATGCCGCGCAGGACGTAGGTGCCGTACACGTCGTTGAAGGGGCACTCGTCGTTGTTCTGCGTCAGCACGTTGATGTTCATTGCCTGCCAGGCGCGGTTGGGGTCGTCGGAGTCGAGCAGCTCCGGGAACCAGTAACGCTCCTGGTAGATGACCTTGGGCGCCACGGACTTCGTGACGCGGCACAGGCCCTGGGTGCGCCCGCGCTTGCTCTCGAGCCACAGCCAGTCGCCGTCGCGCACGCCGATCTCCTCGGCGGTCTCGGGGTTGATCCAGGTCTCGGGCACGGGGCACAGCTCGCGCGTCCAGGGGGTGTTGCGCACGGTGCCGTGGTGGAACATCGGCAGGCGCCCCTGGGTGAGCGTGTAGGGGTACGCCGCGTCGTAGCCCGGGTCGCCCTCGATGGGAGACTCGTACGGCTCCAGGTAGTAGGGCAGCGGGTTGTAGTTGTTGGAGAGCGGGAACACGTCGGTGGCCGGCTCCATGCTGCCCGTGCCGTCGATGGAACCGGTGAGGCCCAGCAGGATGTTGCCGTCGAAGTAGGGCTCGCAGCGCTTCGAGGTGGTGTTGAAGCCTGTGGGAAGCCCGGTCTCGTCGTCGAGGAACAGGTGCGAGTTGTACGACTTCTCGGCGTACTCCTCGATGCTCTGGTACTCGCTGGGGGCCTGGGCCTCGAAGGTCTTCCAATCCCAATCGTCGTGGCCGTAGTAGAAGCTGCCCACGAAGTAGCCCACGTAGTCCATGTACTCCTCGTAGGTCTTCCAGTAGGTGCCGTAGAACTTGCCTGCGACCTCCGGGTCGAACGAGTCGATGGCGCGCTGGTGGCCGCGCTTGGCCAGGCCCGCGGCCAGCCACGACCAGTGCATGCACTCGTCGACGGCCTCGTAGAGCTGCGTGCAGGCGCGGCGGATGCCGTAGGTGTTCAGGCGGTCCTGGGCGTAGTTGGTCTCAAGCCACTCGGCCGTGGGGAGCACGTAGTCGGCCAGGCACACGCTCGTCGTGGTCCAGTGCATGTACATGTGCACGTTGAGCTCGGTGGTCATCATCGCGTTGTAGAAGCGCGTGGCGTTGCCGATCATCGCGAGCTTGTTGCCCGAGCGCTCGATCCAGATGCGCGGGCGGTAGGGCTCGCCGGTCTCGATGGCCTTGAGCACCGTGGGGATGTGCGAGGCGAGCCAGTGGCCCAGGCCCTTGTGCTCCACGTAGCCCAGACGGGCGTTGGCCTCCTCCTCGGGCATGCGCAGCGGGTGGTCGGGGTGGTGCAGGCCGAACGGCTGCACCACATAGTTGCACGGCTCGACGTAGCACGGGCGGTTCTGCACGATGGAGCCGGGCTGGCGGATGCAGCCCATGAGGATGTCGAGGATGGCGTCGCCCTGGGCGGCCTGGGCGGAGTTGATCGTCTGGTCGGTCGCCACGCCCAGCGACACGCCGGCGTTGGGGCAGCCCTCGACGTAGAGGTTGATGGCCTCCTCGATCTTGTCGGCCTCCAGCCAGCACACCTCGGCGGCCTTCTCGAGCGTCCACTCGCTCACGTGCTCCTTCATGATCTGGAACGCCGTGCGGGCGGTCTCGCCGTTGGGCAGCTCGAAGGTGCCGAACATCTCCGGGTCGATGGAGCCGTCGGAGGGGAACGGGTAGGGCATGGCGACGGCGGAGTCGGTGTTCTTGTCCCACACGACGTACTCGTCCTCGGCGCCCAGGCCCAGCTCGGAGGCGCGGTAGGTCAGGCGGGTGTCCTCATGCACGAGGAAGGGCAGGTTGGTCCACTCGCGGCAGAAGTCGTGGTCCCACAGCTCGTTTTCGATGATGTAGTTGATCCAGCAAAGCATGAGCGCCACGTCGGTGCCGGGACGGATGGGCAGCCACACGTCGGCGCGCGCCGCGTCGGGGGTGAGGCGCGGGTCGATGACGACCGTCTTCATGCCGGCGTTGCGCAGGTCGGTGACCACGCGGCCCGTGGAGCCGATGCCGTGGTAGGAGGGCCCCACGCCCCACATGACGTAGGTCTTGGTGGGGGTGCACTTGTCGTCGGGCAGGATGCCGGGCAGGTACACCTCGGTGACGGGGCCGTCGGCAAGCGAGGTGTCGGCCGTGCCGTTCAGGCAGAACTCCATGTGGTTGCGCGGCAGGTAGCACTGGGCGCAGCCCGGCTCGAAGAAGTTGCCGCCGCCCCACACCGACAGGAAGCGCGCCGGCGAGAAGAACTGCGGGTTGCCGCCGCCACCCGTGGAGCACACGAGCGACTTGGGGCCTTCCTTCTGGTAGTACTCCCACATGACGTCGCAGATCTCGTCGATGGCCTGCTCCCAGGAGATGCGCTCCCACTCGTTGGAGCCGCGCTCGCCCACGCGCTTCATGGGGTACTTGATGCGGTTGGGATTGTAGAGCGCCTGGATGCCCGCGAGGCCCTTGGCGCACACGCCGCCCTTGTTCATGGGGTCGTCGGGGTCGCCCTCGAGCTTGACCACCTTGCCGTCCTTGACGTGGGCGATCATGCCGCAGTTGTTGAGGCACGCGCGGCACATCGTGCGCAGCTTCTTGACCTCGCCCTCCTCAGCCTTCGCCGGCGTCGCGGCGAGCAGGTTGGGGGCGGCTTGCGTCGCCATGGCGGCGGCCGCGGCCCCAAAGGCGGCCAGACCGACGAAGCTTCGCCTGCTGATTGACGTTGCCAAAACTTCCTCCCTCTCTCACAGTGTCTCGTACGTATGAAACCCGCAGGTACGCGGGGTGGAACACATGGGTGTGCTGAATTGGGGGC
>CAVEWV010000051.1:0-19444 GCA_963619535.1 Acutalibacteraceae bacterium | reverse complement strand
CGCGCGTGAACGTCACGGTGCGTGCCTCCGGGGGCTCGGTAGCGTGGGATGTGCGACCTGCAAGTATACGGCTTGATTGGGCTGCGAGCGACCTGCTTATCCGGGAACGCGCCCCCGCCGTGCTGGTTTTACTGCGACGCATCGCGCCACTGGCGTTTGCGTCGCCTGGCCGCGTGCGATAATGCCGCGACTGTGAAGTCTTTTATCATGCGTTCGGGGTGGGGAGGCCGGTGTGCTGAGCGTTTACTTTGGCGATATGCCGCAGGCCATCTACAACACGTCGGTGTATTTCAAGAACACCTACCTCGACAGCTGGTTTGACGACGACTTCGCGCGCCGCATGATCAAAAGCGTCGACGGTGCCAAGGTGCTCGGCGACGGCCTCATTGAGAGTCCGGTGCTCGGGAAGATTGCGCCCACGCAGCTTTCGGGTGGCGTGAAGACCCTCCTGCTGATCCATAACATGCCTGATAAGGTGTTTAACGCATCTACCTGCGGCGACAACTGTGCTTGGTGGATCTTGCGCATGGCTGCAAAGCAAGACATTACCATCAACCTGCACCATCTCATGCAGTTTGGGGAAGGCAAGTTTTCCATCAAGGTCCTTAACTCCGGCGTTGTGGTGCACGACATGATGGGCGTGCTCTGCGAGGCGGCCCAGGCGTTGCGGGGCGAGGCGCAGTGAGGGGCTCGTACGATATCGTCGTCAGTGTGGCGCGCGTTCAGTTCAAACTGACGCTTGCACGAAACATCACGGTGGTCAAGGGTAAAAGCGCCACGGGCAAGACGACGCTCATCGAGCTTATCGGCGAGTATGAGAACGACGGCCCTGCCAGCGGTGTCATGCTCTCGAGCCCAAAGCCGTGCGTGGTCCTTTCCGGGCGTGACTGGCTGAGCAAGCTTGAGTCCACGCATGGCAGCTTCGTCTTTATCGACGAGGGCAACGCGTTCGTGCGGTCGTACGAGTTCGCCGCTGCCGCTAAGGCCTCCGACAACTACTACGTCATCGCGACGAGGGACGCGCTTCCCGGTTTGCCCTACAGCGTTGAAGAGGTATACGAGCTTGTGAACACCACCTCGCGTTATCCCGGCGTGCGCAAGTTTTACAGCCAGACGCGCAGGATGTACGCCGAGCTTCCTCACATCGAGCGCCCCCAAACTGTAATCGTGGAGGATTCGAACTCGGGATTTGAGTTTTACCAGGCGCTTTGTGAAAAATCAGGAATTCGTTGTCTGTCTGCCAACGGAAAAGCAAAGGTCTTCTCGACCCTTTTGGCCTGCCAGGACAGTCATATTCTCGTGATTGCCGACGGCGCCGCTTTTGGCCCGGAGATGGAGCTTGTGTATGACCTGGCGAGCCGCAAGGGCGCGGGCCTCTTTCTCCCAGAGTCGTTTGAGTGGGTTGTGCTGTCGAGCGGTGTCATCAAGGATAGCGAGGTCGAACGGGTCCTTGCCAACCCAGCTGATTACATCGAGAGCCGCGAGAACTTCAGCTGGGAGACGTTTTTCACCAAGGAGCTTGTGAGTCGCACCGCAGGCACCTACCTGGAATATCACAAACAGAAGCTCAACGAGCACTATCTGGATGCCAAGCCCTTCCGGGCGATTGCCGCCCAGGTGGAGCCGTCGGGCATTGCACAAGTGATCGAGTAGGAGACGCGTGCCATGAACCATCCAAACACCGAGCCCCTCATCTCGGTCATCGTGCCCATCTACAAGGTGGAGCCGTACCTGCGGCCCTGTGTGGAGTCCATCCTCGCGCAGACCTATGGCAACCTCGAGGTCATCCTCGTGGACGACGGCTCGCCCGACGGCTGCCCCGCCATCTGCGACGAGTTCGCGGCCCGCGACGCGCGCGTGCGGGTCATCCACAAGCCCAACGGCGGGCTTTCCGACGCCCGCAACGCGGGCCTCGACGTGGCCCGCGGCTCCTGGATCGGCTTCGTGGACTCCGACGACACCACAGAGCCCGCCATGTTCGCTACGCTGCTCCAGACGGCCCTGCACGAGGACGCCCAGATCGCGGTGTGCAACTTCACCGAGTTCGACGACGTCACGGGCGAGCCGTGGTGGAGCCGGGGGGTCGAGGCGGCCCAGACGCTCAGCTCCCGCGAGGCCATGGTGCTGCTCATGTACGACGACGAGCTGCAGAACTACGCCTGGAACAAGCTTTTCACCCGCGAGCTGTGGGAGGGCGTGCGCTTCCCCGTGGGGCAGAAGTACGAGGATGTAAACACCACCTATAAGCTGGTGGAGAAGGCCCGGCGCGTGGCCCTCATCCCGCAGGCGCTCTACAACTACCGCGTGCGCCAGACGGGCATCGTGGGCAGCCGCACCTTCGACGGCGAGCTCGATTGTGTGCGTGCCAACATGCAGCGCTGCGAGGACGTGCTGCCGCGCGTGCCCGAGGCCGCCCAGCCCATGATCGACGGCGTGATGAAGGCCATCCTCAACATGTGGCCGCTTGCCTGGGAGTGCCGCAATGGCATGAGCGCCGAGCAGCGCGCCGTCATGTCCGACCTGGCGGCCTTCGCCCGCCAGCACGGGGGGTCCACCACGCTCTGGCAGCGCCTGGGCGTCACAGGGCGCGCCCAGCTTCGCCTTCTTGGCCACGACGGCGTGCGGGCCTGGTGGGCAGCGCACATGCTCGATTGCATCTACCGCCTCAAGCACGACGGCCGGGGCAAGTAGGGCCTTCTCGTAGGCTTCTCATAGTTGCCGCACCGTCTGGGCCGTTTCTGGCATATTCCCTGCTATTCTGTACTGCTTGGAAAATGCAGGCGGATTGCGGAAGAAGGCGGGATGCTGCAGAAGTTCAAGGAGCACCAGTTTCTCTTCGAGGAGCTGGTGGCGCGCGACTTCAAGACCAAGTACAAGCGCACGGTGCTCGGCATGCTGTGGAGCATCCTCAACCCGCTGCTTACCCTGCTCGTGATGAAAATCGTCTTCACGCAGTTCTTCGGCTCGGGCATGGATCATTACACCACGTACCTGTTCTGCGGCAACCTGGTGTTCTCCTACTTCAACGAGGCCACCACGCAGGGCATGTCGGCGCTTGTGTCCAACGCGGGCATCTTCACCAAGGTCAACGTGCCCAAGTACATGTTCCTCATGTCGAAGAACGTCCAGACGGCCATCAACTTCGGCATCAACCTGTGCGTCTTCTTCGTCTTCTGCCTCATCGACGGCATCACGTTCACCTGGCTCTTCCTGCTGCTCGTGGTGCCCATCGCCCTGCTCATGGTGTTCAACATCGGCGTGGGCCTCATCCTCTCGGCGCTCTACGTCTTCTTCAAGGACATCCAGTACCTCTGGGGCGTCTTCACCATGCTGCTCATGTACATGTCGGCCATCTTCTACACCACCACGGGCTATGCGCCCCTCGTGCAGCAGCTCTTCTACCTGAACCCGGTGTACGCCTACATCAGCTACTTCCGCCAGATTGTGCTGGACGGCATCGTGCCGTCGGTGGGGCTGCACGCGCTGTGCGTCGGCTACGCGGTGCTGGCCCTGGCCGTGGGTGCGCTCATCTACAAGAAGAAGAACCACGATTTCCTGTACTACGTGTAAGGTGCGCCCATGACTGCGATGATTACCTGCGACAACGTGTCCATCCGCTACATCACGGGCGACTTCAAGGACATCGGCATCAAAGAGTGGCTCATCAGGCACCTCAAGCACGAGTACGAGATCACCGAGTTCTGGGCCGACCGCCACGTGACCTTCGAGCTTGAGCCCGGCGACATGGTGGGCATTATCGGCTCCAACGGCGCGGGCAAGTCCACCCTGCTTAAGGCTATCTCCGGCATCATGGTACCCACCGAGGGCCACGTTGAGTGCCGTGGCAAGATCTCGGCCCTACTGGAGCTGGGCAGCGGCTTCGACGGCGACCTCACCGTGCGCGAGAACACCTACCTGCGTGCGGCCATGCTGGGCTACGACCGCGCCTTCGTGGACTCCATGTACGACCAGATCATCGACTTCGCCGAGCTGCGCGGCTTTGAGGAGCGCCCCTTCAAGCAGCTCTCGAGCGGCATGAAGAGCCGCCTGGCCTTCTCTATCGCCAGCCTGGTGGAGCCCGAGGTGCTCATCTTGGACGAGGTGCTCTCCGTGGGCGACGGGGCCTTCCGCAAGAAGAGCGAGGCCAAGATGCGCCAGATCATCTCGGGCGGTGCCACCACGCTGCTCGTGAGCCACTCCACGGGCCAGGTGCGCTCGCTGTGCAACAAGATCCTCTGGCTCGACCACGGTCAGCAGGTCGCCTTCGGCAACAACGTGAAGGGCCTGTGCGACGCCTACGAGAAGTACCTCAACACCAAGAAGCTGCCGAGCGCCGACGAGCTGCCCGCGCTGTGGGTGGAGGCGCCCGCTGCCGCCCCGCAGGCCAAGCCCACCGCGTCCGCCGCGCAGGCCTCGGAGGCCCTGGCAGGCCCCAATACCTGCGGCGACGCGTCTCAGGCAGGCGCCGACGCGCAGGCCGCGCCCGACGCGCCCGCGTCCCGCCCGGGGCTGCTCGCGCGCTTTGCCGCCCTGCCCAAGGCCGCCCACGTTGCCGCGGCGGCGCTTGCGCTGCTTGTGGCCGTGATCGCGGCGAGCGAGGTCACGCTGCCGGGCCGCGTGCGCGCGCTGGCCCACGACGAGTCCTCCTTCATGGCGTGCGAAGATGCCCCGGCCGCCACGCAGGTCTGCCTGTGGGAGAACAGGCTCTACGTCTTCGTCCCGCGCGACGAGGCGGGCGAGGGCCGCATCTTCGCCGTGCGCGCCGTGGACTCGCACGGCTATGTGACCGTGGGCACCTACAGCATCGCCGACCAGGCCAGCGCGCGCTACTCCACGGCCGACACCTGCGTGCTCGAGGTGAACCTCGCGCGCTTCACGGGCTACGTCGACGCCGACTACGGCGAGGTTGACCCCGACGAGCCCCTCGTGGGCGGTGAGCCCAACTGGGTGTGGCGCGAGTCGTACCACAAGGGCCAGATGAACTTCAGCAAGGGCTAGACCAGCCGGAAGGGAGGGGCCGCACACATGCCTATCAGGCCTATCAGGGCGGGGAAGCGCGCTTTCAACGCCGCCTCGTACCTTGTGGACGTCCTCATCGCGCCCCTTTCCATGGCGATCGCCTTCTGGCTGCGCTTCTACCTGCTCCCAGGCGAGAACCCCGTGGGCAGCCTGGGCGAGCACGTGCTGTGGGTCACGGCCTTCTCGCCCGTGTACCTGTTCTTCTACGGCCTGCTCGGCGTGTACGACCACCACGGCCCCACCGACGTCACGCGCAAGCTGGGCCAGGTCGTGGCGGCCAACACCATCGCCACGATGCTCTTCATCGACCTCATGTTCGTGCTGCGCGTGGTGGACTTCTCGCGCTGGATGACGGTGTTCTACTGGCTCATCTCCGTCACGCTGTCGTGCGGCAAGGTGCTCGCGACCTCCAGCGTGCTGCGCCAGGCCCACCGCAAGGGCCGCGACCTGCGCCGCGTCGTGGTGGTGGGGTCGGGCGCGGGCGCCGCGGCCTTCGTTGAGGGCATCGCGCGCAAGCCCGAGGCGGGCCAGGTGGTGCTGGGCAGCATCGGGCCCGAGCAGGTGGCCCCCGAGGTGGACCTGCTGGGCGGCTACGACCGCATCGACGCCGTGCTCGACAGCTGTTTTCCCGACGAGGTGGTGGTGGCCGTGGAGGGCGGCGAGCAGGACAAGCTCGACGCCATCCTCATCGCCTGCCAGCGCAGCGGCATCAAGCTCTCAATCCTGCCCGCCTACTGGCAGTTCCTCTCGAGCCGCCCGTCGGTGAGCGTGGAGGGCGGCGTGCCCCTCATCAACGTGCACCGCGTCGTGCTCGACAACCTGGGCTTTGCCTTCGTCAAGCGCGCGGTGGACGTGGTGGGGTCGGCCGTGCTCATCGTGCTCACCTCGCCCATCATGCTTGTGGCCGTCGTGGGCACGAAGCTCTCCTCGCCCGGCCCCGTCATCTTCAAGCAGGAGCGCGTGGGGCGCGACCGCAAGCGCTTTTACATGTACAAGTTCCGCTCCATGCGCCTCAACGACCGCGAGGCCACGGGTTGGACGGTGGCGGGCGACCCGCGCCGCACCGCCTTCGGGGCCTTCATGCGCCGCTACTCCATCGACGAGCTGCCCCAGCTCTTCAACGTGTTCTGGGGCGACATGAGCCTGGTGGGCCCGCGCCCGGAGCTGCCGCAGTTCGTGGACGAGTTCCGCGGCAGCGTGCCCCTCTACATGCTGCGCCACCAGGTGCGCCCGGGCATGACGGGCTGGGCGCAGATCAACGGCCTGCGCGGCGACACCTCCATCCAAGACCGCGTGGAGTACGACCTGTACTACATCGAGAACTGGTCGCTCATGTTCGACCTGCGCATCCTGTTCACCACGCCCCTCAAGGGCATCGTGAACAAGCAGGAGCCGCTGGTGAAGCGGGAAAAGCGCGCGTAGGGCGAGGGGCCTGCGCGCCGCCCCAGGGGCCGCGGGGACGCGCCCTTACTCCTCGGCCTTCACGGCGCGCTCGAGCTCCTTGCGCGAGTGGACGCCGAATTTCGCGTAGACATGGCTCACGTGCGTGTGCACGGTGGCGCCCGACACGCCCAGGCGCTGCGCGATGGCCGCCGCATCGAGGTCCTCCACAAGCAGAGAGAACACCTCGGCCTCGCGGGCGGTGAGGCCGTGCGACACGATGAGGCCGCTCAGCTTGTCGCGCTTCTCCTCGTCGAGGTCGCGCAGCGACGCAGGCTGGGCGCTCGCCAGGCTGATGACCTTGGCGTCGGCGCTCGGCAGGCACACCACGCACACGATGAGCATCAGAAAGCCGATGACCATGGCCACCTTAGGCTTGTCGAGCGGCACCCACACGAAGCACTGCGTGACGATGTAGGCGCCCGCCACGCCCACGCAGGTCATGGCGCGCACGATGGCGAAGGCGCGTATGCCCTGGTTCTGCATGCTGCGCGACGTGCACACGTGGATCACCCAGGTCATGAGCTCGCTGAGCATGAGCGCCACGAACGTCATGCACACGGCCAGGTCGTCCAGGTAGCCGGCGTTGGACTCCGGCAGGAACTCCAGCAATATGGCCAACGTCACTGCCGGCACGCACACCCGACAGATGAGCTCGTATCCGATGGGCTTGCTCGTGGAGTGGAAGGCGGCCGCGCCCAGGGCGAACACGACGATTACGAGCACGCTCTGCACGGCCATGGCCACGACGGGCAGGTTCTGCGGGAGGTGGTTGTACTGCCCGGCGTTGTTGAGCGCCCAGCCCCCCATGAGGAAGAGCCCCAGCGCGATGGCGCCGTAGCGCCAGGCGTCCTTCTTCTTGAGCGGCACGAGCGTGAGGCTCTTCTCGCTTGCGCGCGACAGGTCGGCGTAGGGGATGAGGGCGTCGCCCAGAAGGCCGAGCCCCCAGGTGACGAGCGGCACGAACGAGATGGCCAGGCATGCCACGATGCCCCCGATGAAGGCGGCCACCACCACGATGCAGGCGGCCACGGTGAACGCGCCCGTGCACGCCACCACCGAGCGCGAGGGCGACAGACGTTTGAGCAGGCGCGACGCCTGGATGACCGCGCAGGTGGAGGAGAAGGCCGCAAGCGCCGCGCCCACGCCGCCCAGCACGAAGGGAAGCCATGCGGTGTCGACATCGCCGGGGGCCGCGCCGCTCACGGTGCCGCCTATCTCGATGCCGTCGTAGGCCGCGCCGGCGACGCCCAGCGCGTCGGGGGTGTCGAGCAGGTAGGCGGCGGCGAGCAGCGCCCCTCCCGCCACGCCCACGAGCGCCTGGGGCAGGCCGTACCCAAAGACCTTGCGCGCGCCGGGCTTTGAGTCGAGCAGCGCGTTGGCCAGATAGGTGAGGCCGCATACCGCGAAGAAGACGATGGGGGAGCCGTCGGTGCCGAAGAGTGCCTCTCCCATGCCGCAGCCCAAAGGTGCCAGGAACAGCGGCGTGTACGTCCACGCCAGGGCCAGCCCCACCGACACCGAGAAGAGCACGAGCCACCGGCCGTCCTTGCTGGCGAAGGTGGAAAGTGAATTTCGTATGAACTCGACGGGTTTCATGGTGTGTCCCCTTGCTGCTCGCAGCCCTTCCCCAGGGCCTCAACCTCAGTGGCACATCTTAGCTTGCATCAGGGTGAGTTTGAAGAACCCCCAGCTAGATAACTCAACTTTTTGGTTGAGGACTGTTTGGTGAGGCGATTTCAACATGGCAAGCGATGTAAGGCGGCCGGGCGGCGGGTAGTGTGCGGACTCGTCAAACGGGCGGTGCCGCCAAGCGCGGCGAACACGTGCCGCAGACGCCCAAGGGGGGCGCCGGCGGGCCGCCCACAAACACGAGAAGGATGGATTGAAGATGGCTAACGAGCTTTCCCGCAGGAACTTCATCGCCGGTGGCGTCGCCGTCGCCGCAGGTGCCGCGACCGTTGCCGCCAAGGCCGCCCTGGCCGACGAGGCCGTCGATCCCACGCAGCCCTGGATCCCCGCCTGGGACGAGGAGTGCGACATCGTCGTGGCCGGCTACGGCGCCGCTGGCGTGACCGCCGCCATCACCTCCGCCGAGCAGGGCATGAAGACCATCGTTCTTGAGAAGTCCCCCATCGAGGACGGCGGCAACTTCGGCTGCTCCACCTCCAACCTGCACGACACCTTCCGCTGCGACCTCGACGAGATCAAGAGCAAGACGAAGCGCATGAGCTTCTACTGCGTGCCCAACGAGGACGCCATCGACCACCTCTGCGACGTCATGGTGCAGGACATGTACCCCTGGCTCACCGAGGATCTGGGCTTCAGCTTCTTCGAGGGCACCCGTGAGGGCACCGACCGTCACGCCACCGACGGCGCCATCATGTTCTACCGCACTCCCGAGGGCCATCCCGGCGCGGGCTATGAGTTCTTCGCTGCCCTGTCTGCCGTCGCCAAGGACAAGGGCGCCGAGGTGCGCCTGGGCTCGCCCATCACGGGCCTCGTGCAGAACCCGCTGACCCGCGAGGTCCTGGGCGTGGAGTACACCGACGACGGCGGCGCCACCACCAAGACCATCAAGGCCAAGCACGGCGTCATCATGTGCACCGGCGGCTTTGAGAACAGCAAGACCAAGCAGGCCTGGTACAACCACGCCGGCATCTTCCAGCAGTGCTGGGGCACCCCCTACAACACCGGCGACGGCATCGACATCTGCTCGGCCGCCGGCGCCGCGATGTGGCACCTCGAGGGCTGCGAGTGGAGCGCCTGCGCCTACCGCCTGCCCTCCGAGGAGGTCGGCTGCGCCGTGTCCATGCCCGAGAAGGGCTACGACCCCTACACGTTCAACTACTTCTGGGTGAACAAGTACGGCACCAGGTTCATGAACGAAGAGACCACCATGAACCACAACATCGGCAAGACCCCGCTGACCGACTGGACGCACAACAAGGGCAACTACCCCAAGGCCGACGAGTACCCCAACCTGCCCTTCTGGATGGTCTTCGACCAGACCATGTTCGACAAGGTCCAGCTGTACCAGGGCACCGGCTACTGGGGCCTGCTCGACACCTACTGCGCCGTCCAGGGCCTGCAGCCCACTGAGGACTGGAACAACTACGCCCTCGACAAGGGCTGGATCGTCAAGGCCGACACCATCGAGGAGCTCGCCGGCCTCATGCAGGGCGTGAACCCCTCCAGCGAGGTGGAGACCTGCGACGCCGAGGGCCTGAAGGCCACCTTCGACAACTGGAACGCCATGTGCAAGAAGGGCAAGGACTCCGAGTTCTCCCGTGACTCCGCCAAGATGGCCGCCCTGTCCGAGGAGGGCCCGTACTACGCCATCGAGATGTGCTGCTCCTCGATCAACACCCAGGGTGGCCCTTGGCACGACGGCTACAACCGCACCCTGGACGCGAAGGGCAACGTCATCCCCCGTCTGTACAACTGCGGCGAGTTCGGCTCCATCAACGGCTTCGCCTACCTCATCGGCAACATCTGCGAGGCTCTGACCACCGGCCGCATCGCTGCCCTGGACGCCGCCTCTCTCGAGCCGCAGGCGTAAAGAGCGCTGCGGAACCCGATGCGCCGCGTTGCGCGGGGGCTCATGTACGCCCAGTACACCGCGCCCCCGCGCGCCTCGCGCATCTGAACCCGCGTTGATGAGGGATAGAGCTGTACTTCACTGAGGAGAATGAATCCCATGGCATATGTTGACGGACTGTACAAGGGCACGGCGCGAGGCATCGGCGGCCAGGTGAACGTCGAGGCCATCATCGAGGGCGGCGTTCTGGTCGACCTCGTGCTCGCCCGCTTGAAGGAGACGAGCGGCATCGGCCTGGACGCCGGCCCCATCGTCGCCCAGAACATCGTGGCCGCGGGCGGCACCGACGGCGTGGACGTCCTCGCCGGCTGCACGGTGACCTCCAACGCCATCATCTCGGCCACCAACCAGGCGCTCGCCGCGGCCGAGGGCGGCTACAACGACGGCACCTACGACGGCACCGCCCGCGGCATCGGCGGCCGCGTGGACGTGCAGGTCACCTTCGAGGCCGGCAAGATGAGCGACTTCAAGCTCACCCGCCTCAAGGAGACCAGCGGCATCGGCCTGGACGCCGGCCCCCTGGTGGCCAACGCCATCGTCGAGGCTGGCACCTGGGAGGGCGTGGACGGCGTCGCGGGCTGCACCGTGACCTCCAACGCCATCCTGCAGGCCACCCAGATGGCTTTCGAGGCCGCCAGCGGCGCGAAGGCCTACGAGGACTACATCGCCGCCCAGGAGAGCAAGTAAACCTGCCCTTCCCGAGCAAGGCTGCGTAAGACGAAGCGGGGGACGTCCGTTCGATGCGGACGTCCCCCGCTTTTGCGTGCGTATGGCGGGCCGGGCCAGGGCGGTGCGGTCCCCGCGTGCGGGAAGGCGGCCCGAAGCGAGGCCTTCCCGCAGGGGAGGGGAAGGTCGCCCTACCTCGTGGCCTGACCCTGCTTGAGCATGGCCTCGGCGCTGGCGGCGCGCTGCTTGTCGAGCATGCGGTTGCGGTAGTACACCACCCAGTTGGCCGCGATGCACACCAGGTTGAAGAGGTACACCGCAAGCACCCAGTTGATGGCGTCGCCCACGATCTTCGCGGCGATGCCCGCGAAGTAGCCCAGGGTGATGAGCAGGATGAACTGCCAGGAGGTGCCTGCGGCCGTCTGGGCCTTGAAGTTCTTGTAGGCGTTGATGGGCCAGGAGAGGCCGAAGCACAGCAGCATGACGGCTTCGAGTATTTGTGCGGCCATGGGACATCCTTTCGACGTGCCGGGTTTGGGCGACGGGCAAGTTTAGGAATCTGCCAGGCGTCGCGGCGCGCCACTCGCCCATACGCACGCCCCTGACACAAACGGGGCCTTGTGCGGGTATCATGTCCTGCGTCAAATCGCGACGGCGCAACGCGTTTGCGCCGGAAGGGAAGGGCAGTGGCATGGCGTTGCAGATGGTGAGGCTCTCCGAGGTGTGCCGCGTGGCCAAGGAGGGACAGTGCGAGCTGACGGTGGCCGAGCGCATGGCCCGCAAGGGGCCGTTCTCCTACTACGCGGACAACTGCCAGCAGTTCGGCATCGACGATTGGCTCGTCGACGCCGCGGGCGCCGTGATCGTGCCGGCCTATGGGCAGGTCGTCTCGAACCTGGGGTACGTCATGGCGCGCAAGGAGCTGGGGCGCTTCTCGTTCGGGCGCTCCGTGCATGCCCTGGTGCCCTATGACCCCGCGGACACCGACTACATCTACCAGGTGATCACGCACTCCCCGCAGGTGGCCCACCAGGTGAGCGGCACCCCGCAGCTGCGCCAGATCTCCGAGGTCGGCCTGCTCGGCTCGCGCATCCCCTGGCCCTGCCGCGCCACGCGCGACTCGTTCGTGGCCATGGTGGAGGACGACGAGGCCGAGTCGCGCCGCCTTGCGGCCCTGCCCGCGCAGCTGCTGGCCGAGGGCGACGAGGCCTTCGCGCGCATCGTCGGCGCCTCTGCCGCCGGCGCGCAGGTGGCGCTTGAGGGCCTCGTGGCCTGGCGCGAGGGCACGGCCGTGCCCTACCAGGCGCGCGGCGCCGACAAGCCCGTGCGTGTGGAGGGCGTGCGCGGGGGGTTGGGGCGCTGTGACGAGGCGCTCGCCGAGGGCCCGGCCGTGCTCGTGGGCGCCCAGGGCAGCGCCATGGTGGCCCGCTACATACCCGAGCCGTCGCACCCCCTGGCCGAGGTGCTCTACGCCTGCGCGGCCGACTCCCAGGTTGACCTGGGGGTCCTCTTCTTCGCGCTGCGCGCGGCCGGCCTGCATGAGGGCGTCGCCCGCGGGCAGGGCGTGTCGCGCGAGGCCTTCGGGCAGCTTCAGGTCTGCCTGGGCACCCCCGAGGCGCAGGCCGAGTTCGCGACCATTGCCGCTAGGCTGTTCGAGAGGCTCCTTGCCTGCGAGGGCGACGCCGCCAAGCTCGAGCGCGACCATGCCGCGCGCCTGGCGGAGTTCTTCGGGCGTGGCAGCGTCTGGGGCAACGGCAGCTGCGAGGGGTGCGAGTCGGCCGTGGGCGACCTGCCCACGCCGGTGGAGCCGGCAGCCCCTGCCGCGCCGGCCCCCAACGCGGCCGCGCTTGAGCGCCTGGAGGCCCTGGGGCCCCTGCGGCCCCTTGCCGCCGAGGGCATCCGGCTCTTGGGGGACGCGGCCGACGTGGCCTGGGAGCTTGCGCCTCTGGTGGTCGTGCGTGCCTGCGCCGCGCCCTCGCAATGGGCCTACGTCGCGGCCTCGGCGGGTCCCTACGCCGCCCCGGCCTACGCGAACCTCGTGGCCGCGCTCGACGCCGTGATGGGCGAGCTCGCCGAGTCCAATGACCTGCTCTCCTTCCTGCCGCAGCTCTCCTACGCCACCTCGCTGCTCAGTCTCGAGACGCTCGCCGGTTGGGTGGGGCGCCTCTCCGACATCGAGGCCGCCGACGTCACCGGCGACCTCGTGCGCGCCGCGCTTCGCCTCGACCCCTCGCTCGAGGTCCTGCCCCATGCCGTGCAGGGTATCTTCGACGCGGCCGTGCGGGGATGCGCCCAGGGCCTCGGCGACGCCCTGGAGTGCGCGTACGTGCCCTGCTCGCGCGGCGAGGGCGTGCCCGACCTGTTCGGCCGCGAGCTGCCCCAGGTCACGCTGCGCACGCAGGTCCAGGAGTTCTCGCACATCCTGGCCGACATGCTCGTGCGCGCCGCCCAGCTCAAGGACCGTGCCCAGGAGTGCGGCGGCATGGGGGCGGCCCCGGGCTCGGCGCTTGCCCACGACGCGTTTCCCGATTGGAAGGCCCAGCTCGTGTGCGCCGTGCTGCCCGAGGAGGAAGGCCCCTGGCACGAGGGCGTCGTGCAGGCCGGCGACCCGCGCTGGTCGAGCCTGGGCGTGCCCCCGCGCAACAAGGCCGTCTTCGCATGGATCCAGCAGGCGCTCTTCCACCTGGACGAGGGCGGGCGCTGCGTCCTGCTCGTGCCGAACAGCGCCCTGCACTCCCAGGCCGGAAGCGAGCGGGACCTGCGCACGCAGCTCGCAGCGCAGGGACGCGTGAGCGCCGTGGTGAGCCTGCCCGCGCGCGTCTTCCCCAACGCGCGCCCCGCCATGAGCCTGCTGGTTTTGGGGCAGCCCCGCGAGGGCCGGCGCACCCTCATGGTGGACATCCTGGGCAGCGCCCAGCCCGCGACGGGGTCGTGCCCGCGTGAGATCCCGACCCAGGTGGCCGAGCGTGTGCAGGCCGTGCTCGCGGCCTGGCTGTCGGACTCGGACGTGCCCGATGAGCAGGGCTTCTGCCGCACGGTCGGCGCTGCCGACATCGAGGTCGCCGGCCAGGTGCTCACGCCCTGGACATTCGTGGGCTAGCCGGCGCGGGGCGCCGTGCGGGGGTGCCTGCGCTTGCAGGTGCGGCGCTCCCGCCCGCTCGCGCTCGTGCCTGCCTGCGCCCCGCGCCCGCCCGCTTGCGCCCCGCGCTTCGCCCGCGCCCGCCCGCGCCCGCCCGCCTGCTTGCGCCCGCGCCCCGCGCCCTGTAAGCTGCCCGTCGCAACCCGCAACCCCACCCGTCGCCGCGCCGCACGCGAGCGCGGCCCCTGCAAGGAGGAACCCCATGAGCGGAATCGATACCGTGCTGCAGTACCTCCAGGCCGTTCCCGCCTGGTACCTGGCCACGAGCGTGGACGGCCAGCCCCACGTGCGCCCCTTCAGCTACGCCGCCGAGCACGACGGGCGCGTGTGGTTCGTCACCGCCACCACCAAGGACGTGTGGCAGGAGCTGCTCCAGAACCAGAAGTTCGAGGCCACGAGCTGGTGGCCCGGCCACGGCTGGCTCATCCTGCGCGGTCTGGCCGGCCTGAACGACGAGGTCACCCCTGAGATTCGCCAGGCGGGCTACGACCACCTCACCGCTCTGGGCGAGTCCTACGACGGCCCCGACGACCCCACGCTCGTCTTCTTCTCCGTCGAGTCTCCCCAGGCGTGGATCTGCAACCACACCGAGTGGGTCCCTGTCGAGTTGTAGGGGTCGTTGTTATCGATTCCCCCGATAACCAGCATCCATAAATTCACGCAATCAACTGCTTTCTCGCAAGCCCCGCATCCCTTGCGAAAAGGTATCTTGTTCCCTTGCGCCCATTCGGCTTGCCCTATGCCGGGCGGGTGCGTCGATGCCGACCAAGGAGCCGCCTCATGCCCATCAACATCCCCACCGGGCTTCCTGCCAAGGAGATCCTCGACGACGAGCGCATCTTCGCGCTCGAGGAGAACGTCGCCTCCAAGCAGCACATGCGTCCGCTCAAGGTGGTGCTGCTCAACCTCATGCCCAAGAAGATCGAGACGGAGACCCAGATCCTGCGCCTCATCTCCAAGTCGCCCCTGCAGGTGGACATGGACTTCATGTGCATGGCGTCGCACGAGAGCCGCAACACCGCCCACGACCACCTCGTCAAGTTCTACGACACGTTCGAGGAGTTTCGCGACAAGCGCTACGACGCCCTGGTCATCACGGGCGCGCCGGTGGAGGACATGCCCTTCGAGCAGGTAGATTACTGGGACGAGCTCAAGGGCGTCATGGAGTGGAGCCGCACGAACGTCTACTCCACCCTGCACATCTGCTGGGGCGCGCTGGCCGGCCTGTACTACCACCACGGCGTGGGCAAGGTGCAGCTGCCCAGCAAGCTCTTCGGCATCTTCCCCACGCGCCTTACCGACGAGTACAACTTCCTCACCAACGGCTTCGACGAGCGCTTCCTCATGCCGCACTCGCGCCACGCCGGCATCGACTTGGGGCAGCTCGAGGGCCATCTCGGCCGCGACCTGTTCGCACTGGGCACGAGCCCGGTCACGGGACCCAGCATCCTGGCCACCAAGGACATGCGCCAGGTCTTCATTACCGGGCACCTCGAGTACGCCAAGGACACGCTCGACTCGGAGTACCGCCGCGACCTGGGCCTGGGCCGGCCCATCGACATCCCGCGCAACTACTACCCCGACGACGACCCCTCCTGTGCGCCCACGCTCACCTGGCGCAGCCACGCCAACCTCTTCTGGCGCAACTGGCTGAGCTACGTGTACCAGATGACCCCGTTCGACCTGGGCGAGCTCACGGCCGACTACAAGGGCTTCCGCATCTCCGAGCGCGTCTGGCAGCCCGGCACGCGCAACGGCCAGGACATCCGCTAGAACCCCGCGCCTCGCGCGCACCGACTGCCCAAGGAGCATCCTATGCCTGTCCTCATGAACAAAGGCGACGACGCCCGCCGCGCCGCCTGGCTCTTCTACACCGACCGCGAGGCGCTCGACGCCTGGGGCCGCACCATCGTGGAGGGGCGCTGGGACTCCGCGCGCCTCGTGGTGGACGCCGAGCAGGTTGAGGCCGCCAAGAAGGCCAGCGCCACCGTGGAGGTGTGGGCGCAGGCCAAGGCCCTCATCCCCGAGGACTTCGACATCCAGGCGGCGCGCGGCGAGGTCATGAGCCGAGCTCAAGCCGCAGCCGAGCGTGCGCGCCAGGCCGCCGAGGACGAGCAGGCCGACGCGGCAGGCGAGGATGCCGGGGACGAGCAGACGGACGCAGCGGGCGAGGGTGCTGACGCTTCCGTTGCCGCCGACGAGCCTGCGGGCGAGGGTGCCGGCGCGCCTGCCGAAGCCTCGGAGGCGTCCGAGGACGACCCCTTCGACTACGAGCCGATTCCCGCGCCCGAGGGCCTGCGCGTGCTTGTGGGCACCACCACCCGCCAGGCGGCCCAGAGCTACCTGCTGCCCCATGCGCCTGCCGAGGGCGACGGCGCCGATGACGAGCAGACCTGCGACACCGACCTGCCGGGCCTTCAGATGCTCGCCCAGCTCATCGACTACATGCGCGACTCCTCCGAGGGCCTTCCCGCCCAGGCCGTGTGGCACATCGACGCCTCGGGCATCCTGCGCATGGTGCGCGCCAAGAAGGTCAAGGTCGTGGCCGGCAACGTCCTGAGCGTGAAGAGCTAGCTGCCTGAGAGCGCCTGCCGCCCGCCTCCCCGTATCCTCGCCCATACGCCGGAAAACCGCATGCGCGTAACACGCTTGCCCAAATCGGGCGGGATAATGGCCGGACTTGACCATGGCCACCGGGGGAGGCGGCCCAGACAGAAAGGCATCGACGATGGCTGCGGTTGAACTTCTCGATTCCGGCGTGTTCCTGCTCGACGGGGCGACCCTCGTGGCCGCACCCGACGCCCAGGCCTACTCCGAGCAGACGGGCCGGGCGCTCGACGTCGAGGCGGGCCGTGCAGGCACCATCGCGCATTCCATCCTGGCCGCGCACAACACCTCGCCTGACCTTGAGCACCTCAAGATCCGCTTCGACGCCATGGCGAGCCACGACATCACCTTCGTGGGCATCATCCAGACGGCGCGCGCCTCGGGTATGCAGGAGTTCCCGCTGCCCTACGTGCTCACCAACTGCCACAACTCCCTGTGCGCTGTGGGCGGCACCATCAACGAGGACGACCACGTCTTCGGCCTCTCCGCCGCCAAGAAGTACGGCGGCATCTTCGTGCCGCCCCACATCGCCGTCATCCACTCCTTCATGCGCGAGAACTTCGCCGGCTGCGGCAAGATGATCCTGGGCTCGGACTCCCACACCCGTTACGGCGCGCTGGGCACCATGGCCATCGGCGAGGGCGGCGGCGAGCTCGCCAAGCAGCTCCTGCGCGACACCTACGACGTGGCGTACCCCGACGTGGTGGCCATCTACCTGGAGGGCGCGCCGCGTCCCGGCGTGGGCCCGCACGACGTGGCCCTGGCCATCATCTCCGCCGTCTTCAAGTGCGGCTACGTCAAGAACAAGGTCATGGAGTTCGTGGGGCCGGGCGTGGCGAGCATGACCTGCGACTACCGCAACGGCGTCGACGTCATGACCACCGAGACCACCTGCCTGTCCTCCATCTGGGTCACCGACGACAAGACGCGTGAGTTCCTGGCCCAGCACGGCCGCGAGCAGGACTATGCCCCGCTGGCCCCGCAGGCCTGCGCCTATTACGAGGGCTGCGTGCGCGTGAACCTCTCCGAGGTCAAGCCCATGATCGCCCTGCCGTTCCACCCCTCCAACGGCTTCACCATCGACGAGCTCAACGCCAACCTCACCGACATCCTCCACGAGGTTGAGCTCGAGGCCGCCAACATCGGGGCGGGCAAGACGCACTTCTCCCTGCTCGACAAGGTGGTCGACGGCAAGCTCCACGTGCAGCAGGGCGTCATCGCGGGCTGCTCGGGCGGCAACTACGACAGCGTGGTGCAGGCCGCCCGCGCCCTCAAGGGCGCCAACACCGGCTGCGGGGAGTTCTCGCTGTCGGTGTACCCCACGAGCCAGCCCGTGGCCCTGGAGCTGGCGCGCCGCGGCTACCTGTACGACCTCATGGAGGCGGGCGCCATCGTGCGCACGGCCTTCTGCGGCCCGTGCTTCGGCGCCGGCGACACACCCGCCAACAACGGCCTGTCCATCCGCCACACCACGCGCAACTTCCCCAACCGCGAGGGCTCCAAGCCCGGCAACGGCCAGCTGAGCGCCGTGGCCCTCATGGACGCGCGCTCCATCGCCGCCACGGCCGCAGCCGGCGGCGTGCTCACCCCGGCCACCGACCTGCCCGAGGAGACCTGGGACGAGGACTGCGCCTACACCTTCGACTCCGCGCCCTACGACAAGCGCGTCTACTGGGGCTTCGGCCATGCCGACTCCGCAAGTGAGCTGGTGGAGGGCCCCAACATCAAGCCGTGGCCCCAGATGGAGCCCCTGGGCCAGGACATCCTGCTCAAGGTGTGCTCCAAGATCCTCGACCCGGTGACCACCACCGACGAGCTCATTCCCTCCGGCGAGACGTCGTCGTACCGCTCCAACCCCCTCGGCCTTGCCGAGTTCACGCTGTCGCGTCGCGACCCGGAGTACGTGGGCCGCTCCAAGGCCGTGGCCGGCGTGGAGCAGGCGCGCGTGGCGGGGGCGTCGCTTGTCGAGGCCGACCCGGCGCTTGCGGGCGTCTTCACGGCGCTTGAGGCCGCAGGCGTGACGGCCGACCCCGTGAGCTGCGAGTACGGCAGCATGGTCTACGCCGTGAAGCCCGGCGACGGCAGCGCCCGCGAGCAGGCGGCCAGCTGCCAGCGCGTCATCGGCGGCCTGGCCAACATCGTGAGCGAGTACGCCACCAAGCGCTACCGCTCCAACGTCATGAACTGGGGCATGGTGCCCTTCCAGCTCAAGGGCGAGCCGCCTTTCGAGGTGGGCGACTGCGTGTACGTGCCCGGTATCCGCGCCGCGCTCGACACCGACATGGCCGACGTCCCCGCCTGGGTCGTGCGCGCCGACGGCTCCTGCGAACAGATCCACCTCTACGTGGCCGACATGACGCCCGAGGAGCGTGCCATCGTCAAGGCAGGCTGCCTCATCAACTACAACCGCGCCAAGGCAGCCGCCAAGTAGCCCGGCGCCCGTCGCCTTGACAGCGCCGGCCTGCCCGGCGCCCGTGTTCAACCTCGTGCGCGTATGCCTACGATGCGTTCGCTGCAGTCCTCGCGCGCATATGCAAGGTGCCCGGCTCGCCTGCGCCTCTCTGGCACGCAGGCAGGCCGGGCACTTTTTTGCCGCACGCGAGCCCGTCATGCGCTTCCGCCCAGCCCGCACGCGAGTATGCCATGCGCCTCCGCCCAGGCTGTACGCGAGTCCGACATGCCCTTCCGCCCGGCCCGCACGCGAGCCCGGCATGCACTTCTGCCCAGCCTGCACGCGACGTCCGGCATGCGCTTCCGCCCAGGCCGGACGTCGCGCGAGGGGCCGAAACCCTCCGCAGCCTGCCTGCGCAGTGAAGGCAAGGGGTGGGGCGCAACGCGAAGCGTTTCCGCCTCGATCCCCCACGGCCTTCGCCACGAGCACCGGCAGGCGAAGGAGGGTTTCGGCCCCCAGTCAGACCCCCCGTCTTTTCTCTACCCGACCAGCCTCTCCATCTCCCCGATCAGCTCGTCGA
>CAVEWV010000050.1:2577-19978 GCA_963619535.1 Acutalibacteraceae bacterium | reverse complement strand
CGAGCAGTTCCGCCTGCTCGTCGAGGACCTCGCCGCCGCCTCGCCCGACGGCCAGGTCGTGCTGCTCATCGACGAGTACGACAAGCCCCTCACCCAGTGGGTCGGCACGGAGCAGGTCCGTCCCTTCCAGGCCTTCCTCAAGTCGTTCTACGGCGTCGTCAAGGCCACGGAGTCCAAGCAGCGCTTCTGCCTCATGACGGGCGTGTCCAAGTTCTCGAAGGTCTCTGTCTTCTCGGACCTCAACAACCTGACCGACCTCACGATGAGCCCCTTTTCGACGACGCTTCTGGGCTACACGCACGAGGAGGTGCGCCAGAACTACCCCGCGCGCCTCGCCGCGCTCGCGGATGCCCTGGGCACCGACGTCGACGGGGCGTTCGGCAAGCTCGTCGAGATGTACGACGGCTACTGCTTCAACGGGCGGATGGTTCGCGTGTTCAACCCCGTCTCGCTCGGAAACGCGCTTACCGACTTGCAGCTCAGGTCCTATTGGTTCGAGACGGGTACCCCGGGCTGGCTCATGTCCTATGCCAAGAAGGCTCCGATGAACATGGACGGCATCCAGGTCGGCGAGGCCGACCTGGGCACGTTCGAACCCGCCGACCCCTCCATGCCGGCGGTGCTTCTGCAGACGGGATACCTCACCATCAAGGGTGTGTGGGGCCAGGCCATGGGCACGGTCTACGACCTGGGCTTTCCCAACGAAGAGGTTTCGGCCGGCTTCAACCGCTGGCTCGCCAACGCGTACGTCAGCTCCGGCACCGACGTCTCTCAGACGAGCGGCTGGGCCATCGCGTGCCGTCGCGCGGTGGGGGCGGGCGACGTCGAGGGGTTCATGGAGTCGCTTGAGTCGTTCTTCTCGGCCATCGGCTACGACCTGGCCGACCGCCTGACCGAGCAGGCCTACCAGTGCGTGGTCGTCGCCATCATGCGGTTCATCGGCGTGTACTCGCAAGGCGAGGTGCGCACGTCGCGCGGCCGCGTGGACATCGTGCTGAGGGCGCCGGGTCATGTCTTCGTCATCGAGATGAAGGTTGCCTCTGGCGAGGGCGCCACCGCCGCTGCCGCCGGCCAGGCGCTTGCCCAGATTCGCGAGAGGGGCTACGCCGAGCCGTACCGCTGCGATGGTTGCGAGGTAAGTCTGTTGGGAATCGCCTTCGACTGCCTCACGCACAACGTGGGCGCCTGGGTGAGCGAGGCGCTGTAGCCGCCGGGCTTCGGGCGAGAAAGGCACGAGGTAGGAGCGGTCGTCTATCTGGGCCAGGGCTTCCTTGGCGGCCTTGTCGTACTTGAACTCCATGGAGTAGACGGGGCCGTCGGCGCGGTCGGCTCAGGACTTACTTCCCTTCCCCCTCCATGAGCGCGTCCATGAGGCGCTGCTGGGAGTTGAAGCCGGTCTTGCGGTAGATGTGGGCGATGTGGCTCTTGGCGGTGGAGGGGGCGATGCCGAGCGTGCGGGCCACGTACTCGGCGTTGCGCCCCGCCGCCAGGCACGCCAGCACCTCGGTCTCGCGTGCCGACAGGCCGCAATTCTCGCTCATGCGCGCCACGGCCTGGGCCATGGGGTCGACAACGGCATTCGCGACGGGCTCCTCCACCTCGTCGAACCTCTCGACCTTGAAGAACTGCGACCACTCCACGGCCACGATGTAGACCATGCAGGCGAGCATGGCGAGCGTGCCTGCGACGTCCACGTCCTCGGGCACGAGGGCGACCGTCTGGAAGAAGGCCGTCTGGCAGATGTTGCCCAGCTCGACGAAGAGCATGGCCAGGCTGAACATCCGCATGGCGTGATAGCCGCGCCCAAAGCCGCGCGCGAAATACGCGGGCAGGAACAGCAGCATCTTGCGCAGGACGAAGAGCGGCACGAGCACGAGCGCGCTCAGGTGGCCCGTCAGCGTGAGGCTGAGGTAGAGCGCCAGGCACACGACGAAGGTCACGAACACGGTGAACATCGCGGGGTTCTTGTAGCTGCGGCGCAGGCTGAACGCCAAAAAGACCAGGCCGCCCGCGCACACGGTGCCCAGCGCGCCCAAAAGCTGGAAGGCGCGCAGGGGCTCGCCCGCCAGTCCGTTCATCCAGGTGTCGCTCAGCTCGCGGGCGATGAAGCTGTAGGCGAAGAACGTGAGCATCGTGAGGACGCTGCTGCGCCAGGTGGGGGAGGCGTCCGCGTCGGCGCCGGTCTTGCCCGCGTCTGCGGCACTCGTCTGCGCAGGCTCGCGCACCATGCCCTCGGCGGCGGCGTCGCCCCGCCCTGACGCGCGTCCCGCCGCCATGAACAGCGCAAGCGACAGCGCCGGCACCGCGAGCAGGGCGTACCCCATGACCGCGGCGTCCATGAGCGCCAGAAGCGCCTCGATGAGGCCGGCCGCCACAAAGCCCGTGATGAGCGAGACGAACATGACGCGCTGCCGCATGCCCACAAGCCAGCACATCCAGGCGCAGACGAGCAGGCTGTGCCCGATGCCCAGCGACGCCAGGCCGGCAAGGTCGGCGCTCTCTTGGGCGAAGGCGACCTGGATGCACAGCCCCAGCGTCTCGAACGCCGCGCCCGCTATGGCGCACGCGCCGCCCAGGCGGGTCGGCACGTCGCCGTCGGGCCTGCCGGCATGTGCGGCGCGCCCGCATATCAGGGCGGCCAGCAGCAGGGGCAGCGCCCGGCTTGCGGCGATGAGGTACTGGGCGGAGGCCGACCCCTGCACCGTGTCGAAGAGGACGAACATGTGCGTGTCGCGCGCACACATGCACAGCGCCAGGCCCACGCAGCCCAGGATGAACCCGGGCTGGTGCAGTATCTCGCGTATCGTCATGCGTGCCATATATCGATCCCCCTGTTGCCACGCGGCCACCGATCGGTGGGGCCCGGTGCGCGAACTTTCACGCCCGCCAGATTGTACATCAGGCGCCGTGGAAAGGCCCTCAACAAAACACCTGGTAAAGAGCCTCATTTTTTAGACTCCATAACCCAATCCACCTTTGAGTATGACGTCTTTGGCGGCGTTCCACATCGTGGCGGGATTCGGGTTCTGCCCCGTCCGCCTACCTTTTGGGACGTCGATGGGAGGGCGCTGCGCTGGCGGGGCCGCTTGAGCCGCAGGGCCCGCCCGTCGACGAAACGCACGCATGGACATAGCAACGAGAGGGAGGATTGGATGAAGGCTCTGAACATGAACCGTCGCACCTTCGCCAAGATGGCCGCGGTCACCGCCGCCGGCGCCGCGCTGTCTTCGGCGCTGCCCGCGTTCGGCCTGGCGCAGGCCGACGAGGGCGCCCAGGAGGCCGCCGAGGAGGAGAAGGTCATCCGCACCGCATGCCGCGGCTGCGGCAAGTACGAGTGCGGCGTGCTCGTGACGGTCAAGAACGGCCGCGCCGTCAAGATCGAGGGCGACCCGAGCTACGTGGGCTCCATGGGCAACTGCTGCGCCAAGTCGCAGTCGTCGCTGCAGGCCGCGTACCACCCCGACCGCCTGAAGTACCCCATGAAGCGCACGAACCCCAAGGGCGAGGACCCCGGCTGGGTGCGCATCTCCTGGGACGAGGCGCTCGACCTGTGCGTCTCCAAGATGGGCGAGCTGCAGGAGAAGTTCGGCGGCGCCTCCATGGCGTTCATGGGCGGTACGAGCCGCATCTACGCCATGAGCGGCATGAGCGCCATGGCCTACCTGTACGACTCGCCCAACATCGTGTCGCCCGTGCAGGTGTGCAAGGGCCCGCGCAACTACGTGACCGGCGCCACCGTCGGTCCCGACCTGTACTTCGTGGAGAACGTCTGGGGCACCAAGGAGCGCTTCGTCCAGTGGGGCAGCGGCATCGAGGTCTCCAACTACGACGACGCAGGCCGCCTCGCCGTGGACAACGCCAACTCCGCCAAGGCCTACATCAACGTGGACCCGCGCATGTCCAACCTGGCCAAGGAGGCCAACTACTACCTGTCGGTGCGCCCCGGCACCGACTCGGCCATCCTCATGAGCTGGCTCAAGATGGCCATCGAGGAGGAGCTCTACCAGGACAGATACGTCCGTCGCTGGACCGACCTGCCGTTCTTGGTGTGCGAGGACGTGGAGCCGAGCGGCTGGGAGGACGACATCCCCGCCGTCAGCCGCATGGGCGTGGTGGACAAGCACCGCAACGTCAAGACCAACCTGCTCAAGGAGTCCGACCTCAAGGAGGACGGCGACCCCAAGAAGTTCATCGTCTGGGACGAGGCCAACGGCCGCTTCACCTACCTCAACGCCGAGACGGGCCTCTGGGAGGGCGAGGGCGACGTGTTCCACCCCAAGTTCACCGACTGGGACTACGTCTGCCGCGCCGGCATGCAGGACATGTACGAGTGGGAGCAGGCCAAGGGCAAGTACGTCCACGCCAACCGCGAGGGCATCTCCGACATGTTCCTGCCCGAGGAGTCGCCCATGCCCACCGTCGAGGGCTGCGACAAGGCCACCAAGCCGGCCCTGTGGAGCGACAACATCCCCGAGGTCACGCTGAAGGACGGCCGCACGGTGCGCGTGCGCACGGCCTGGGAGTACCTCTACGACAACTGCAAGGACTTCACGTTCGAGCATGCCGAGGAGATCACCGGCGTCAAGGCCGACCTCATCGAGGCGGCGGGCCGCGAGTACTGCCAGATCAACGAGGACGGCTACGGCGAGGGCGCCATCAACTTCGCCGTGACGCACGAGCACACCGGCAACGCCATCAAGATGCAGCACTGCTTCGACTCGTTCGACGCCATCATGGGCCGTCGCGACACGCCCGGCGGCCACCGCGGCATGACGCGCGTCCCCTCCATCTACCCCACGCAGCACTCCCTGTTCGTGGGCCAGTTCCTGCGCGTGGGCACGAAGAACGCCGTGGACGACCCTGAGCAGAAGGCGCGCCGCATCTGCGACTTCCCCATGTACCCCAACGCCGACGCCACGGCCATCTACAACGCCATGAAGACCGGCGAGCCCTACCGCGTCATGGGCTGCCTCACGCAGGCCGGCGGCATCCTCAACCAGACGAACCTCACCCTCACCTGGGAGGGCGTGAAGAACCTCGACTTCTTCGTGGACTGGAACCTGTGGCACGACGCCATCTCCGACCTGGCCGACGTGCTGCTGCCCGAGGTGCACTGGATGGAGCAGGAGTGCAGCCGCGTCGCGCAGGGCTCGGGCGGCTACTACGGCTGCCACGTGAAGTGCATCGAGCCTCCCGCGGAGTGCAAGTGGGGCCCCGACATCGTCAACGAGTGGTACAAGAAGGCCGGCGTGGAGTTCTGGGGTGACCGCGAGGACGGCGGCGACCCCTGGGAGGCCGGCGACTACCTGCGCGGCCGCGCCATCGCCTCCATCGGCATGGACTGGCAGGAGTTCAAGAAGGGCTTCGAGGAGAACGGCTGGTACGACGCCCGCCTCACGAACCCCGACGGCTTCGGCAGCTGCCGCCGCTACGAGACCGGCTGGCTCGACCTGCCCTTCGTGGGCAAGCCAGGCTTCTACACCCCCACCACCCGCGACGAGGTGTGGTCCATCACCATGGAGACCTCCATGCGCGATAAGGTGAACCAGTGCACCGGCGAGAAGTACGGCCTCTCCTACGCCCTGCCCTACTTCACCGAGCCCAAGTCGAGCCCGTTCAACGACGGGTGGCGCGAAACGCAGTCCAAGAACATGGACAACCCCAACCACGACCTGTACGCCGACTACACCGTCGAGAACTACCCCTACATCGCCTCCACGGGGCGCCGCATCCCGGTGTACTTCCACACCGAGCACCGTCAGCTTCCCTGGTGCCGCGAGACCTGGCCGGCGCCGCGCCTCGAGATCAGCCCCAAGGACGCCGCCGACCTGGGCCTGGAGAACGGCGACTGGGCCTGGATCGAGACGCCGTTCGGCAAGATCCGCCAGTGCGTGGACATCTCGCCTCAGGTGGCCGAGGGCCGCGTGAACCTCGAGCACTCCTGGTGGTTCCCCGAGCTCGACCAGCCCGGTCACGGCTTTGAGCTGTGCGGCTGCAACTGCCTGGTGGACGCCTGGGCGCAGTGCGAGGCCGAGGGCGCGCCCCAGCTGCGCGGCTACCTGGTGAACATCTACAAGGCCACGGCCGACAACTCGCCGTTCGGCAACCCCGTGCCCTGCGGCAACGACGGCACCGAGATCATCCACACGGCCGACGACCCGCGCCTCAAGGCCTGGGCCGAGCTCGACTACGAGGGAAGGGAGTAGCGCATGAGCCACATGACGCTTGTGATGGACCTCAACCGCTGCATCGGCTGCGTGGGCTGCAACGCCGCCTGCAAGGAGATCCACCACGTCCAGATCGGCAAGTACTGGAACCGCGTGCTGCGCGTGGGCCCCACCCCCAAGTACGAGGGCGCCAAGTTCCCCGACATCGAGTGGTACTACCTGCCCATGCAGTGCCAGCACTGCGACAACCCCGACTGCGTGGCCGTCTGCCCCACCGGCGCCTCCTACATCGCCGACGACGGCACGGTGCAGATCGAGGCCGACCAGTGCATCGGCTGCCAGGCGTGCCTGCCCGCCTGCCCCTACGGCGCGCGCCACCTCAACGAGGACGACAACGTCGTGGAGAAGTGCAACCTGTGCAAGGACGTCACCGACGAGGGCGGCATCCCCCAGTGCGTGTCGCAGTGCGTGGGACTCGCCAAGTGGTACGGCGACATCGACGAGGACCCCTCGATGATGAGCTTCCGCGGCGGCTACGAGAAGACCCTGGGCGAGGTCGTGGCGCCCTTTACCAGCGACGACGTCTACACCGTGCCCGACGAGGGCAACGGCCCCTCCATCCGCTACATCCTGCGCAACAAGGTGTGGGTCACCGACGGCGTGGACTTCACCGTGCAGCAGGGCGGCCACGGCATGGCCCTGCCCAACTACTAGGGGCCGAGGATTTGAGGGCCTGAAGGGCCTGAAGGCTTGAGGGCTTGAGGCGGGCCGTGGGTAAACCCGGGGCCCGCCTTCAGGCCGGGGGCCGGCCGCAAGGCCCCGCCGACCGGCGATGGCGCGCCTGCACGGGTGCCGTCGCCGGGCGGGACATGAGACGAGATACGAAAACTGCCTGGGGAGAGGAACGGCATCATGCAGGAGAGCAACGACACGCGCGCCGAGGTCGAGGGCCGGGCCGTGCGAGGACAGACGCAGGGGGAGGCGTTCAGCCCCTTCGAGGACGGGGAGCGCGACCCGCAGGCCATGCCGGGTGAGCAGGACGCGCAGCTCGTGGCCCGCGCCCGCGCCGAGGCGCCCAGCGAGGGGCGCGATGCCGCCGAGCGCATCGCCGCGCTCATGTCCGAGATGCGCGCCGACCGCCGGGCGCTGCTCGCGATCCTGCGTGCGTGCGAGGCCCCCTGTGCCGCCGAGCCTCTCGCCCAGGCCGCGCGCGGCGCCCAGGCGGGCGTGTCGGTGTACGCGCCCGAGACCCTGAGGCGCCTGCTCGAGCAGGCCGGGGCCCTCGAGCGCGTCAACGAGGCCGGCGAGCCCTACTCGGCCGAGGCCGGCCAGCCCAAGGTGGTCGTGGTGGACGGCGTGGAGTGCCTGGAGCCCGCGGAGCCCCCTGCGCCCCGGTGGGTCGCGACGCCTGAGGGCCGCGCCGCCGCCCAGGCGGACAAGCCGCTCTTGCGCATCGAGGCCCTGTTCGAGGAAAAGGGCGACTACCTGCCCATCTTCAAGCGCGTGCTTGCGATGTGCGCGCAAGACGGCGGGGCCAAGACCAAGCAGGTCAACGCCGCCGTGGACTGCGACCCCCTCGTGCAGAGCCCGCGCCACTTCGCCTCGTACTTCACCGAGAAGCTCGAGGGGTGCGACGCGCTTGTGTGGGACGGCGCCTGGAAGACGACCGACATGGGCCTTGAGGCGCTCGAGATGCTGGCGGACGTGGTGGACGAGGGCGTGCCCGCCTAGGGCGGCGCGACGTGCGGGAGACGGAGACGGGAATGGCCGAGACGACAGACGATCGGGAGCAGGCTGTGGAGAACGATAACGAGACGGGCGCGGGTGGGGCCGCGGGTCCGCAGGATCTTGCCGAGCTGGCTGCGATGACGCGGCGCCGGCGCGGAACCTACGCGCTGCTGTCGCGCGTCTACCGCGTCGAGGTGGACGAGGGGTTCCTCAAGGAGCTGCGCGCCATGCGCTTCCCGGCCAAGACGGGCAACGACGACATCGACGAGGGCTATCGCCTCATGGCCTCGTACCTCTCGCGCCCCGACGACGCCACGCTGACCGAGCTCGCGGTGGACTACGTGCGCGCCTTCATCGGCGGCGGGTTCGACGGTCACGCGGCCGCCTACCCCTACGAGAGCGTCTACACCTCCGAGAAGCGCCTGCTCATGCAGCAGGCGCGCGACGAGGTGCTGGCCATCTACCGCGCCAACGGTCTCGACAAGGCCCCTGCCTGGGCTGAGGCCGAGGACCACATCGCTCTCGAGCTCGAGTTCGAGGGGCTCCTGGCAGGACGTGCGGCCGACGCCCTGGACGCAGGCGATGAGCAGGGCGCCACCCGCCTGCTCGAGACGCAGCGGGGCTTCGCCGAGGCGCACATGGCCGCCTGGGTGCCGGCGTTCGTGCGCGACGTGCTGCACTTTGCCAAGACCGACTTCTATCGCGGCGCGGCCCTTCTGCTGCGCGGCTTCGTTCAGGAGGACGAGGCGTTCTTGGGGGAGCTGCTGGGGGAGTGACGGGCGGGTTTCCAGCTCGCGCCTCCGCGCGGGCGCGGAGGTCGTCCCTGTGCCGGCGCCCTCGTACCCGCGCCCCCGCGGTCGTCCCGGCCCCGCGCTGGCGCCCACCCCCGCGCCCGCGCGGTCGTCCCGACTCGCATTTTGACCCGGCCCGGCTCGCCTCGGCCAGCCGCCGGCCTCGTATCTCGTTTTCTTTGGCCCCTCGACGTGCGGGGCCTCGTATATGAAAGGATGTTTACCATGAACCTGCTCGACCAGTCCCTTTCCCGCCGCTCGCTCGTCCAGGCCGCCGGCGTGGCGACGGGTGCCGCCGCGCTCGTGTCCGCCGCCTCGGTCGCCCGTGCCGACGAGGCCCAGGCCTACAAGCCCGGCACCTACACGGCTGCCGCCTACGGCATGGCCGGCTACGTGCGCGTGAAGGTGACGTTCGACGAGACGTCCATCACCGACATCCAGATCGACGACGAGAACCAGACGGTGGGCGTGTGCGAGGAGGTCTACGCCACCATCCCCGCTGCCATTCTCGAGACGCAGTCGCTGGGCGTCGACATGGTCGCCGGTGCCACCGTCACGAGCGCCGCGGTGGTCTCCGCCGTGTCCCAGTGCGTGGCCCAGGCCGGCGGCGACACCTCGGCGCTGGCCAAGGTGGAGGTGCCCGTCGAGGCGGCCGACGAGGAGTTCGACTACGACGTCGTGGTCGTCGGCGCTGGCCTGGCGGGCTTCTGCACGGCCATCAAGGCCGCCCAGGACGGCGCGCACGTGGCGCTCGTCGAGAAGCAGGGCGTCATGGGCACGGCGGTCTTCTCCAGCGGCATCATGTACATCGCCCAGGAGCAGGACGGCGTCGACAACATGTACGAGCGCTGGATGAACGACGCCGTCACCACCTGCGAGTACCCCACCGCCGAGCGCGTCCGCACCCTGTGCGAGGTGAGCCCGGAGGTCTACAGCTTCTTGGGCGACATGGGCTTCGCCTACACGATGGGCCTCAACGGCAACCTCATGCCCGTGCCCTCCACCGGCATCCTGCGCAACCTCGTGCCCATCAAGCTCGGCACGAAGGCCCCGCACGCCAAGGGCGGCGAGTCGATGATGCGCGCCCTGCAGTCCAAGTGCGCCGACTACGGCGTGGACGTCTATATGAACACGCCCGTGACCAGCCTGCTGAGCGCCGAGGACGGCTCGCTTGCCGGCGTGGAGTGCCAGACGAAGGCGGGCGTCAAGACGTTCAACGCCAAGGCAGTGGTCCTCACCAGCGGCGATTACAGCCGCAGCACCAAGATGGTGCAGCAGTACTGCCCCGAGTCCGAGCGCGACATCACCTCGACTGCCTCGGGCAACACCGGCGAGTGCATCGAGATGGCCGTTGAGCTGGGCGCCGCCGTGTACGAGTCGCAGCAGGCCATGAGCGGCTCGCTCGCCTTCGACCCCACGAACATGCCCGTGTGCGGCCAGCCCTTCGACGAGTTCCCCTTCACCTGCATGCTCGTGGACTACAACGGCCAGCGCAAGGTGCGCGAGGACGCGCCCAACAACCACGTGCAGCACCAGTACTTCAAGGATGCCGAGCGCCCCTGCGCCGGCTGGGCCATCATGGACGCCACCCAGGCCCGCAACGTCTGGATCATGGACGACCTGCTCGCCTACACCGAGAAGGGCATGCACAACGTGCAGGCCTACAAGGCCGACACCATCGAGGAGCTCGCCGAGAAGATCGGCGTCGACCCCGCGGTGCTCGCCGAGCAGCTGGGCGCCTACAACGCCGCCTGCGAGGCCGGCGAGGATGCCGAGTTCGGCAAGGACCCCGAGTACCTCGTCGCCCTGGAGAAGGCCCCGTTCTACGCGGTGCTCTCCTACAGCATCATCCGCGCCATCGCCGGCGGCGTCGTGACCGACGCCGACTTCGCGGTCGTGCGCGAGGACGGCTCCCAGATCGCCGGTTTGTATGCCGCCGGCATCGTGAGCAGCCGTGAGTACTGGGGCGACTACTACCCCGGCGCCATGGCCATCGCCCTGTGCTCGCACGGCGGCTACATGGCCGGCCGCAACGCCGCCGCCTACGCCCTGGGGAAGTAAACGAGTAGGGCTTTCGTCGAGCTCAGCCTGCTAAAACGGCCGGCGTCCTCTTCCGCGCGAGCGAAGGGGATGCCGGCTTTTTGTTGGGGCGGGCACGGGCGGGATCCGTTGGTCCTGCGGGTTTTGCGAGCCGTGCCGGCCGTGCGGGGCTGTGCGAGCCATGTCGGTCGTGAGGGCTGCCCCGGCGGTCGCCCTGTCTGCCTTTGCGCGCGCGGGGCCCGGTCGCGGGCCCCACTTCTGCGCCTGACGCCATGCTCCTTGCGTGCGAAGAGGGCGTGCTTATGGATTGGGGCGGCTCGGCCTACGCCCAGCTTATGGTTCGCGTGCCTCCCCGCGGCCTGGATGGCTGCAAAACGAGTTTCGGAGTAGCTCCGACGGGTGTACTGGCAGAAAAACGAGTTTCGGAGTAGCAAGAAACGCTCGTACGGGCTTGCGGGCCGCGAATTGGGGGCATCATTCGTCCAAAGAGGCAAGTAAGATGCCAAAATCGTTGTAAATCCAACGGTTTTAATCGTTATGCAGGGTGCTTGCATACATCAAATGCAAGCTCGCTACTCCGAAACTCATTTCGCTGCCACCGAGGGCGGCCGGACTACTCCGAAACTGACTTTCCTGCCATCCGCGGCGGCAGGACTACTCCGAAACGGCTTTTGCTGCCACCAACGATACGTGCAGGCTATTCAAGCCCTGACGTATATGCGACGTACCCCGGTGCGTCGTCAACCTTTGGAGTCCGGTTGGCATCATGGCGGGTGGGTGGCGTATTGGCCTTGGCTGCAAGAAGCTCCCGTTCTGCGAGTCGTTGCTCGTGCGGTCCCAGTACGTGTAGTTGTCCTTGCAGACCTGGCAGTGCACGCCCGAGGTGTCCGGCGAGCGCCGAGCTATGCCTGCCCGTCCACCAGGTCGATGAGTTCTTGCTGGGAGTGAACGTCGAGCTTGGTGTAGACATGCTTGATGTGCGACTTCACGGTGTTGCGCGACAAGGTGAGCTCGTCTTGGATATGGGAGTTGTTGCGCCCGCGTGCAAGCAGGCGCAATACGTCGGCCTCGCGGGCCGTGAGCCCGTGCGAGCGGGCGAGGCGCTCGCAGGCGGCGTCGATGCCATGCGCGCTTTCGGGTGCGGCGGGGCTGAGGGCGACGACGGGCTGTACGCCTCGGATGGTGGCGTCGAAGCTGACCGTCGGCACCGCGCCCTTCTACGGCGCGAAGAACACGGGCTACGTCCTGTGCGCGCTCGACGGCATCCAGATTGACACCAACATGAACGCGCTCGACACCGAGGGCAACCCCATCGAGGGCCTCTACGTCATCGGCAACGACTCGGGCAGCTACTTCGCCAACACCTACCCCAACCTCTCCACGGGCATGGCGTGCGGCCGCACCGTCACCTTCGGCCGTCACGTGGGCAAGTACCTGGCCGGCAAGTAAGACGCACGCTTGGGGCGTGGGCGGGGCGGCGGGCGAGACCCGCCTGCCCGCCGCCCCGCGAGCCCGCTCGGCCCCGGCGCGACCGTTCTGCATGAGAGACCCTGCCTGGATGCGCGATCTGCGCACCCAGGCAGGACTTTTTGCATTTTGGGGGCGGGCGCTGAAGGCGCCAGTGGACGGATAACCCCAGCTGCGATCGACCGCTTCTCGGAGATGTTCTGGCTCAGCCAGTACGCGCACAAGCCCGGCCGCATCGCCGTCAGCGCGCGGCATGTGGTGAACCTGCCGCTGTTTGCGCAGGACAGCCACATCGTCGCCAAGCCGTTCGTCGGGTTTCCCTGGGGGTTCGGCGTGTCGTGGCGGCGCGGGCTCAACCAGACTTATCCAATGCAGCCCAGAAGTATCTCCCTTATGAAGCGCCCGTGCGTTGTCGTCTGTCGCGTGGCGTCAGCCGGTTAATTTGCGCGAATGTGCTCTTCGACAGCCGAGATAAGCTCCTGTTTGGAGTGAACCGCAAACTTGGCATAGATGCGCTGGATGTGGGTCTTGACGGTAGCGTCGGAGATGAACAGCTCGCCGCGGATAAACGATCGGTCGCGACCGTGCGCAAGCAGCATGAAGACTTCTGTTTCACGGGGCGACAGGTCATGCTCCTCGGCGAGTCTGAGCAGCATGTCGTCGGTGCTGCGGTGGGAGTCTACGGCCTTTTCGTCCTTGTCGCCCTGCATGCCGCGCAGCAGTACGGCGACAAACACGGAGAAGGCGTAGATTGCGACCATGACAACGGTGCTGTTCATCTGCAACGGGGTCGTGATGTCGCCGATCTGCTGAAACAGCAGCGCCATGAAGACCGACACGATGCTCATGAGCGCCGCTGCGATGCCAGTGAGGCGATAGGGATGCGTCGGCAAGCGCCGGATGGCCGTTACATGGATCATCCAATACAGTGCGTGCGCGTAGAGCTCCACCATCGTCGCGATGATCTCCTGTGCCTTATCGGGCAGTCCTATGATTGTGGATATGCTCTTGTCTAGAAGTAAAAACCCTGCCATCAGGCCGAGTATCGGCACGAGAAACCGGGTGAGCATGTCGGGATTGCTGTCATCAGACATCGTGAAGTAAGCCGCAACAGCGAAGACGGCATAGGCCGCGAGGTCTGCCCATCCGATGTTTCCTGCAATGAGGTAGCCCTGCCCCCAAAATCCCAGCACGCTCATCGACCTCGTGATTGCGTGCAAGGCGGCAATCATAAGGAGCATGGACATGAGGACCCTGTTGTTTGTGGGGTCGCATTTTGGCAGGGCGCTCAGATCGAGGGGTACGCCCGAACGCTCGGGAACGCGTTGGCTGGCAAAAAGCGCAAGGGTGCAGATGATGGGCGTTGTGGCAGTTGCGATGAGTTGTGCGGTGTCATCCAAAAGTCCGAGCCAAAGGTCGAGTGCGGTCTTGAGGATGAGGCTCGCGGTGCATATCAGAAGAACGGTGGGTATCCCGCCCGATTGAGCCAGCTGGCACATGAACCGCACGAGAAGCGCCCCATAGCCCATGCCAACCATAAAGGCCAGGATGGCTGCCACGGCAGAGGGCATGCCAAACGCCGCGCACAGCGCGTATCCCGCCGTGCTTAGTAGCGAGGTGACTGCCGTTGCGCAGAGGGTCGCATCGTCGTGGGTGGCAAGCCATTTTGGCAGCAGGGCGTATATGCCGGCGGCAATGCCAAGCCCCAAGCTGAAGAAGACCCGTCCATTTGTGACGTGTTGGACAAGCGTCGCGGAAGCGAGAAAGGCGCTGCCGTGGCCGACGAGATCGGGCCATACGTTCAAAAAGGAGAGGCCGACAATGAGGACAAACGTCAGAACGGGATTTTCGGCCCAGACTTTGCGCGCGGTCACGTGGCTCCTTCGAGGTTGACTCAGATACCGCCAATAAAGCGAAGAGACATTCTAGTGCAAGACAGAAACTCTATCTACCTGCGTGTTTATGGTCAATCAGACGCGACGGGTGATAGTTCATCCGATGTTTTCCGGCGCACGTACCAGCCGCAACGTCCGATGCCGGTCGCACTGGGCGTCCGATGTCCGCCCGCCGAGCGTTGAATATCGTGAGTCTCGTCAGCCGATGCGCCGGGCGGGAAAGGCTTGGGGTATCGGGTCCGAATCAAGAAGGGGAGCAAGCATTATGGCTATGACAAAGACGCTGGAACAGACCCGCAGGTCCTTTATCAAGCGTGCGGGCGGGGCTGTGGCTGGCATGGTCGCGTTGGGGGCAAGCGCCGCAAACGTCTCCAAGAATCCGGGCAACGCCCTTGCGGAGAGCGTCGACGAGATTCAGTGGGACGAGGAGTTCGATGTTGTCATCGCCGGTGCCGGCGTTGCCGGTGAGTCGTGTGCCATCACGATGGCGACCGAAGGCTCCAATGAGTCGGTCCTGCTTGTGGAGAAGGGCGCGGTGCCTTCCGGCAACAGCCCCTATGCGTTGGGCGTGGGCATCTGGTGCGAGGAGGTCGACCGTTTTGCCCAGTACTTCAAGGACATGCAGTCGTCTTACAACATGGCTCCCGACGACGTGATCCAGGCTTATGCCGAGGGCGTTGCCGAGAACAAGGACTGGCTCATCAGCATCGGCGCAAATGACGATGACTCTCTGTGGGTGACGGAGTGCGGAGCGCCTACGGCGGACGGCGTCGGCGGCGAATACCCCGAGCTGGGCGGCGGTGACACCATCGGCTGGCTCGGTGTCGGCATGGGCGAGAACGCCCCGCAGGACGCTCCTCACATCTGCGCCTGGATGGAGCAGCAGATTCAGACGGCCTATGCCGACAAGATCGACTATCGCACGGAGACCCCGCTCAAGGCCCTCGTGCAAGACCCTCAGACCAAGGCCATCGTCGGCGTTGTCATCGAACAGGACGGTGAGGAGGCCTATGTCAAGGCCAACAAGGGTGTCGTCATGTGCGTGGGCGGCTTTGAGTCTAACCCCCAGATGATGCAGGACTATGTCGGCATGGGCTGCGCTGTGCCTGGTGCGGGGCGCCTGAACACGGGCGAGGGTCACATGATGTGCATGAAGGCTGGCGCAGACCTGTGGCACATGGAGAACGTCGCCGGCTTCTGGATGTTCGGCCGCGACCTCGACGACACCGTGAGCACCTGCTCGATTCTTGCTAAAAACCCCAGCCCCAAGCAGTTCGGCGTTACGGTGGGCATCAACGGCCGCCGCTTCTATATGGATTGGGACGGCTACATGACCAATCCCGGCTACGAGTTGAATTCCGACCTTAAGATGCATGTCGGCTTCCGCCACGGCCACACGCAGTTCGGTGGCGAGTGGCCCCACCTGCCCATGCCCGAAAAGGGCTGGTTCATCTTCGACCAGGGCGGCCTTGAGGCCGGGGCCCTCGGCACGGGCTATGACGGCGACCCCGTTGAGGACAACTACGCCTACAAGGCCGACACCATCGAGGAGCTCGCCGAGGCCTGCGGTTTGCCCGCCGACGAGTTGGTGAAGACGATCGCCCAGTACAACCGATATTGCGAAAACGGCGAGGACGAGGCGTTCTACCGCCCGGCGGAGTACCTCACGCCCGTCACCCAGGCTCCGTTCTATGCCCAGCTCGTTCGTCCTCACTTCTTGAACACCGACGGCGGCCCCCGCCGTGACGCCAAGGGTGAGATTCTCGATACCGACGGCGAGCCGATTCCCGGCCTGTATTCCGCAGGTGAGTTCGGCAGCGTCTGGGGCAACTACTACCAGGGTGCCGGCAACGTGGCAGAGTGCATGATCTTCGGTCGCATCTGCGCGCGCAGCATCATCGCCCAGGGGTAAGGAGCCGCGGCTCGGCTTGACGTCTGCGCTGCAAGGGCGCCCTCCGGTCTTGGGAGTCTCCTTGCGGGCGAGCCCGCCGCTCGAAAACAAAACGCGCCCCGCGTCGCATGAGGACGCGGGGCGCGTGTTTGTACATCGGGAGCTCTTTGCCGGACTCTTGCTTACTCCTGCTCGCACACCAGCTTGGCAGGCTCGGTCGCGCTCTCAAAGGTGCCCAGGGCGCGCTTTGCGGCGTTCTGGCCTGCCACGCGGCCAAAGATCATCGTCTCGCCCAGGTTGCCGCCGCCGTTGTACATGTCGGGGAAGATGGAGCCGAACTCGCCGCCGCTGAACAGGCCTTCGATGGGCATGCTCTTGGTGTCGAGAATCTGCGCCTTGGCGTTGTGGCGCGCGCCTCCCTGGGTGTTGAGCAGGGTGGGGCACAGCTCGATGGCGTAGAACGGGCCGGTCTTCACGGCCTCGGTGCACTCGCGGCCAAAGTCGTCGGTTTCTCCGGCCTCCACATGGGCGTTGTACTTGGCGAGGGCGTCGTCAAGCTCGCCGTTGGCGTTGAAGTCGGGGGCCTTGCCGGTGTCGCGGATGGCCTGCGCCAGGTCGTCGATGGTGTCGCCGCTGATGACGGCGCCGGAGGCAATCTCGTCGGCGTTGCCCTCGGAGAAGCCCGAGACGAGCGGGTCGGCGATGTGGTCGGCGTCAACGATGAGGTAGGCGGGCATGGGCATGGGCGTCATGTTCCAGGCGCCGCCGAAGCTCACTCGGCCGTGGCGCGACGCGGCTGCCTCGTTCATGAAGCGCCCGCCGCAAGGCCCCACGTACACACCCATCTTCGCGCCCTTGACGCTCAGGGCGCTGTCGGCGCCCTCGGCGTGGTAGCCGAAGCCCAGGCCGGAGAGGTTGGACATGTGCCACATCTGGGCACCGACCGCCTGGCACATCGACACGCCGTCGCCCTCGTTGTAGGCGCCTGCGCGGGGGTACAGGTAGGGGAGCTGGGCGAAGCTGGAAATCATGGCGCGGTTGGACTCAAAGCCGCCCGTGCACATGCACACGCCGCCCTTGGCGCCCACGCGCACCTTGGCGCCGTCCTTCTCGACCACGACGCCCGTGACGGCCCCGTTCTCGCAGATGAGCTCCTTGCCGGGGGCACCGTACCAGACGGTCATGTTGTCGCCGGCGCGCTTCTCGACGTTCTCCACCAGGGTGTCGTAGTAGGACATATCGAACTCAGTGGCGTTGAAGAGGATGTTGAGGCTCGCCTCGTTGCCCTCGATCTCGGGGAACTCATTCCAAAGCGGCACCCAGCCGCCGCGTCCCATGTGCCAGGCGTCTTCCTTGTAGATCCACGTGGGATGGTTGGGCGTGCCGATGCCCGACTCGTCCTGGGGGCAAGCCTTCTCGGGG
>CAVEWV010000050.1:0-2567 GCA_963619535.1 Acutalibacteraceae bacterium | reverse complement strand
GAGCACGTCGATGCTCCAATCCCAGTTCTTGGCCGCCTCGTCGGCATAGGCGCGCAGGCACTCGGCGTCGTAGTTGGCGTAGTTGCCCATGAGGCCGGTCAGGTAGGTGTAGAAGGCGTCGGCATCGTCGGTGGACAGGACGTTCTGCCCGGCGAAGCGCGTGTTGCCGCTCACGGCTCCCTCGGGGGCCTTCTCGCACAGCAAGACCTTCGCGCCCTCCTCGTAGGCGGCAATGGCGGCGCACATGCCTGCGGCGCCCATACCCAGGACGACGACGTCGTACTCCTCGTCGAACGCCTGTGCGGAGTCGTCGGCCAGGGCGACCCCGGCACTGGCGACGATGCCGGCGGATGCGCCCAGAGCTGCGCCTTGGACAAGCTGCCTGCGGGTGATGGTGGACATAACGGTCCTCGATTCTCGTGTGGGCGCACCCCTTATGCGCCCGGTGTGCGCGGGTTTGCGTGATGCGGAAGTGCGCCGTGCGTCCAGACCCCCATCTGGCCGGCGCGGTATGACCTCGCAACCCCTGCGCGTCATCGACTCTGGCACGTGCGCGGCGGCGTGCTGCCATAAAAGACGGGATTTTGTGGCGAAGGCATGGAAGCGCGGCATCCATAAAACGAGGTATTGCCTGGTTGAGCAGGGAAAATGCGATGCATGAACGGTGTGAGTAGCAAGAGTTAGTGGATGTTTAATTCGAAGCCGAGGGCCGAGGAGCGCACACCTCGGCCTTGAGTCTTTTGGCGGGGCCATGCCGTGCAGGCCCTATAATCCTGCCGTAATGCAAAAAGGGTTGCAACGCGGCCATGTGAGCCGCGATGTGTCAAAGGGGACATGGGTATGGTTGAGCGACATGCGGTCGCCCGTGCGTGCGGTACGGCGTTTGGGGTCGTGGGGCTTGCCCTATGGTGGCCGCTGCTCAGGCGCATCTCGTGGTTTCACGTGCTCTATGGGGTCGAGGCCGCCTCGGAAGAGGCTCTTTGGACCTATGGGGCTTTCACGCTGGCTGCTCTTGCTATCGTTGCGGCTTTCGTGTGCGGGTGGGGCAGGGGAGTCGCACTACCTGATGGCGCCGCGCCGCGAGGCCCTGTGCTTGTGCGCGCGTTTGCGGCGTTGCTCATGACCCAGCTCGCGGCCAAGGTCTTCCAGATACTTTTGGCGCTCGTGGGTGTCGCCGGGCTGGTTTTATCGCTGGCCAACGCCGCTCTCTTTGCTTGCGTGTATGTGGGGCTCGCCTGCCTGTGGGCGTGCTGGTCCGTCGGTTTGCCGAGCGGCGTGCGCTCATCGGTGCTTGCAGTGTCCTTCGCGTCGAGCTTCTTTACGCGAACCTTTGGCTACCTCGCTTTTCCCGCAGGGGAGCTCCTGACGGCGGCGACGCCGGCGCTGAGCGCCCTGTGCGCGCTCGCTGCCTGGCGTTTTTCGCCCGTCGATCGGATGCCCTGTGGCTTTCAGCCGACAGATTCCGCCCAACGCCGCCGCCAGTTTCATCGGGCCCTGGAAGGCATGCCTGGCCTTCTGGCCATCTTTCTCGTCATCGCGGCCCTTGCCCGGCCGCTGGCGTTTGGCCCGCTCGACGGTGGGATGCTCTCCCCGGCGCTTTCTTTCCAAGACGTCGTGAGCATCGCCTTGGGTATTTTGGTCCTGGCATGTTGTCGGCTTGGCGCAGGCACCGCGTCGCCCCTTCGCCTTTTGTGGCCGGCCGCGACGGTGATTTTGTTCGCCGGGCTCTTTTTGATGGCCAATGCCGACGAGGGCCTCATCGGGGCAGGCAAGCAGATCATGATTGTGGGCAGGACCATGCTCGGGCTTTTGCTGTGGATGCTCCTGGCCAGTGTGGCAGCCGAGGGTCGCCGCGACCCGGTCGTTTGCCTGGCTCTTCCGTTTGTGGCTGTTGACGCGCTCTCGTCGCTCTTGGGGTACGTCGCGCTCCCGGGGCTTTTTGGCCTTGCGGGCCTTACGGCAAGCGAGCTGGGCGCCACCCTCGCCTCGGCGATCACGTTTGCGCTCGTTGCCGTCTCAGTCTTGGTTTTCGCTCGTGCTATGGGCACCGCGAGTGCGCCGGCTGGCTTTATGGGCGCCGAAGCCCACTCGACTGGAGGGGCGTCCGACGGCACCACGCTCCAGAGCGCCCAAAAGTCCGATTCAAGCGCTGCTCAAGCCGCAGGCACCGCCGCGCATGCTGCCGATATCGCATTCGAGCCCGCACATGGCCTCACCGAGCGCGAGGAACAAGTCGCGACGCTCCTTGCCCAAGGCAACAGCCAGCGCCGCATCGCCGAACTCATGGGGGTATCGATAGGCACCGTGCAGACCCACATCAAGGCGGTCTATCGCAAGCTCGGAATCCACTCCAAGCAGGAGCTCATCGACCGCACGCATGGTCTGTAGGGGCCGATTTGGGCTGCAAAAGGCGTTCCGGAGTAGCTTTGGTGGGCGCACTGGCAGCAAAACGAGTTTCGGAGTAGTTCCGGCGGGTGTACTGGCGGCAAAACGAGTTTCGGAGTAGCGCGGGAGGTTGTGTGCCGAAAGTTGGTGTCACGACTCCGTTTGGGAGGAGCGGGCTTCAG
>CAVEWV010000049.1:0-20404 GCA_963619535.1 Acutalibacteraceae bacterium | reverse complement strand
AACCCCTGACCCCTTGACTGCCAGTCAAGTGCTCTCCCAACTGAGCTACACCCCCATGGGTTATGTGGTGGGCGATGAGGGATTCGAACCCCCGACCTTGTGCGTGTAAAGCACCTGCGCTAGCCGCTGCGCCAATCGCCCTTGCGCAGGATTGCTAGTTTAGCACAGAGAGTGGCTTGGCTACCGCGCATACGGATTCCCCACAAACTGGAAATGGGAGCGACACCCCCGGGAGCAACCGAGAACAACGCAGGAACCCCGGCGAGACGTCGGCCCTCTGGCTTCGCGCTCGCCACGCCATCAATCCCCAAGCACACCCTAGCTCCTTGACCCGCCCTTGCGACCCCGACGGCCGAGCCTGTCGGCCAGGCGCAGCAAGAACAGCTGGTAGGGATGGCGGGCGAACACCTGGTTGCCCACCACGAGCGCCGTCAGGCTCACCAGGCACAGCACGAGCGTCGCCGCCCCGTGGGCCGCGAGCAGGCAGGTGAAGCCCAGGGCCACGAGCGCGGCGATGCTCACGAGCCAGTTGGCCGCGTCGCGCAGGAAGATTCCCGGCACGCACAGCGCCACGAGAACGGCGCATACGCGCATCCAACGCGCGTCGATGGGCTCCCAGCCCAGCACGAAGTTGGACACCACGTCGGCAAGCATGGGGTCGGCCCCCATGAGGCTGCTGCCCACGGCTGTGCACGCACAGGCAAGCATGAGGGCTGCGCACACCAGGCGCGTCAGGCCCGACTCGCACAGCACGCGCTCCCTCAGGCGCGCCCGCCCGCCACTGCCGGCGCCCTCGCCCACGCCCTCGGCCTGGTCGGGACGCATATCCCGCTCCACCTGGGCCGCCTCGGCTTCGGATCCGCGCGAGGCGCGCATCATCACGCCGCCCACCAGCAGCGGGATCCAGTACATGAACGCGCGGTAGCACAGCACCACCGACAGGGCCAGCGTGAGGGGGTAGCCGTAGCCGGCGAGCACCGCAGCTGCCAGGCCCTCCACAATGCCCGCGCCTCCGGGCGTCACGTTGAAGCTGTTGAACACCAGGGCCGTCACGTAGGCGGCGAAGAGCGCGTCAAGCTCCACCACGTCGAAGGCATAGCCGCACGCGATGAAGGCCAGGGCGTCGAAGGCCATGGCCACCACCATGGACAGGTACACCGACAGGCTGCGCCCGGGGTTGCGCACGAGCGAGGTGGCCGCCGCGCTGAAGGAGCGCACGAGGCCGTCGGCCCAGGGCGCGGGGGTCTTCTTGACGAAGGGCAGCTTGGCGCAGGCGCGCGCCACGAGGCGCTCCACGGCCCGCAGGGCGCGCTGGAGCTTGCCGGGGGCGAGGTGGCCCAAGGCGAGCAGGGCCACGAAGGCAAGCGCCGCGCACCCCACCACCGAGCCCACCGCCACGTCGCGCACGGTGAGGGTGCCCGCCTGCGCCATGAACCAGAAGCCCAGCAAGATGGCCAGGAACATGGCCAGGTAGAAGCAGGTCTGCGTGAAGAGCGTGGCCGTGGTGGCAGACCCGGTGGCCACGCCGCGACGGCGCGCCACGTCCACGATGCACGCAAGGCCGCTCGCCCCGCCGCTGGGCACCACCGTGTTCATGAACACGGCCTTGAACCAGGCGGGGACGGTTTGCGAAAGGGGCACGTCGGCGCCGATCACCTTGAACGCGCGGGTGTAGGCGAGCGCATGGAAGCACACGCGCCCCAGCTCAAGGCAGGCGCCCAGCACGAGCACGCCCGTGGCGCCCTGCATGAGGGCGTCCACCACGCGGGCGATGTCGTCGCGCCGGGCGACGGCGAAGAGCGCGAGCGCGCACACGATGAGCACCGTGAGCTGCGTGCGCTTCGAGGGCTTGCGCCTCCCTATGCCGCGAACCCTAAACTGAGCCATCTGCCTGGAAAGACGCTAGTTCTTGAGCGAGTTGAGCGGCGCGGGGATGCGGCCGCCGCGGTGGGCGAACACATAGCCGGCGTGCTGGTTGATGGGCTGCACGGGCGCCTTGCCGAACAGGCCGCCGAACTCCAGCGTGTCGCCCTCCTTCATGCCCACGGCCGGGATGACGCGCACGGCCGTCGTCTTGTTGTTGATGACGCCGATGGCCATCTCGTCGGCGATGAGGCCGGCGATGGTCTCCACGCTCGTGTCGCCGGGCACGGCCACCATGTCGATGCCCACCGAGCACACGCAGGTCATGGCCTCGAGCTTCTCCAGGCTGAGCGCGCCCGCCTCGACGGCCGCGATCATGCCGGCATCCTCAGACACCGGGATGAAGGCGCCGGACAGGCCGCCGATGGAGCTCGTGGCCATCACGCCGCCCTTCTTCACCGAGTCGTTGAGCATGGCAAGCGCGGCCGTGGTGCCCGGGCCGCCGCAGGTGCCCACGCCGATGATCTGCAGGATGTCGGCCACCGAGTCGCCCACGGCGGGCGTGGGGGCAAGCGACAGGTCCACGATGCCCATGTTCACGCCCAGGCGGCGCGACGCCTCGCGGGCCATGAGCTCGCCGACGCGCGTGATCTTGAACGAGGTGGCCTTGATCTTCTCGGCGACGGTCTGCATGTCAGCCGTCTTGGGGAGCTGCTTGAGGGCGGCGGCCATGACGCCGGGGCCCGAGACGCCCACGTTGATAACCTCGTCGCCCTCGCCCGAGCCGTGCACGGCGCCGGCCATGAAGGGGGAGTCCTCCACCATGTTGGAGAAGACGACGATCTTGGCCGCGCCGTAGCAGTGGTCGTCGACCGTGGCCTCGGCGGCGGCCTTCACCGTTTGGGCCATCTTGAGCACCGCGTCCATGTTGATGCCGGCGCGCAGGCTGGCGACGTTGACGCTGGAGCACACGTGCTTGGTGCTGGCCAGGGCCTCGGGGATGGAGTCGATGAGGCGCATGTCGGCGTCGCCGATGCCCTTCTGCACAAGCGCGCTGAAGCCGCCCACGAAGTCGACGCCCACCGTCTCGGCGGCGCGGTCCATGGCCTGGGCCAGGGGCGTGAGGTTCTTGGCGCGGGTGGCGGCGGCGAGCTGGGCCATCGGCGTCACGGAGATGCGCTTGTTGACGATCGGGATGCCGTACTCGCGCTCGAGCTGGCAGGCCACCGGCACCAGGCGCTCGGCGGCATGCGTCAGGCGCTCGTAGACCTTGCGGGCCATGACGTCGATGTCCTCGTCGGCGCAGCCCATGGTGTTGATGCCCATGGTGATGGTGCGCACGTCGAGGTTCTGCGAGGCGACCATGTTGAGGGTCTCGCCGATCTCCTGGATGCTGATGCCGGGCACGGGTGCCTCCTTGCGTGGCTGACGCGCGGGCGCGCGTTACAAACGGAATGTAAGCTCTTAATTCTATGCGGGCGAAACCCGCTTTGAGCGCAAGCGCGTGATTTGTGCGCAGATGGACAACGAACCCCCACGCACCCACTACAATGCCCAACGCACGAGGGCGCACGCCCACAGCCCGAACGCGCCGCCCAGACACACCCTCCACCCGCTCACGAGGAGCCTCGCCACATGCAAGAAGAAGAGCCGACGCAGGCCCACCTCATCCGCCCCGTCGCGCACATCAGGACGCCCTACCCCGTGAAGTTCGGCGTTCCCCGCCAGCCGGGCCTGGTGGACGCGCTGGAGGGCGTGGTGGAGTTCGAGCCGGAGTTCCGCGACGCCGACGCGGTGCGCGGCCTCGAGACGTTCGACTACATCTGGCTCATCTGGGACTTCTCGCAGAACCATCGGGACGGCAAATGGACCCCCACCGTGCGCCCGCCGCGCCTGGGCGGCACGCGGCGCATGGGCGTGTTCGCCACCCGCTCGAGCTTTCGCCCCAACGACCTGGCGCTTTCATGCGTAAGGCTCGCCCGCGTCGAGCCCGACGCCGCCTACGACGACGGCACGCGCGGCCCCAAGCTCTTCGTGGTGGGGGCCGACATGATGGACGGCTCGCCCGTCTACGACATCAAGCCCTACCTGCCCTTCTCCGACTCCAAGCCTGAGGCGGGCCACGGCTGGGTCGAGGCCGATGAATGGCACGAGCTTGAGGTCGACTTCGCGCCCGAACTCCTGGCCCAGCTGCCCGAGCATCTGCACCGGGGCGCCTTCCAAGTGCTCGCCCAAGACCCGCGCCCCGCGCACGCCCGCGTGACCTCACAGGGCCGCGACTTCTGGGTGACCCTGGAGAACTACGACATCCACTTCGCCGTGGAGGGCACGCTCCTCACCGTGACCCGCATCGTCAAGCTCACCGACGACGAGATGCGCAAACTGCGCGAGACCGGAACGATCCACTAACCAGCCGCCGCCCTTAGCGCCCTGCGAGAACGTCACGGCGCTCGGTGGGTTCCAAACTCCCCTCCGCGCGAGTTCCGCAGCAAGAGAAAGGGCCCTCACGGGCCCTTTCTTGAAGCGAGGACTGTCTGAGCCCGGAGGGGTGTTTGGAACCCCTCGGGAGTCGTTGGGACGATTAGAGCCCCATCTCGGCCTTGAGCTTGGCGAGCTCGTCGTCCACCGCCGTCGAGTTGCCGGTGGCGGCGTACTGGGCGGCCAGGTCGGCGGCGCGGTCGGTGGTACCGGAGGCGCTGAGCTCGGCCTCGGCGTTGGCCTGGTCGAGCATCTGGTCGGCCTTGGCCTCCATGCGGGCAAAGGCGGCCATGGCGCCCTCGGCCTTGTCGGAGGCGTTGGAGAACTGGTTCACCTTGGCCTGGGTCTTGGCAACGGCGGTCTTGGCCTTGATGGCCTCGCGGCGGCCGTTGAGCGTGTTGATGTCGTCCACCAGCTTGTCGTGCATCTGGCGCATCTTCTGGGCGTTGGCCTTGGCGGCGTCATAGGTGACCTGGAGCGACTCGCCCTTGCTTGCAAGCTCCTGCTTCTTGGCGAGGAACACGCGGGCGTCGCCCTCGTTGCCGGCGGAGAGGGCGCGGCGGGCCAGGTCGTCGTACTTGGCGACCTCGTCGGCGTTGGCCTTGACCTCGCGGGCCACGCGGGCCTCCTCGGCCATGACGGCGGCCGTCTCCTTCTTCACCTCGGCGAGGTTGTCGGTGAGCTCGCGCATGTACTGATCGATCATCTTGGCGGGGTCCTCGGCCTTGTCGAGCAGGTCGTTGATGTTGGCCTTGATGATGTCGGCGAAACGGTCGAGAATGCTCATGGGTTCTCCCATCTATAGAGAAGGCACCTGGCCCGCACGTTTGCGCGGGGGCACCCTCAGTTTACACGCATTGCAGCCCGGCTGCGCCCTCGATGGCGCTGCGATACGGGCGATCGGGGCCGCAAGCGGCTTATTCCCGCCCGCGGCCCGTCTCAACGCACGCTGGGACTACTTCGAGGACTTCTCCTCATCGTCGGCCTGGTACTTCTTGGCAAGCTCCTCCACCTCGTCGGAGCCGAACTTCTCCAGCGGGGTGTTCAGGATCTCCTGCGTGCGCTTGGCCTCGGCGGCCTTCTCGGCCGACTTCTTGCGCACCACGAACACCACGACGCCCGCAATGATGACCACGACGGCCACGCCGCCCAGCACCATGGTGAAGGTGCGCGTCGTGGAGCCCGTCACCGTCATGATGCGCTCTGCCGTCTTGTCGAAGGCATTGGCGAAGATCTGCTCCTCGGAGATGGACATGTCGCTGTAGTAGCGGTCGAGGTAGTCGCCCAGGACAGAGATGGCCTCGCTGTCCATGACCGTCTTGGCCTGCGAGCCCACGGCGTAGCCGCAGTTGTAGCCGCCGCTGCCGTCGTCGCAGAACACGAGCAGGAAGTGGCCCTCGTCGCTGAAGAGCTCGTCGTAGAGCGACTCGGCCCGGCTCTGCAGGTCGGAGACCGAGGTGGTGGTGCCGTTGGGCAGGATGTACAGGTAGGGCCGCACGCCCGTCTGCTGGTAGAACGACTTCAGGCCGTTCGTGAGCAGGCTCGTGTTGTGGATCCAGTCGCCGTCGGCGTCGGTGTACCAGCCCACGTCCTCGCTGGCAGAGGCCGGAAGCGCCTCGCGCTGCACGGTGGACGCCGTCACGGAGCTGCTGGCCGTCGTGTCGTAGCCGCCGGAGTCGCAGCTGGCCAACAGGAAGCCAAAGAGATTCACGACGACGAAAATCGCCAGGATGTACGCGAAGATCGAGCACCCGGAGTTGCCCGAGCCGCCGTTGTTGCCCGACCCGCCCGAACCCGAGCCGCCGGAGTTGCCGATGTTGTTGCCGGCGATGATCACCGGGGCATGGAAGCCGCCGAAGCCGAATCCGCCGCGCGGGCCACCGGGGCCTCCCGGGCCAGGGCCGCCGGGCCCGTGGCCGCCGGGCGCATGCGGCCTGCCGCCGCCGAAGCCGCCGCCTCCGCCGCCCCCGAAGCTGCGCCCGCCGCTGTGGCTGCCCCCCGAGAAGCCGCCCGAAGAGCGTCCTCCTCCGGAAAAGCCGCCTCCCGAGAAGCCACCGCCGCCTCCGCCGCCGCCTGACCTGCCCATATGCACTCCTTACTCGCACTCGTGCACGAACGAGAAACCAACGTCGAGCGACACGGCAAGCCCGGCCCGCCGGGGCGGCGCCGCACCGGTCGCGTCTCTAGTTTACCCTACGGCCGTCCGGCGTTCCATGCTCGTCGCGGGCCGGCTTGTCCTCGCTCTCACGCTGGTCGGGCGCCTGTCCCCGCACCGCCTCGGCGCCGGCCTGCACACGGCCCACAGCCTTCGACGCCGCGTCGGACAGGGTGTCCACCATCTCGGAGGATGCCTTCTTGAGGTAGGGCATCACCCTGCGCGCCCACTCGAACGCGTCGCGGTCCTGCGTGAAGCGGAAACGCGGGTCGGCCATGGACTTGCGCTCGTAGCTCGACCAGCCGCCGCGCGCGATGTCGCGCATGCGCCCCAGGTACTCGGCCAGGGCCTGCGGCCCGGCAAGCTGACGGATGTTCTCGAGCACGTCGTCTTTGAGGTCGCCCACGTTGGGGGCGACGGAGCGCATGGCCTCCACGGCGCGGGCCGGCAAGCTCGAGATGGCCGCCTGCGCGGCGTGCATCTTCTCGGCGAAGCCCTGCATGCGGATGACGCTCGCCGTCAGGTCCACCGCGAAGACGAGGCTCATCACCATCGTCGCCACCACGAACACCTGGGCGGGCACGAGCGCGAAGGCCGTATCGAGCGCCGGCTGGAAGAACAGGTCCACGCACAGCATGAGCGAGCTGAAGAGCAGAAGGCCCGGCACGCAGATACGGCCGTTCACATTGAGGGGGATGTCGGAGTAGTCCCACCAGCGCGCGTGGAAGAGCCTCTCCATGGCCCACGACGTGCCGAACTCAAGCACGCCCGCCGCGAAGAAGCCCACCACGAACTGCACGAGCGGGTCGTTGAAGGGCGCCAGGCACAGAATCGACAGCAGCGCGCCCACGCCGTAGATGGGGCACACGGGCCCGAACGAGAAGCCGCGGTTCACGAAGCGGTGGTGCTGGAACAGCGAGATGACCACCTCGAAGAGCCAGCCGGCAAACGCATATGCGAAGAACGATGCGATGAAGCGCGCCGAGGTGAGCACGAAGGCAAAATCGACCACGAGCGCCTCGCCCATGCTAGGACACCGCCTTGCGGGGGGTACAGGCCACCAGAAGGCCCACCGGGTCGGGGGCCGTCACGCCCAGGTCGAGACCGGGCAGGTAGCGGGCGCACAGCATGCGCACGAGCGGGTGGGCCAGGCCCGAGCGCACGAGCGTCTCGTGCGCGGCGCAGCGCTTGTCGGAGACGGTGATGAGCCAGCCCACCTCGGAGGCGGGCGGCGTGGGGTTGATGGGGAACATGTGGCAGCGGATGGCGTCGCGCTCGAGCTCGGTGAGGTCGGGGTAGTCCTCCAGGGCGTTTGCCAAAGCGCGGCCGGCGTGCTTCGTGGCGTGGCCGGCGCTGCGCTCGCTGTGCTCGTGCCAGTCATAGAGGTAGTAGTCGTGCAGGAGGCCCGCGCGGCGAATCTCGTCGATATGCCCGCATCGTCCCAGCTTGCGGGCCATGCGCTCGGCATGGTAGGCGACGGCTATGGAGTGCAGCAGCGTCGAGGTGGTCCCGTGCTGGGAGTAGCCGGCCTCCATGCGCAGCCGCCCTGCGTCGATGACCTCGCCGGCAAAGGCGAAGAACTCCTCGTTTGGCATGCTCGCGTCGCGCATCGGCACCCTTCCAGCACCTCGGCCACCCGCGCCCGGGCACTCGCCCTGCGCGGCACTGCGGGCAAAGCCTACCCCAATCGGCTCACGCACCGCGCGCTCAGGAGCCCACGCACGCGGCCATCCCCAAAAAAGCGCCGCACCCGCACCGGACGCACACGTCGCACGCAACTGCCGCGCCCGCCCCTCCCGCACCGGGCGCGCGCCCAGCGCCCGGCGGACAAAAAGCGGCCCCCATGCACGAGGCGCAGGGGCCGCAAGACTCAGAGAATGTCTCCGAAGGGAACTAGCACACGCCCTGGGCGAGCATGGCGTCGGCCACCTTCACGAAGCCGGCGATGTTGGCGCCCATGACGTAGTTGCCCTCGTGGCCGTACTCGCGGGCGGCGTCGTCGCAGGTGTGGTAGATGCCGCGCATGATGCCCTCGAGCTTGGCGTCGACCTCCTCGAACGTCCAGGACAGGCGCTCGGAGTTCTGCGACATCTCCAGGCCGGAGGTTGCCACGCCGCCGGCGTTGGCAGCCTTGCCGGGGAAGAACGCCACACCGTTGGCCTGGAAGTACTCGGTGGCCTCAAGGGTGGTGGGCATGTTGGCGCCCTCGCCCACGGCCTTGCAGCCGTTGGCCACGAGGGCCTTGGCGTCCTCGAGCAGCAGGGTGTTCTCACGGGCGCAGGGCAGCGCGATGTCGCAGGGGACCTGCCACACGCCGCGGCCGTCCTCGGCGTGGTACTCGGCGTTGGGGCGGGCCTCGGTGTACAGGGCCAGGCTCACGCCCTTGTCGTTGCCGGAGCGCTTCTTGTTGTAGATATCCTCGAGCACCTTGTAGTCGATGCCCTCGGCGTCGTAGACCCAGCCCTTGGTGTCGGAGCAGGCAAGCGTCTTGCCGCCGAGCTGGGCCACCTTCTGAATGGCGTAGATGGCGACGTTGCCCGAGCCGTGCACGACGACGTTCTTGCCCTCGAAGGAGTCGCCGTGGCACTTGAGGTACTCGTCGACGAAGTACACCAGGCCGTAGCCGGTGGCCTCGGTGCGGGCAAGCGACCCGCCGAAGTTGAGGCCCTTGCCGGTGAGCACGCCCGACCACTCGTTGCGGATGCGCTTGTACTGGCCGAACATGTAGCCGATCTCGCGGCCGCCCACGCCCAGGTCGCCGGCGGGCACGTCGGTGTCGGGGCCGATGTGACGGCACAGCTCAGTCATGAAGCTCTGGCAGAAGTGCATGATCTCGTTGTTGGACTTGCCCTTGGGGTCGAAGTCCGAGCCGCCCTTGCCGCCGCCCATGGGCAGGGTGGTCAGGGCGTTCTTGAAGATCTGCTCGAAGCCCAGGAACTTGAGCATGCCCAGGTAGACGGTGGGGTTGAAGCGCAGGCCGCCCTTGTACGGGCCGATGGCGGAGTTGAACTCGACGCGGTAGCCGCGGTTGACCTGCACCTGACCCTCGTCGTCGACCCACGGCACGCGGAACTGGATGATGCGCTCAGGCTCGACGATGCGCTCGAGGATCTTGTTCTGCTGGTACTCGGGGTGGGCCTCGAAGACGGGCTCGAGCGTGGTGAGGACCTCCGTCACGGCCTGGATGAACTCAGACTGCTCGGGATCCTTGGCCTTGACCTGCTCGATGATGTCGCTTGCGTAGCTCACGTTCTCCTCCTTGGATTGTGCGGCGCGCCTTCTGCGACGAGGGCCCGTCTCGATTGTTTCTTGTTCGTCACGCGAGCCGAAACGTCTCATCGTCGTTTCGAAACGCGCACGAAAAGATGCAGGCCATAGCATGCCAAATTACCTATTGAATAAAAGGGGTAGCCCCATAAATTAACACCCAGGAAATACACTATTGAGAGCCTGCCGCCGGCACGAAAAAGGCCGCCGCCCACGGGTGTGGACGACGGCCTCGGATGCACGCGGGCTTGTGCGGGTCTGTTAGGCCTGCGCGGGCTGCTTCTTGGACGTGATGGTCTTGAAGCCCTTCACGGCAAGCATGACGGCCAGGATGACCAGGACGATGCCGAGCACGAACTGCATGATCGTGGCAGCCGTGTTGTCGGGCGTCAGGCCGCCGGAGAAGATGATGGCGCCCTTAGCCTGGATGGTGATGGCCAGCGAGGTGAGCGTCACCAGGAGCATGAACACCATGGGGACGTAGAACATCTTGTTGTTGCGGCCCATGTTGCCCAGGAAGCACGCCACGGCGAGCAGGCCCAGGGCGGCGAGCAGCTGGTTGGCGGCGCCGAAGAGCGGCCAGATGAGGGCGTAGCCGGTGAGGCCCAGGCCCACGCCGAGCACGACGGAGATGATGGTGCCGACCCAGGGGTTCACGAGGGCCTTCTTGATACCGGTCACGTCGGCGGCAGTCTTGCCGGCCGGGATGAAGAACTCCTGGAACATGTAGCGGGCAAGGCGGGTGGCGGTGTCGAGCGAGGTGAGGCAGAACACCGACACGGCCAGGATGAGCAGGGAGTACGCGATGCTCTCGGCGCCGGAGCCGAAGACCGCGGCGAGCATCTTGGACAGGCCGCCGGCGAAGACAGCGGTGGGCGAGGCGTAGGTGCCGTCCATGTAGCCGTTGTACACGTAGGCCACGGCGCACAGGGAGATGATGGCCACGAGGCACTCCAGGAGCATGCCGCCGTAGGCGACGGGCTTGGCCTGGGACTCCTTGTCAAGCTGCTTGGAGGTGGTGCCGGAGGCAACGAGCGAGTGGAAGCCCGAGATGGCGCCGCAGGCGATGGTGATGAACAGCGCGGGGAACAGGTAGCCGGTCGTGGCGACCTTGCTGCCGCTCTCGGCCTTCAGGGCGGTGGCGTCGAAGCCGGCGAAGGCCGGGATGTTGGCCGAGTCGCCCAGGCTGCCGGTGATGCCGGCGCCCAGCACGCCCACCAGGGCCAGGGCGATCATGCCGTAGAGCAGGTAGCTCGACAGGTAGTCGCGGGGCTGGAGCAGGATCCACACGGGCGCCACGGAGGCGATGAGGATGTAGGCGCCGATGATGAACATCCAGGTGGTGCCGTCGAGGTGCAGGACGGGCAGGTTGTAGCCGGCCACGACGATGATCACGATGAGGACGATGGCGCCGCCCACGTTGATGACGGTGGGCAGGTCGCGGCCGCGGGTGGCAAAGCCCCAGATGATGGCGCCGATGATGAAGAACAGCGAGATCATGGCCGTGCGGGCGTTGGCCAGGTTCGTGGAGCCCTCGGACAGGTCGACCACGCCGTTGGCGTCGGCCGTCACGGCGAAGGTGTTGGCCACGATGGAGGCGAAGGCCGCCACGACCAGGATGAGCGTCAGGTAGGCGAAGACGATGAAGAGCTTCTTGGCGCCGTTGTCCATGTTGGCGCCCACGACCTGGGCCATGGTCTGGCCCTTGTGGCGAAGGGAGGAGAACAGCGCGCCGAAGTCGTGCATGGCGCCGAAGAAGATGCCGCCGATCAGGACCCACAGCAGCACGGGCACCCAGCCGAAGATGGCGGCCTGGATGGGGCCGTTGACGGGGCCGGCGCCGGCGATGGACGAGAAGTGGTGGCCGAGCACCACGTAGGGCTTCGCCGGCACGTAGTCGACGCCGTCCTCAAGGGCGTGTGCGGGGGTGACGTTGCTGTCGTCGACACCCCACTGCTTCGCGAGCCATCCGCCGTAGGTGATGTAACCCACGACGAGGACGGCGATCCCGATGAGAAGAACGAGCGTGGCGTTCATTCCCTTCAGTCCTCCTTCTGGTCGTTTGCCGCGGAAGTCAGGTTTGCCTCAAGGTTGGCCCTGAGGTTCTTTCCGGCGGCGTTGGTCATGACGCGCCCGTTCTTGCCGCAGGAGAGGTCCACCACCGCGACCTTGAGGTCGCTCCAGCCCCACAGGCCCAGCTTGTGGTTCTTGCGGAAGCGCACGTGGCGCACCGCGCGCTCCACACCGGGCGCCACGGAGTCGGCGATGAGGACCAGGGAGAGGTTCGAGAACATGTGGTCGGGGTGCGGGTGGACCACTTCGGGAAGCGCCTGCTGCTTCATGAAGGTGACCATCTCGTCGAATGCGCCTTCTTCGAGAAACCCGACGGTGTCGAAGAAGACGTATTCGTTGCTGGCGACCTCCCAGAGCTTGGCCCGCTTGGTGAGCACGTACCGCTCGCCTTGCTCGTGGAATTCCGCTACCCCCGGAAACATGCGCCCGGCCACCGTGCGGTCGCGCGTCACGTCGAACCACGTCTCATGGGCCGCAAGCATGCGTGCCAGCAGCTCCTGCGCGCGCCCGGACGCCTCGCCCGCACCTTCTGCGAGCGTCTGCGCGCCGCCGATCTGCCCGTCCTGCCTGCCTTCCATGAGCCCTTTCCTCCCGGGTAAAAACGAACGCGTGGATAGTAAACCCACCACAAACTGTTTCCGGACGTAGATTTGTGGGTTTCCTACCTGTTACAGCCCGAACGGTATAAACATCTGCCTGAGTGGAATAGTGAATGAATTCTTTCTCACAATCCCATACCGCCCAGCCCCCGCGCAACGCCGCGCGCCAGGTTCCGCAACATGCTGTTAAGTTAGTGGGATGCGGGTCGGCAGCAAGCAGGTGTCCCCTCCATGCGCTACGATGACTCCCCTTTATATAAAGTTCGTTTCCGCTTCCATCGGAGGTATCGCATGACCCGCCCCAGCTCCCTCAAGAACCTCGCCGTCCTCGCTGCCGCCGCCCTCATGGCCGCCGGCGCCCTGACCCTTGCCGGCTGCGGCGAGGAGCAGTCCAGCACCACCGTCCAGAGCGCCACGCCCGCCGCCGAGCAGTCCAGCTCCACCTCGGACTCCTCCAGCGACACCGAGCAGGACAACTGCTACGGCGACGACCTGCCCGTCGTCAACAACGGCTAAGCGCGCCCGCGCCATACCGACCCCTAGCCGCCGCGAAGGACAGGTGCCGCCGTGATCGCAAGCTCGTATGTCAATGCAGTCGACGCCCATGCCGATGAGTTCGGCGGGCGCGTGGCCTTCGCCAACAGCGACGGCGCGCGCATCACCTATGGGGAGCTGCGCCGCGCATCCGACGCCCTGGCCTGTTGGATCGCCGCCAACCCGGCCGTCCCGGCGGGGGCGCCCCTGGTGGTGTACGGCCACAAGGACCCCCTCATGGTCGTGTGCTTCCTGGCCTGCGTGAAGTCGGGCCATGCCTACGCCCCGGTGGACACCGTCTACCCGCCCGAGCGTGTGGCCAACATCGCCTCGCAGGTGGCCCCCACCGCGGTGCTCGACACCATCGGCTCCTTCGCGGGGCAGGGCGAGGCGCTGGGCGCACCCGTCTTCGGCCCCGAGGAGCTGCGCCAGGCCTGCCAAGCCGACGCCGAGGGCGTCGCGGACCTGCCGGGCCTGGCCGCCCAGGACGCCTACTACATCCTGTTCACCTCCGGCAGCACCGGCACCCCCAAGGGCGTCGAGGTAAGCTGCGAGTGCGTGGACAACATGGTGGCCTGGATGGAGCGCGACTACGGCTTCGAGGAGCCGACCGGCCCCGAGCCCGACTTCGCGGGGCGCGTTTGGTTCAACCGCGCGCCCTTCTCATTCGACCTGAGCACGACCGACCTGCTCACGGGCCTCAAGCGCGGCGACACCCTCTTCGCCAACGAGGCGGGGGCCGACGCCAGCCTTGCGGCCACCTTCGCCGGCCTTGCCATGAGCGGCGCCACCGACTGGGTGTCGACGCCCTCCTTCCTCGACCAGTGCCTCTCCGACCCCGCCTTCGGACGCGACCTCATGCCGCGCCTGCACCGCATGATCTTCGTGGGCGAGACGCTGCGCCCCGAGACGGTGCGCGGCGCCAAGGAGCGCTTCGGCGACATCGAGGTCTACAACGGCTACGGCCCCACCGAGTCCACCGACCTGGTCACGCTGTGCCGCATCACCGACGAGATGCTCGCCAGCGGCCGCGCCCTTCCCGTGGGCTACTGCAAGCCGGGCACCGAGCTGTTCGTGGTGAACCCCGAGACGCTCGAGCCCGTGCCCGACGGGGTGGCCGGCGAGCTGTACATCGTGGGCGACACGGTGGCCCGCGGCTACTGGAAGCGCCCCGACCTCACCCAGGCCGCCTTCCACTCCTGCCCCGAGGCCCTCGCGCAGGGCCGCCGCTCCTATCGCACGGGAGACGAGGTCACGCGCGACGAGACGGGCATGCTGCACTTCCATGGCAGGCTCGACCTGCAGGTGAAGCTCCACGGCTACCGCATCGAGCTGGGCGACATCGAGTCGAGCCTGGCGGCCCTGCCCCAGGTGCGCCTGGCCTGCGTGCTGCCCGTGCGCAAGGACGGCGTCATCGCGCGCCTCATGGCCGTCGTGGTGCCCGCCGACCTCTCGGCCCCGCGCGGTTTTGCCCTCACCAAGCAGCTCAAAGACCAGCTCAAGCAGGTCATTCCCACCTACATGGTGCCCAGCTCCATCAAGTACGTCAATGAGATGCCCCTGAACACCAACGGCAAGGTGGACCGCAAAGCCCTCGCCGCGGCCTTCGGCCTGTAAGGGCGGTCGCGCGCAGCATGAGCTTCTACATCGACCCGTCCTTCTTCATACTCCTCGTTCCCATCGTGGCCGTCGCGGTGGCGCTGGGCGTGCGCGAGAGGCCCATCGCGCCGTGGGGCTGCGTGGCGTCGCTGGCGATGCTGGCGCTGCTCTTCTCCAAGACGCCCGCCTCGCTCGCCTTCTTCGTGTGCTACCTGGTGGGCTCGCTCGTGCTGGCCCGCGCGGTGGTCGCCCTGTTCAACCCCGGGCAGGGCAAGCAGCCGCCCAAGCATGCCGTGGCGCTGTACCGCTGCGCCCTGGCCGTGCAGATCGCGCCCCTGGCCGTCTACAAGGTGGCCGTGGTGTTCGAGCCGAGCTTTCTGGGCTTCTTGGGCATCTCCTACATCACGTTCAAGGCCGTGCAGCTCCTCATCGAGGTGCGCGACGGCCTCGTGACCAGCCTCAGCACCTGGCACTACCTGTACTTCCTGTCGTTCTTCCCCACGTTCACCTCGGGGCCGATCCTGCGCAGCCGCGCCTTCGAGGCCGGCATGCAGGAGAGGCTCTCGCGCGACGCCTACCTTGAACTGCTGCTTCGCGGTATGGGCTGGTTCGTGCTCGGCGCGCTGTACAAGTTCGTGGCCGCCCCCCTGGCCCAGTGGCTCATGTGGTTCGCGCCCGCGGCCATCGGCACCTCCACGGCAGGGGCCTTCGCGGCCACGCAGGTGGTGTACGCCTTCGCCTACGGCCTGTACCTCTTCTTCGACTTCGCGGGCTACTCCAACATGGCGATGGGCGTGGGCTACGCCCTGGGCGTGGACGTGCCGCGCAACTTCCGTGCGCCCTTCTGCGCCACCGACATGAAGGACTTCTGGAACCGCTGGCACATCACCTTGTCGAGCTGGCTGCGCGACTTCGTGTTCATGCGCTTCACCCAGATGGCCCTCAAGCGCAAGCTCTTCTCCTCCACCCTGACCTGCGCCTGCTGCGCCTTCATGGTGAACTTCATCCTCATGGGCGTGTGGCACGGCATCACCTGGGACAACATCCTCTACGGCCTGTACCACGGCGTGCTGCTGGCTGGCACCGAGGTGTACCAGAAGAAGAGCAAGTTCTACAAGCAGAACCGCAAGAAGACCTGGTACCGCGTGCTGTCGTGGGCGCTGACCATGGTGTTCGTGTTCTTCGGCCTGGCGCTGTTCTCCGGCCAGGTCTTGAGTCCGGCCGGCGTCTAACCAGAAAGGACCTGCCATGAGCGCACCCGAGAACCTGTTCGACCAGATTTGCGACCTCATCGCCGACATCACCGGCGAGGAAGACGTCCGCGACGAGCCCGACATCGACCTCTTCGAGGAGGACGTGCTCGACTCCCTCACGGCCATCGAGCTGCTCGTGGCCCTGGAGACCAACTTCGGCGTCTCCATCGCCCCCACCGAGCTTGAGCGCGAGGAAATGAACACCCTGAACAAGATCGTCGCCCGCACCAGCGAGCGCATGTAGCCCTCCCCTTCCGAAAGGCTCCGACGTGGCACGCGCGAAGAAACCCACACCCATGGACCCCGGCCAGGTACGCCTGCGCCTGGCCGCCGCCTGCGTGGGCGTGGCCCTGGCAGGCGTGGGCGTGGCGGCCGTCTTCTGCGCCCCCGCCGCGCAGGGCGAGGCCGACCCCTCGCTGGACTACGGCTACGTCTACTCGGGCGCCAAGTCCTCCAGCGTGGACTTCATGCGTGCCGCCATGACCGACGAGTCGCTCGTGGTGTTCGGGTCCTCGGAGTTCTCCACGCCCGCCTCGGTGGTGCCGCAGGTGCCCTCGCAGGTCTTCGGCACCCACAACTACGGCCTGGACCTCATGCTCGTGGGCGAGGCCTACGACCAGAGCCTCTGGCAGACCATCGCCCTGGGCGCCCTGGCCAAAGACGACGGCCTGCCGCGCCGCAAGGCCGTGCTCATCGTGAGCCCCGGCTGGTTCACCGACGGCGGCACGGACCCCGACACGTTCAAGACGCGCTTCTCCTACTCGCTCTACCAGGCGTTCTGTCAAAACGAGTCCATCAGCCAGGAGACGCGCGACTACGTGGCCTCGCGCCTGGCGCAGCTTGGCATCGACGAGACGAAGCTCGAGTCGGCAAGCTCCGAAATGCCCCAGGACAAGCTCAACGCCATCGTGTTCAACGCCTTCGAGGACCTGTCGCTTCGAAACGAGCTCGACGGTGTGCGCTCTCGGGGCATGGAGCACGCCACAGGCGACGAGGAGACCCCCGACTGGCAGGCCATGCGCTCCGAGGCGCTCGACTACGCCAAGACGCGCTCCACCAACAACGACTGGGGCGTGGAAGACAGCTTCTACGAGAAGTCCCTGGCCCCTGCCCTGGACTCGGTGAAGGGGTCGCGCACGGCCGAGACGTACTCCGACACCCCCGAGTACGACGACCTCGCGGCGTTCCTCTCCGTGGCAAACGACTGCGGCGTGGACGTGATGGTGGTCATCAGCCCGGTGCTGGGCCAGTACTACGACCACATCGGCATCGACGCCCAGACGCGCCAGGGCTGCTACACCCACATCCGCCAGGTGTGCGAGGCGGCCGGGGCGCAGGTGTGCGACTTCTCCGACCGCGAGTACGAGCAATACTGGCTCTACGACATCGTGCACTTCGGCTGGACGGGCTGGATCGACCTCAACCAGGCCATCTACGAGTTTGCCAAGGAGGGCGACGAGTAACATGGGCGCAGCGCCGGACAACGCGACCAACGAGAAAAAGAAAGCCCCCAAGCAGGCCTATACTATGGAGAAGTTCAAGCAGGGCGGACGCGAGTGGTTCTCGCGCCACAACGGCGTGGCATGCGTGTGCATCGCGCTTGCCTTCTGCGCCGCGCTGCTGGGGCTCTTCCTGTTCGTCGCGTTCTCGGACTTCGGCGGCAGCGCCGACTTCATCTACAACCAGTTCTAGGAGTGGACCGCCCCGATGGCAGACTCGCGCCGCTATAACGGATACGACAGCAGCGACCGCTACGGTCAGGGCCCCTCGCAGCCCGGCCAGCGGGGCGCGTCGCGCACTCCGAGCTCGTCCCAGCTCGCACAGCGCCGAGGCGGCTACGACAACGTCGAGCGCTACCCTTCCGGCCGGCCCAAGACGCAGCGCCAGGGCAGCGACGGCGCGCAGGGCGGCCGCTACGACGGCGCAAGCCGGCCGCAGTCGGCCGGTTACGGCCACAGCCAGGACAACCCCTCGTATCGACGCGCGGCGGGCGATTTCCGCCAGGCACGCAGCACCTACGACGAGGGCGGTTACACCTCCGCGCACGGCGGCGCCTATGGCGCGCACACGGCATCCTCCCCGCGAGGTGGCTACACCGACGACGCCCGCCAGGACTCCTACGAGCGCGGATATCGCGACCAGACGGGCCGCGACGTGCCGGGCTCGCATGCGGCGCCGCATGGGGGTCGCGCGGCGGGCACGCAGGGGCGCACCCAGTACCCTCGTGGCAGCCATGTCGCCCCCGCTCCCGCAAGCGCGGTCCCGGAGGCCCTCGTTCGCCTCGCCGACACGGCGCGGGCAAACCCCGCCCTCGTCATCGCCATGGCCATCGGCGTGGTCGTGGTGGTCGTGGCGCTCGCGTTTGCCGCCTGCTCCGCCCTCACCAAGGATGGCTCGTACGTGCAGGCCGTCGACGCCACCCAGGGCAGCACCGTGGGCACGCTGAGCGCGACCCCCTCGGCCACGCCCTCGACCTCCCAGACCGCCGCCTCAAGCGACGCGACCGCCGCAGGCACGACCGACGTCCAGGCCGCGGACGCGAGCGCCGAGGCGGCCGCCCAGCAGGATCAGGCCGCCGCCCAGAGCGAGGTGGCCAACCTGCTCACCCCCGCCTGGCCTGACGACGTGAGCACCGTCTCCGACATCTTCACGTTCGCCACCACCTCCTTCGACAAGGACGCCACCTACAACAACGGCGGCGTGGAGGACCCCTGGTCGCCCACCGGCTACTTCACCACGGGCGACGCCGAACTCGACCAGATGGTGAAGGACTACTGCGACTCCAACGCGCAGGAGGGCCTCGACGCGGGCGACAACGCCTACTACACCTACCTGCACATCTCCTGGATCGACTACGTGGAGACCGACCGCAACCAGCGCCCCTGGGACCTTGCGGGCGACTGGCGCATCACCTACGCCAAGCAGTGCTTCTCCACCATGAGCGCCAACTGCCACGAGTTCGCCGCCGCGGTGCAGTACATCCTGCGCTACTACGGCTACGCCGACGCCTGCGCCGAGACGTGCCTGGTGCTACGCCAGAGCGGCAACTGGGGCGACCACAGCCTCGTCTTCGTCACGAGCCTCGACGGGCGCGCGAGCCTCATCGACACCTCCATGAGCTCCAAGGGCTGGCTGCTGAGCAAGGACAGCATGACGTACACCCTCGACAGCGGCTACCGGGTCGACCAGGGCGAATCCGACGAGGCTGCCGAGGGCGACCAGCAGGACGGGCAGGCAAGCGCCTAAGGACGCGCCGCCGCCCTCCCGCTTGCCCCATCGCGCTTCTTTATTGAACGCATGAGCCATGAGCTGGTTCGTGCAACCCCTCAGCGTGTACAATCGAACCCATGGACGCACCTAAGTATCCGTCGGCCCGACTGGCCAAGAACGCCGTCGAGCTCGGCCTTCCCATGAACGACGTGGTCGTGCTTCTCGCCTGCAACGAGAAGTTCGTTCCGTATATGTCGGTCACGCTGCAGTCCATCCTGGAGAACTCCAACCCCGGGCGCGAGTACGACATCGTCGTGCTCACAAGCGACATCTCCCCCGCCAATATGGAGCTGCTCTGCTGGCAGGCCTCCTGCAAGCCCAACGTGCGCGTGGGCTTCCTCGACGCCATGGCCGCCGCCGGCAACGCGACCCTGCCCTGCCACGGCCACTTCGCATGCGAGACGTACTACCGCCTGCTCGCCCCCGAGCTGCTGCCCGGCGTGGACAAGGCCGCCTACATCGACTGCGACCTGGTGGTGCTGCACGACATCGCCGAGCTGTACGACGTGGACCTCGAGGGTCACCTGCTTGCCGCCACGCTCGACGCCGACACAGCGGGCATGGCCGGCGGCTACGACGAGCAGATATTCGAGTACCTCAAGAACGACGTGGGCCTCGACGACCCCTACACCTACTTCCAGGCGGGCGTGCTCGTGCTCAACCTCGCGGAGTTCCGCCGCAGCTGCCCCACCGGCAAGTGCATCGCCCTGGCCACCGTGCGCCACTGGCAGTGGCTCGACCAGGACGTGCTCAACTACCTGGCCAGCGGCGACTACGTGCGCCTGGACATGTCGTGGAACACGCTGTTCGACTGGCAGGGCCTGCGCGCGCGCCACATCATCCCCTGCGCGCCTGCCGAGCTGCGCCAAGCCTACGCCCAGGCCCGCCGCCAGCCCAAGATCGTGCACTACGCCGGGCCCGACAACCGCCCCTGGCTCTACCCCAACGTGGACTTCTCCGAGAAGTGGTGGTCCTACGCGCGGCGCTGCCCCTATCGCAAGCGCCTGCAGGCGATGCTCGAGGAATCCTACGAGAACATCGGCAGCCTCAGCCACAGGCTCGGGGTCTTCCTGGCCTTCAAGGTAGGCATGCCGCTCGTGAACGTCGTGTTCCCCCCGAACACCCCGCGCCGCCGCTGGGCCGTGCGCACCTTCCGCCGCCTCGACGGCGGCAAGCTGCTGTAGACGCCGCCGAACACCGCCCGATACTCGCGCCCTCTTCCGCCCGCCACTCAAAAGACGGGTGGTTTCTTGCCGTCTCTGAGGCGCCTTGCTTCCCCACGGCATAGTCCCCGCGCCACAAAAATGGCCCCC
>CAVEWV010000048.1:0-20550 GCA_963619535.1 Acutalibacteraceae bacterium | reverse complement strand
ACTTCTCGGCGCCCACGCCCATGATGGCCGTGGTCTTGGTGTGCGTGGTGGAGACAGGCATGCCGGTGAAGGTGGCCAGCGCGATGCAGAAGCACGCCGACAGGCACGCGGCGAAGCCCTGGTACTGCTCCATCTTCACCATGTCCATGCCCACGGACTTGATGATCTTGCGACCGCCGACGGCCGTGCCCAGGGACATGGCCAAGCTCACGAACACGATGAGCCATATGGGAAAGGCCCCCATGTCGGAGGTGCCGTACACGCCGAGCATGATGGCGAGCATGGCAAGCGAGAGGAACTTCTGGCCGTCCTGCGCGCCGTGCAGCACGGCCACGCCCGCGCCGGCCACGATCTGCGCCCACTTGAAGAACGCGGAGGTGGACGCGCGGCTCATGCGCTGGCACACGAGCTTGATGAGGCGCACGAAGAGCCAGCCGCTGCCGAAGCCCAGGAACGTGGAGATGACCAGGCCGTAGATGACCTTCATCCACTGCGCGAAGTTGACGCCGTCAAGGCCGCCCTGCAGCGCGATGGCCGCGCCGGTGATGCCGGCGATGAGCGAGTGGCTCTGGCTCGTGGGGATGCCCAGGGCCCAGGCCGCCACGCCCCACACGATGATGGCCACCATGGCAGCCGCCAGGGCGACGAGCGCCGCGTGGTTGTCGCCGCCGAAGTCGACCATGCCGAAGATGGTGCCCGCAACCGCCGTGGAGATGGCGGTGATGCCCACCAGGCCCACGAAGTTGCAGATGGCGGCCATCATGATGGCCCTGCCGGCCGGCATCGCGCGCGTACCCACGACGGTGGCGATGGCGTTGGGCGCGTCCGTGGCGCCGTTGACCATGGTGGCCCCCACACACAGAATGATGATGATGCCCAGCACGGGGTTGGCGACGATCGCAGAGATAACAGAGGGCAAGTCGACGGCCATGCCCTACCTCCTCACAAAGCTTTTAATGAACACCCAGAGTGTCAGAACCGGGCCAAGCGTATGCAAAGCCCAAGTCAAGCTATTGTAAAGTCGGCAGGACTCTTCATGATGCGACACGGGCAAGAAAAAGAAAATACGCCGCCGCAAGGACGGCGTCCGGGCGGCGCGCCGCCGGCAGGTGGCCGAGGGGCGCAGGGCCGCCCTCATCCGCCTCCCGCCTGCGACACCCGGCGGAAGCGGGCCCCGCGACCAAGCTCGTCGTCGCCGCGCGCCCGGCCCCGTGCCCGCCCCCGCCACAGGCGCCGGCTAGCCGAAGTGGCCGCCCACGTAGTCGGCGGTGCGCTTGTCGCGGGGACGCTCGAAGAGGTCCTCGGTGGAGGCGCACTCCACCATCTCGCCCAGGTAGAAGAAGGCGGTGCGGTCGGCGATGCGCTGGGCCTGCTGCATGTTGTGCGTCACCATGATGACGGTGTAGTCGCGCTTCAGCTGGCCCACGAGCTCCTCGATCTTGGCCGTGGAGATGGGGTCCAGGGCGCTCGTGGACTCGTCCATGAGCAGCACCTCGGGCTCGACCGCCAGGGCGCGCGCGATGCACAGGCGCTGCTGCTGGCCGCCCGACAGGCCCAGGGCGTTCTTCTTCAGACGGTCCTTGAGCTCGTCCCAGATGGCGGCCTGGCGCAGGGACTTCTCCACGATCTGGTCGAGCGTGGCGCGGTCCTTGATGCCGTGGGTGCGCGGGCCGAAGGCGATGTTGTCGTAGATGCTCATGGGGAAGGGGTTGGGCTGCTGGAACACCATGCCCACGCGGCGGCGCAGCTCGGTGGCGGCCATGCCGTGGTAGGCATCGTCGTTGTCGAGCTTGACCTGGCCCTCCACGCGGCAGCCCTCGACGAGGTCGTTCATGCGGTTGAGGGTCTTGAGCAGGGTGGACTTGCCGCAGCCAGAGGGGCCGATGAGCGCGGTGACCTTGTTGGCCGGGAAGTCGATGTTGATGTCCTTGAGCGCGTGGAAGTCGCGGTAGAACAGGTTGAGCGACTTCACGCCCATCTTGGGGGGCACGGCGGCCATCGAGACGACGGAGCTCGCAGGCACGTCGACGCCGAGCTTGCCCATGACGCCGGCGATGGTGGAAGCAGCGGAACTAGTCACTTTGGACCCCTTTGTTCATGCGGCGGGCCGTGGCCGACGTCGCCAGGTTGATAAGCAAGACGAGCACAAGCAGCACCACGGCGGTGGCGTACGTCTCGCCGATGTGCAGGCCCTCGCTGGAGAGCACGTACATGTGCACGGCCAGGGTGCGGGCGGAGTCGAACACGGCGCCCAGTCCCTCCCCGGCGAAGTTGGGGATGGCCGCGATGGAGCCGGCGGTGAAGATGAGCGCCGCCACCTCGCCCACGCAGCGGCCCAGCGCCAGGATGACGCCGCCCAGGATGCCCGGCATGGCGCTGGGGAGCACGCAGCGAAACACCGTGCGCAGGCGTCCCGCGCCCAGGCCGTAGCCGCCCTGACGGTAGGAGTCGGGCACGGCGATGAGGGCCTCCTCGGTGGTGCGCATGACCACGGGCAGCACCATGATCGCCAGCGTGCAGGCGCCGGAGAGAAGCGACAGCCCCCAGCCGCACACGCTCACGAAGAACAGGGCCCCGAACAGGCCGTAGATGATGGAGGGGATGCCCTGCAGCGTCTCGGCGGTGATGCGCACGAGCTTGACGAAGCGGCTGGCACGCGGGGCGTACTCCACCAGGTAGATGGCACTGCCCACACCGATGGGGACCGCGATGAGCAGGGCGAGCAGCGCCATGAGCACGGTGTTCACCAGGGCCGGCATGAGCGAGACGTTCGTGGAGTTGTACTCCCACTCAAACAGCGACGGCTTGAGCTGCGGAATGCCCATCACGCAGATGTAGCCCACGATGCCGGCCAGCACCACGACCGCAAAGGCCGCCCCGAGGTAGACCAGGCCGCGCTGCACCATGGCGGCAGGCCTGCGGCGGACGGGGCGCGCGGCGTCGGCCGCCGTTGCCTCCAAGGTACTCATGCGACCACGCTCCTCTTCTTGATGGCCTGAAGCAGCAGGGTAATGAGCAGGATGAACACGAAGAGCACCACGCCCGTGCCGATGAGCGCGCCGCGGTGCAGGTCGGCCGCGTAGCCCATCTCGAGCACGATGTTGGCCGTCATGGTGCGCACGGCCGAGAAGATGGAGTCGGGGATGACGGCGCTGTTGCCGGCCACCATCACCACGGCCATCGTCTCGCCGATGGCGCGGCCGATGCCCAAAACGATGCCGGCCAGGATGCCCGAGGCCGCGGCCGGCACCACGACGCCGAAGACCGCGCGCTCATGGTCGCCGCCCAGGGCCAGGGCGCCGTCGTAGTAGCGGCTCGGCACCGCGTCGAGGGCGTTCTTGGCCACGGTGACCACGGTGGGCAGAATCATGATGCCCAGGATGAGCGAGGCGGCCAGCAGCGAGAGGCCCTTGCCCGGCATGTACGTGCGGATGAACGGCACGAACACCATGAGCCCGAAGAAGCCGTACACAACGGAGGGAATGCCCGCGAGAAGCTCCACGCCGTGGGAGAGGAACCTGCACACCCCCTTGTTGGCGAAGCGCGACAGGAACACCGCGCAGAGAAATCCTGCCGGCACGCCCACCACGACGGCGCCGGCTGTGGCGTAGATGCTGCCGACGATCATGGGGAAGATGCCGTAGATGTCGTTGCCGGGCTTCCACTTCGTGCCGAGCAGGAAGTCGGCCACGCCGATCTCAGAGATCGCGGGGACACCGTTTGCGAAGAGGAACACGCAGATAAGGGCCACCGCAAGGATGCAAATCCCTGCGGCGGCCGCAAACCCTGCGCGTGCCAGGCCTTCTTTGGCTTGGGCGCGTGTCATGTTGGGGTTCCTTACTTGCTGGCCTTATCGGCGGTCTTGTCGTCGGCCTTCTTCTCGTCGGCAGCCTCGGCCTCGGGGTCCACGTAAGCCAGGGCGTCCTCCCACGTGGTGACCTCGCCGGTGTAGATGGCGCGAACCTGGGCGGTGGTCAGGCCCTCGACGGGAGCCTCGGGGGAAACGATGACGGCGATGCCGTCGCGGGCGATGACGGTGGCCACGGCGCCCTTCTCGGCCTCGGAGTCTTTGATCTCACGGGAGGCCATGCCGATGTTGCAGGTGCCCTCGATGGCCATGGAGACGCCGGTGGAGGAGTCGGACTGCTGGACCTCGACGGTGACGTCGGCGTTGAGGGCCTTGTAGGCCTCGGCGAGCTTCTCCATGACGGGGGTCACCGAGGAGGAGCCGGCCACGACGACCTTGCCGGAGACGCCGGCGGCCTCGTAGGCGTCAGCCTTCTCGACGACGGCGATGTAGCCGTTGTCCTCGACGACCTTCTGGCCCTCGGCAGACAGGATGTAGGCCACGAAGTCGGCGCTGACCTCGTCGAGCGTGTCGAGCTCGCCGTTGGTGATGATGTTGAAGGGACGGACGACCTTGTAGGTGTCGGCCTTGACGTTCTCGACGCTGGCCTCGACGTCGTCGATCTTGAGGGCCTTGACGGTGTCGTTGAGCGAGCCCAGGGAGATGTAGCCGATGCCCTTGTCGTCGCCGGCCACGGTGGTCATCATGACGGCCGTGGAGTTGGTGATCATGGCGTCGTCGATGGTCATGTCGACCTTGTTGCCGTCAGCGTCCTTCTGCTCGATGCCGAAGAGCTCGATGAAGGCGCCGCGGGTGCCCGAGCCGTCCTCGCGGGAGTAAACGCTGATCTCGCCCTCCATCTTGGCCGCGTCGTCAGCCATGGCGACGTTTGCACCGAAGGCGCAAGCCAGGCCCATAGCGGCGGCGATGCCGAAGAACTGGCGGCGGGAGACGGTGAGGGAGTTGCTGAGCATGGTGTGACCTTTCTCTTGAAAGTCAAGCCCGTTGTTGGGCGCGTCCGCACAGTCCGGTGTGGCTGCGGGACGATTGACATGATGGGCCGCGTCTTCAAGGGAAAGGTCACCGGTTTGCAAAGGCTGGGTCAAGTGGGCGGCGAGCTGTGTCAAGCGAAGGAAAAACGGCTGGCAGGCGGTCGTGTTTTGGGCGCCCCGACGAAGAAAGGGCCCCGAAATCGCGCCCGTTGCGTGCGCCGACTCTACACAGCTATGCGGATGGCGTGGCGCACAGGCAGGTTCGAGACGTAGTAGAGGAACTCCGTGTCATGCATCTGCCGCTGATAGCACTCAGGGACACTCGTGTTATGGATGAAGGGAAGGTGGACCTGGTACTCGGTGCCCTCCTTGATGCCCACCTTCCAGCCGTTCGAGCCCGACTCGCGCAACTTCTCCTCGCTTGACAAGAACAGGTCGGCATCCTCTATCAGGTAGTCGTTCATACGTGCGGGGACAAGATACATCTCGAAGAGGTTGAGCCCGCCCGAGCCCTCGTGACCGTCGTTTCGTATGTCGATAGTCAACACGGCAAGAGAGATGGTATCCCTGCCCTGCTGCACGGCCGAGCCGTCGGTCGCGTAGGACTCGACATACTCGTTATAGCTCATGAGCTGGACTTTAGAAACCCGCAGGTAGTAGCCCTTAGTGTTTTCTGTAGACGTAGCGCAGAAGGCGCCGTCGAGGTCCACCCATTCGCCCATCGCATGCTGCACCACCTCAAGACCCGGCTGTGCGTCGTTGAGCCACCAGATTCGCCCCGCAACCGCAAGTGCAAGGACGCCGGCGACTCCCGCCACAACCTGCCTGCGCGTCAACGGCGCCGCCCGTAGACTATGCATCGCCGCCCTCCCGATTGCCGGGGGCAATCTCATGCCCGTCGATATGGCCCTCGGCGAGATACCACACCTCATCGGCGAGGCTTTCCATGACGGCGGCGTCATGACTCGCAAGGATTACCGTTGCCCCGCGACCGCGAGCCTGACGAATCTGCGCGATGGCAAGCTCCACACCGGCTGAATCCAGAGCATTCGTGGGCTCGTCCAACACGAGAACGTCAGGGTGTTCCATCACGGCCCCCGCGATTCCCAGGCGCTGCTTCATGCCGAGCGAATACTTGCGATACTTGCGGCTGTCATCGGGGTCGAGACCCATTGAGTACATGGCCTCCCGAACCTCATCTGCACCGACGAGGCCCCGAATCGAGGCGAGAAACTCAAGGTTTCGAAGCCCTGTGTAACCAACCACTGCGTGTAGGCGTTGAAGGCGTACTGGTTGAGAAACGTCGTCTCAAGATACGGATCGCCCCACTCATGCGAATACCGGTAACGCCAGATACACTCCACGGCGGCGACAACAGCAAGCAAGGACCCAACAGCCACGCTGATGACAAACGTCGGGCAATGCAGGGCGCGGTCGAATTCGAGCCTAAGCAGCGGCGTCATCGCTGTTCCCCAAACCAAGCAAAAACTTGATGGGTCCAGGCTCGCTTGAAGTCATGGACGGCCGAATGCATAGGGTTGACGGCCGACCCTCCACAACAAGGCGCCAGGCCGTCGTGAGAACCTTGGTCTGCCCTTGCTCGAGCAGAAACTTCGATTTGAGCTTTTCGTTCACCAACGCCTCGGCGGGAGCCCCGTCGAACGCCACAATCACGGCGTTGATCGTGTCCAAGCCATCCGCGCCCACCGCGACATACATCGGTGCGAGGAAGTTGACGTTGAAATAGCCCCCCTCGCTCCAGGAAACTGCGTCGACGTTTGTAACGCCGGCTTGGATGACCACTATCTGCTCATCGTCGCCCACAGCGGAGCGCGACTCCGTCAGTTCCCCGACATGCTGCGCCTGCATCGCCTCGTCAATCGAGTCATAGAGTGCCGCAGAATCGATGCTGACATCCAACGTTCCATCCCAAGATACAAAGTCCGGCATCTTTCTCTGTATCTGCTCTCCGGTGCCGGGATTTGTCACCGTTATATCGGCATCGATGTTTGCAAGGGAGATCGTCTCCCCAAGCTCGACATCGCGTCGATACGGCCCAATCTGCTCCTCGTACTCGGCGGTCTTTTCCCTTAGGCGCCGATTGATCGATGCGTCCTCATCTGTGGGAGCAGCATCGGGGACGCTGAGGGTAGCTGCACCGGCAGACGATTCGATGCGTCCGGCCAACGGAAACGAACATCCGAAGACGCCTGCGCAGCAGAGAGATCCGGCAGCAGCGATCATCATCTTGCAAAAAGAATGACGGGAATATTTAGCCTTCAGATCCATGGGTTCCTCCTATCGTCGAGCCAGGCCTCCCCGCGAGGCCCGGTGCAACGAAAGGTAGGTCCCTCTGGCGCTCAAGTCTGTAGTCGATTGGGGGCACAAACAGCCGATTACAGGAGAATGTACTGGTCGCAGGCTAGTTTCCAGAGAGGGTCCTCAGCGCAACGCCCAGCGAACCCCTATCCGTTACCCCCAAGGCTGAATAGACGACCCTGCGTGCCAATGTGACCGTCGATCGCGAGTAATTGAGCTGTTCGGCAACTTCGCCCACGGTGAACCCGCGCGCAAGAAGAAGCGCGATGCAGACCTGGTTGTCGGATAAGCCCCTTGCCAAAAGGGCCGTCTTGACGCGCGCTTCCCCCTCCAAGGAGAGGGAAACCTCCTCGCCAGAGGCAGCCTCAAGCACGAACAGCACGACAACCAAAAGACTGATGGCAAGGGTCGCGGCACCGACAAGCAGGCCCGAGTCATATGCGGCGCCAAGTGCCTCAAGTATCGAAGCGACTTTGACGTAGCCGGCATAATTTGTCGCCAGTGTTCCGACGATAAGACAGAACGCCCCAGCCAACAAGCCGCTGTGCCACGCATAGCCGCATTGATATCTCTTATCAACACCGTCGATAGCCGCGATACGCATCGTGAGCACCACAAAGGACACGACGACGGCAGTCGCCAAGCCCCGAGCGTAAAGCAGGACGGCAAACTGGCAGGCAAGGGCAAGAATCTGCCGCATATCCAGCAACGACAACACGTACAGCCGACAAATAGCAATAAGAAGCAAGACGGCAACGCAGCATTGCAGCAACAAGACGGACGATTCAAAACCTTGCGAGCGCCAAATCTCCCCCCACGTCCACATCACCATGCCGGCAACAAGAGACCATGCGGCCCGGCAGGCGAAAGGGGGCTTGAAGCCATGGCGCTCATGGGCGTTGGGAGACTGGCCGCGAGTCGCATGCACCAACAGAACAAAGAGTGTGATGATATGCAGGGCGACGAGGCCCACAATCGAAATCGCCCATGCCGCAACGCCTGCGCCCGATATCCCCGCGAAAGCGGCGGCGGCCACCGCGCAGATTGCGAAAACGCGCCTGTCATCGCCATCCTCATGCCTCAGCCACAGCAGTAGGCGAAACGAGACCACGAGACAGCAGAGCGCAGTTGCAATGCCCACCGTATATGTAGCCCTATGTGCGGGCCCTGGCAAAAATGCCAGCATGCCCGACTGCATCCCAACGACCAAGAAAACGCAGAGCGCCTGGCCGGCGGCCACCGTCGCGCAAACGGCGACGGCGTTCTTATGCAATTCGAAGGCAGGCAGACCGAGCACCATGAGGCACGACCATGCAAGGATAAGCCCGCACGCCAGACCGAACCCCGTAGTCCAGACGTCGCTCCACTCCGTGACGGCCCCGTCTATGGGGAAGAGCATGAGACATCCACTGAGCATAAGGCTGAAGAGCGAGATTCCCGGCAAATAAACCGACCATATCCCGTGGCAGCTCAAGCGAGGCTCTTGCAAGACGTATGCGTCCCCACACTCGGCTGTAATTCCCGTGTCGCCGGACGCGCTCAGCGAACTACGAACAAGCTTCACCGCATCATCCATGCTAGACACATGCATCTTGACACGGCTGCGCCTGCGATACTCACGCACCGTGGGTTCCGCAATTCCGAGCGCATCCGCCGTTTGCGCGGCCGTAAGACCAAGCTCACAGGCCCGAACCGCAATCATCTCCTTCTCGCTCAGGCCATATGAGACAAGCGCTTGTCGCCATGAAGGAGGAACGTCGAGAAACGCGGGCAATGGCTCAGAAACCGGCTGACTCAACAGGTCAGCCTGTAACACGGAACAACGGCCGTGGTGCCGGAGTGCGATACAGGCGAGCGCGAACATGGCCACATAGAGCGCCAGGCATAGTGCTGAAGCGGCAAAGGAGATGCGAATCAGACCAGGGTCTATGCGCACGACCAGACGGTAGGCAATCACACCAAGACAGTAGAGCGCGACCAGGAACAGGCCGTGCCGCCCGATAGCCGCGCCACAGGCCATGTCTTCAGCCTGCCCCGACGCCTTGCCATCGCCATTGAATGTGGCAACGAGTACAAGCGTCGAGAGCACTATAAGGGGCACGACCAGGGCAAAGAGTCCCGTGCCCATACTGGGGCTGTCCCATATCGACCCAATGGAATCGACCTCAGGCAACCGCTGGGGAAACTCTGCGGCATGTGGCATCAAGAGCACCCAGGCGGGCGCCTGCAAAAGCCCGAGAGCAAAACACAGCGCGCAGCATGCAAGCGAATGCCCGCCCACATGGCTCAGCGAATCGGCAGCGGTGTGGGAGGTTCGTTTACGGAAAAGGGCTATGGCCGAGCACCCGCAGAGAAAGCCCGACAACAGTGCCGTCCACATCGGCAGGTGCCCGAGACTATAAAGGGCCTCCATGCCCCATGAGACGCTTGCGCCGCCCCGAACGGTCGCAGTCCAAGACTGGGCATACTCCGGAACAAGATACAACATGAAGAACAGGTTCACCCATACGGCCATGAGGGTCAGGGCACTGACGAGGACCCCGAACGCGACAGTTACGGCACGTCCGCGACGATTCGCCAGAAGAAACCTCTCAGCACGCGGCAATGTCGCGACCCAAAGGCCCGCGACAACGCCGGCCGCGACATAGGCAAAGACCTTAGACTCGCTCACCGCGCCAAACCCGATAAACCACAGCTCCCCCGTCCCCGCCGGGTACGGCGCCGTCATAAGGAGCGCAAACCAAAGGCACCAGAACACCTGGGCGCACCTGGGACGCTGCGAGCCATCTGCCACCGCTGAACCTCCAAAACTTCGCCTCGAATCGTTTGATGATACGACAAGCCCAGCTCAATGCCTGTAATCGCACCGGGTAAGAGGTTGCGATTACAGGCCGGAAAGCACAGAGGAGAGCTGGCGAGGGAACAAACAGGAACGTAAGCCCGGACATTCAAGCTCTTGCTGCGAGCGAAAATGCAATCTCGGCCGCCTCAGAGAGATTCGAAAGGAGCCCCCGTCAGTGCGGCACCTCCCCGACCCAGTAAAGTCGGGCGCGTCCCAAGCAGGTGCCCCGCCTATGCGCGAGCACAACGAAGCCCCTGTCGGCGCACGTCTCGAACACCCAGATTCTCCTGCATGTTGTAATGACAACACATTGTTGCCGGCCTGGAGCGCTATGCTGCAGTGGTCCATCGGCGGGGTGGGGGCGCAGCCCCTGCCCCACATGCATCCCCAGGAGGCGTTATGGGATTGAAAAACCTGCCCACCGCAGCGCCCCGGCCGCTTGCGGGGCTTCTCACCAACAGGCCCGGCCAGGTGTCGAGCATGGCGTTGACGCAGCTCGACGATGCCACGTCCATCACGCTCATGGCGTTTGCCGACGGCGAGAGCGTAAGCGAGGAGGCCTACGAGGGCGACGTGCTCTACTATGTGCTCGAAGGCACGGCCGACGTCGTGTTCGGCCAGCGGCGCGAGCGGCTCGATGCAGGCGCGGTGCTCATGGTGCCCAAGGGGCAGCTGCACGCCGTGGAGGCCGCAGGGGCGTTCAAGATGCTCCAGATCTGCGTGCCCTAAGGCCACAGGGCCTGCCGCCAGGCGCGCGCCCATCTCCAATCACCCATTCCCCATCCAAGGAAGGAACCCAACCATGGCAGACCTCATCAAGAACGTCGAGCACGAGAAGGCCTTCTCCCCCGCCGGCCTCGTGGAGCTTGAGCCCGGCCGCGTCAACAGCGTCACGCTGGCCCAGGAGCCGGGCTGCAAGGTGACCGTGTTCGCCATCCCCGCAGGTGAGGGCATCGGCGGTCACTCCGCCCCCGGCGACGCGATGCCCTTCGTCCTGGAAGGCGAAGCCGAGATCACCATCAACGGCGCGCCCCACACCGTGCAGGCCGGCCAGGCCGTCGTCATCCCCGCCGGCGCACCCCACGCCGTGAAGGCCGTCACCGACATGAAGATGCTGCTCACGGTGGTGAAGGCGTAGCCTCGCCAGTCAGCGGACAAGGGTGCCGCAAGATTAGTTCGGATTTTCCATCGCCAAGGATTCGGATTTTCTAGTACGCGCGGTTCGGATTTTCTGGCACGAACGATTCGGATTTTCCATCGCCCGCCGTTCGGATTCTCATTCGCACGCAGATCTGATTCCCCGCCCCTGCCGCCCACGGCCCCCATGTAACGCAAAAGGCCCAGCTACCGCGCTTGGTAGCTGGGCCTGTGCACAGACGGGCGGCGCAATCCGATAGGCGTCGCGCGTCCGAGGGTTGGAGCTTCTCGCTTACTCCACGGAGGTGAGCTGGGCGAGCTTGTTGTAGATGTCGGTGTTGTCGAAGGCGCCGTCGAACAGCTCGCTGCCGCAGCCCATGGCGTAGATGTTCACGGGAGCGCCGGTGTGGGCGTAGGTGCCGTGCGTGATGCCCGACTTGGCGTCGAGGATGTGGCACACGGCCATGGAGAAGGGCAGGTAGGTGCCGTAGAGCTCGTAGTCGGCCTGGGTCATCTTGCCCTGCTTGCCGCCGCCCACCTCGAGGGTGCGGGCGAAGGCGGTCTGGAGCTGCTCAAGCTCGTAGGCGGTGAGGACCAGCGAGCCGTTCTGGCCGGCGGGGTCGGCGTCGGCGGCGTCGACGTCAGCCTCGGTCATGAGGCCGAAGTACTCCTTGACGTCGGCCAGGGCGTCGGCGAAGGTCACCTCGGAGCCCTCGGCGGTGTAGGTGGCCACCACGTCGGAGTCGAACTTGGCGTAGGACATGGTCTGGTGGGTCAGGTTGGTGAGGAACGTGTCGTAGTTGGTGGTCTTGTAGCCGATGGACAGGCCGCCCGTCTCGTGGTCGGCGGTGACCAGGATCAGGGTCTCGTCGGCGTGCTCGTTGTAGAAGTCGATGGCAGCCTGCACGGCGTTGTCCAGGGCGAGCACGTCATGGATGGAGGAGGCGGCGTCGTTGGCGTGGCAGGCCCAGTCGATCTTGCCACCCTCGGCCATCATGAAGAAGGGCTGCTCGTCGCCCAGGCACTCGATGCCCTTCTTGACGTAGTCGGCGAAGCGCCACTCGCCCTCGGCGGCGTCGAGCTCGTAGTTCATGGCGTCGCCGTCGGACAGGGCCTCGGCGATGATGAGCACGTTGCCCGAGTCAGCGCCCAGGGCCTCGGCCTCGGCCTGCGTGGTGGCCACGGTGTAGCCCGCAGCGGCGGCCAGCTCGTTGAGGTCGGTCTTGTCGCCGTCCTTGTCGGTGGGGGCGAGCCACGCGCCGCCGGCGAAGAACTCGAAGCCAGACTCGGTCATCTCCTGGCCGATCGCGTAGTAGTTCTTGCGGCTGTCCTGGTGGGCGTAGAAGGCAGCGGGGGTGGCGTGGTTCATGTTGACGGTGGAAAGCACGCCAACCTTGTAGCCCTTCTGGGAGTGCAGCTTCTCAGAGATGGTCTCGAAGGGCTGGGTCTTGGTCTCGGGGTCCATGTTGATGACGCCGGAGTGGGTCTTGTTGCCCGTGGCGATGGAGGTTGCGGTGGAGGCGGAGTCGGGGCAGAACGACGTGGAGTCGTAGGTGGTCACCGAGCCGGTGTGGGGGAAGCCCATGAAGGAAAGCGGGCTGGCCACGACGGCGCCGTCGTTCTCGGTCGTACCCTTGTAGAAGCTGGCGATCTGAACCTGCTCGTTGCCCATGCCGTCGCCGATGAACAGGAAGATGTACTTGGGCGCGGCAGTCGTGGCAGCGTCGTCGGCGAAGGCGGCGGTGGCACCGGCGGCCAGGCTGGCACCGGCGGCAAGAGAAGCGGCCTTGACGAAGTTGCGACGGTTCATAGCGAAGTCCATGTGTCTCTCTCCTCTTTTGTGCACAGCGGCCCATCCGCCGTGCCTAAAACCCAGGTCCGTGGGTTCGAGAGACATCATGGGGCCCACCTGCAAGCGCCGCGCCAGGCATGCGCAAAGCCTGCGGCAAGTCGCGCGGCCGCCTTGTAAAGCCCGCTTCAAATGGGCCGCCTGAGGCAAAGCCGGCGCAAAGTTGGAAAAGGGAGCGTCAAGGGGCGGCCTGGCGGCAGACGACGCATGCCACGAACGAGCCGCACGGCAGGCCCGCAAGCCCCCAAGGCCCCAAACGCAAGCGCCCCCGCTCCCCAGGCGCCGCCCCAGCGGCCCCGGAAACAGGGGCGTCCCATGCAAGCTTGGCCCGCGGCCGCCCTACTGCTCGCACACCTTGGCGAGCACGGTCTGCTTCTGCGTCACGTTGCCGCGGAAGACGCCCACGTCGAGCATGCAGTCGCCGTAGTCGCGGCCGTTGGAGATGCGCACGTAGTCGTCAGTGACGGCGCGGTTGTGCGTGGGGTCTATCTCCCACCAGGTGCCGCCCTGGTAGATCTCGCACCACGCATGCGTGGCGCCCTCGCCGATGAGCAGGCCCGCCACGTAGCGCGCCATGACGCCCAGGCTGCGGCAGCACGCGATGAGGATGTGCGCGAAGTCCTGGCACACGCCCTGGCCGCCTGCCAGGGCCTGCTCGGCGGTGGTGCGCACGCCCGTGACGCCCGGCACGTACTTGAACCGCTCGAACAGCACGTTCATGGCGTACGTGGCCGTCTCGAGCGGCGTGCGCACATGCGTGTTGCCCTGAAGGCCGCGGCGGATGTCGGCCACGAGCTCGTTGATGGCGGGCCCGGGCATGGTGAAGGCCGAGGGGTAGCGGTAGAGCGGCTTGTAGGGCATGGGCCGGTGGCGCGTCTGGTCCACGAAGGCGATGGCGCGCACCGACCACGCGAAGCTGTCGTGCGGCTCAAGCAGGTGTCCCACGAGAATCTCGTTGTAGAAGCTGTCGGACTCTCGGTTGAACCAGGCGTGCGCCGGCTCGATGTCGAGCGTCAGGCTGTGAATCTGCTGCTTGGAGGTCTCCTGAGGCAGGCAGCGCAGCAGAAAGTGATGATCCACGACAGGACCCGAGAACTCCAGGCGCGTCGTGTAGTCGATAGTCAGCTTCTTCAACTCAGCCGCTCCGTCCAACCAGCGGGCGTGTGGCCCGTCCCCTTACGCTTCCACGGCCACGCCGGCCGATACGACGTCGCCATCATCGTCCAACGCCGGCACCGGCGCAACGGCCCTCACGCGTTCTACAAGCGCCGCGGAGTAGCCGCGCGCCTCGATGGAGCCGGCCACGCTCTGCACGGCCTCGCACAGAAGGCCGCGGGCATGCTCGGGCAGGATGTCGAGGTTGAAGGCCAGGCGCACCACGGGCGCGTTGAAGTCGGCCTCGGGGCGCTTGAAGCGCGAGAAGAGGTCGAGGCGCTCCACGTACTTGCCCGCCATGACGAAGGCCTTGATCTCGGCCGTGGCGTTGCTGTCCTCAAGGGCACCCCAGAAGGCCAGCAGGCTGTCGTTGGCGGCGCGCAGGGCGGCCACGCGCTCGTCGGCCGTCTTGGACTCGCGCAGGTGGTTGAGCGCCAGCTCGATGTAGCCCAGCGTGGAGGTGCCCACCTCGGGGCGCAGCATCACGGCGTTGTCGAAGGCCGCGTTCATGGCCGCGCAGATGGAGTTGGGGTTGGAGCGGTCGTAGAGGAACGCCTTGAGGAAGCTGTTGAGGTCGGTCATGTCGGCGTGCAGGTCCAGCGCGTCGCTGAAGACCCTCAGGCGCTCGACCTCGTGGTCAAGGCAGGTGTCGTAGTAGGGGAAGAAGGTACGCAGCGAGGTGAAGACGCGCTCGGTGTAACGGCCGAGCCACCAGAGGCAGTCGACCTTGTTGAGAGTGATGATGCCCATGATATCTGGTTGACCTTTCCGGCTAGGCTTGGATGTCGGCGGGGACGTCGGAGCGCAGCACCCAGGTGTCCTTGAAGCCGCCGCCCTGCGAGGAGTTCACGACCATCGAGCCCTCCACGCGCGAGTAGCGGGTGAGGCCGCTTCGCCACACGCGGGTCTCCTTGCCGGAGAGCACGAAGGCGCGCAGGTCGGCCATGCGCTGGCAGGGCTTGCCGAAGTCGTCCACGGCGGGAAGCGAGCGGAAGTTCACGACCTCCTGGGCGATGAAGCGGCGCGGCTCGGCCTGAACGGCGGCGCGCAGCTTCTCCAGCTCGTCCTTCTCCAGGGCGCTGCCGAACACCACGCCGTAGCCGCCGGCCTCGGCCACATCCTTGATGACGAGGGTGTCGAGCTTGTCCATGACGTAGGCCATGTCGTCGGGGAACATGGGCAGGTAGGTGGGGGCGTTGTCCAGGATGGGCTGCTCGTTGAGGTAGTAGTGGATCATGGCGGGCACGAAGTAGTAGATGCCCTTGTCGTCGGCCACGCCGTTGCCGGGGGCGTTGACGAGCGCCACATTGCCCGCGCGGTAGGCGCTGATGAGGTTGGGCACGCCGATCACGGAGTCGGGGTTGAAGTAGAACGGGTCGAGGTACTCGTCGGAGATGCGGCGGTACACCGCGCCCACCTGGTGCTTCTCGCCCAGGTAGTCGATGAAGTAGAGGCGCTCGTTCTCCACCACGAGGTCGTCGGGGAAGGCAAGCGAGGCGCCGATCTTCTCGGCCAGGTAGCTGTGCTCGAAGAAGGCGGCGTTGTAGCGCCCGGGCGTGAGGACGATCGGAATGCCCTCGCAGCTCACGAACTCCATGCTCTCGCGCAGGAGCTCGGGGTAGGCGCGGTTGTCGAGCACGGCGTGCTCGCGGAAGATCTCCGGGCTCACCTGGCGCTCGATATCGCGCACGATGAGCGGGTAGCTGGCGCCCGAGGGGATGCGCAGGTTGTCCTCGAGGATGTACCACGTGCCGTCCTGGGCCTGGACGAGGTCCTCGCCGGCGATGTGGGCGAAGATGCCCGCCGGCGGCATGACGCCGTTCACCTGGGGCAGGTAGCCGCTCGAGGAGTAGATGAAGTCCTCGGGGATCACGCCGTCGCGCACGATCTGCTTGTCGGAGTAGACGTCGCGCAAGAAGGCGTTGAGGGCGTCCACACGCTGGATGAGGCCGCGCTCAAGATGGGCGAACTCGTCGGAGGATATGACGCGCGGCACCGGGTCGTAGGGGAAGAGCTGCTCGTGGAACTCTCCCTGCTTGTAGATGCCGAAGCGCACGCCGTTGCGGGCGAGTTCTCGGTTGATGCCGTCTTTGCGCCCGATGAGGGTCGCCAGGTCGGCGTAGGGGTCAAGCGTGTGCATGCGCGCCTCCTTGCGGAAAAGCTCCCGACTGATTACGAGATTGCATGCTAGCAGTGTATCCCCGCACATCCCCAGTGTCACGCTGGGTTTCAACTGGCGCGAAACGTAAGCGTTGCAGATTGGAAACATGGCGTCTGAGCAGGGTTTCCGACGTGTTTCGCGCCCGGGCAAGTTGCCTGGGACGCACGGTCTCTGGCCGCCTGGCGAGCCCGCAGGCCCCCCGCGGCGAAATGACGAAAAGGGACGTAGCCTTTTCGTCATTTGCCTGGTAGATGGCGTGGTCGATGCTAACCAGGACGCAAGGCAGGCACGAAAAAGCCGGACGTCCCCGAAGGGGCGCCCGGCTCTTGGGGTGCCGTACTTTGCGCGTCAGGCTACTTGGTAGCCTGCGCGGTCTCGCCAGCCTGCGCGGCAGTGGCGTCGGAGACATCGGCGGCCTTCTCCTCGTCGGCCTTCTCGTCGGCGAGTGCGACGGACTCCACGGCCGCCTGCAACTGGGCTCATTCATGGAGCGAGGGCCCGCCCCGATGCCGTCCACACGGCTATTCGGCCGTGATTGTCGCCTTGATCATGCCCATCCAGCACGAATACGAGTATGTGCCTGCCTCCATCGCCGGCAGATCGACGGTGGTGTCTCCGCTCTGAAGCTCTACCTCAACATTAAGCCCAGGGATGGAAAGCGACGCGTTGCACCCTATGAGCTTGCCTTCGGGCACGTGGAAGGTTATGCGCGCAGGGACACCGCTTTCAAGCACGATGTCCTGGTAGGAGCCGTAATCCACCTCTACCGTCGCATATTGGGTCCCATCGTCGCCCATCGCGGCATGGACCGCCTGGCCCGCTGCACCCGTCGGCGAGAACGACGTCGAAGTCGGCAACGGCACGTCCACACCGGCAAGGGCCAGGCCGTTTCCTGCCGCCACGATGCCGAAGAGCAGAAGCAGGGTGCCGCCCACCTGCATGAGCACGCGCCTCCAGCGCGCCTTGAGCGCTCCCAGAACGCTTCCCGTGGCAAACATGAGCGGAACAGTGCCCAGGCAGAAGAAGAACAGCGACAGCGCACCCTCAAGCGCGCTCCCGCACGCCAGCGCATAGAGCTGCATCGCCTGCAAGGGACCGCACGGCATGAATCCATTGACGAGCCCCAAAGCAAGAGGGCCGCGTCGGCGAAACGACCCGAGCACCTGGGCCGCACGCCGCACAAACGCCTTGGGTAGCAGCCGGCTCAGGGCATCGGGGCGCACCAGGCCCATGAGACTCATCCCCAGCACCACCATGAACGCGCCCGCAAGCACGCCGACTACGCAGCGAAACGTCGTCGAGATGGAGAATGCCGAACCCACAAGGCCCAGCACCGCGCCGATCGCCGTGTAGCTCAGCAAGCGGCCCACGTTGTACTGCACGCTTGGCAACACAGCGGCAAACCTTGAGGCCGACTCCCCCATAAGGCTCTGGCTCAGGTTGAGCCCTCCGCACATCGCCACACAGTGCACCGAGGTCATAAGCCCCACGACAAACAGGGCCCCATAGGCCATCTGCGCCGTCCCCACCGTGGGAAACGCCAGGAAGATGGCACCGAGGCCGAGCTGCTGAAGCGCGACGAGGAAGACGACCGCGCCTGCAAGCGCGGCAATCGAGAGCACGGGTCGGGGCAACGCCGAGATGCGCCCCTTCGACGGCGAGGCGGATTTTGAGCCGTCGGCCCCCGGCTGGGCACAGGCTCCCGTGCCACCACGGGCGGCATCCGTGCCGAGCGAATCGACGTCGGAGTTGCCGGCGCTCGGATGAGTGCCCGGGCGAGACGTCTCGAACTCACGTCCAAGCCAATGGGCCCCATAGCTCGCCGCATCTACCGCGGCCTCAACCTGCGCCGCTATGCGGGCGACGTCCTCGTCGGACTCGTCCTGGCCGCACTTCACGCACAGGAGCCCCTGCCCCAGGTCGGCATGAGCCGCCACGACACCTGCGACCTTGAGCGCGGCCCGCTCGACCGCCCCCTCGCAGGCCGTGCAGGCCATCCCCTCAATCTTGAAGCGCAGCTCCATGAAGACGCGCGGCCTTTACGCCTTGGCCCACGTGGAGAACAGCCCCGCGCAGCTGGCAAGCGAGGACTCATCAACGCTGAGCACGTCGCCGCTCACCGTCCAGCTCCCCGAGGGCAGCGGCGTGGGCTCACAACCGAGCTGGGACTCCCCCACAATCGAGTAATCGAAGAGGTTGCCGCAGTTCTGGCACTGGAGCTGCCCATCCTTCTCAAGGAAGTACGCCTTGGGTGAGCCGTTGCACACCTGGCAGGTGTCAAGCGCGGCACGCACGTTGCCGTCGGCGTCCTTCACCGCCATGAGCCCCACCTTGCCCGCGGAGGTCTCATAGGTAAAGAACTGCGGCCCCTGGTCGATCGATGCCAGGCTGAACTCGACGTTCGAGCCGTTCAGGCTTCCCGTCGCACTCGAAGAAGACGCGCTCTCCCCGCAGCCGGAAAGGGCGAGGCTTCCCGCCAGCGCAAGCACGGCCAAGGCACTCGCAAGCGAAGCAGCAATGCGACCACGACGGGCATGCAGCATGAAACAATCCTCTCGATAGGCAGCACCACCCGGTCATCAAACCTGCCGGGCATTCGGTTTAGGCAGGGTACCAGGCAAATTGTTTCAGATGCATGTCATGGGCAATGATTGCGAAAGCGCAAGAACTATCGGGGCTCACGACTGAAACCCTAGCCCAAGGAGCTTGGCGGGCCACAAAAAACAGGCGATGGCAGAAATGCGGGAGCCCTACGGCGCGAAGCTCGAAGGCCGCCAAAAAGCAGACAACAGCAGAGATGCGGAAGCCCTACACTGAGGAGCTTGGGTTGAACCAGCGGAAACGTGGCTCGCCCATCATCTCCTTAGCTTGTCGCCACCTCTTCCTGCACCATCGAGGAGCTGGACCAGCAGCAGCGACCATCATCTCCTTAGCTGATCGCCACCTCTTCCCGCTCGCCTATCCTGCCAGCGCCTGCGCGTCTTCGTCCTTCGAAGGCTTCTTGATCGGCAGCAGCTCGCTTACCGATATGGCGACAAAGATGAGCGCAAATCCCAGGAGCAGCCGCACCGTAATCTGCTCGCCCGTCAACAGCACCGAGAACACCACGCCAAAGACCGACTCGAGGCTCAGCAAAAGCGACGCCTGCGCAGGCGGCACATGGGCCAGCGCGAGGTTCTGGGCACCAAAGGCGAATATGGACGCGAAGCACACGAGAAACGCCATCTGCCACACCACGTCGAACGTGAACACCGAAAGCGTGGGCGCCGCCTCGGTACACGCGCCGGTGATGAGCCCGAAGCACCCCTCGGACACAAACTGCACGGCCGTGAGAGCCAGCGCATCGGCATGGGTGGCAAACTTAGAAACAGCCACGATGTGCGAGGCGAACAATACCGCTGCCACGAGCGTCATGCCCTCGCCGAAACCCATCGTGAGCCCCTCGCCGGATGCGCTCACGCTCACAAGCCAGATACCGGCGACCGCAATCACAGCCGCCAGAACGTTAAAGATGCCGGGACGGCGGCGTGCCACGCCCCACCAGATAAAGGGAACGATGACGCAGTATGTGGCCGTGAGAAACGCGTTGATGCCCGGCGTTGTGTGCTGCAGGCCCACCGTCTGCGCCAAGAACGCCGAGAAGTCCAGGGCGCCCAACACCACGCCCATGCCGAGCATCTTTGCCGAGAAGCACGCCGCCACACGCTTGCGCAGGATGAAAAGCAGAATAAGTCCGGCGATGGTGAAACGAATGCCCAAAAGCCATGCAGGCTCCAGCACGCTCACGACGTCCTTCATGAAGACGAACGACACGCCCCACATCATGGTGGCGGCCACAATGAGCAGCTTGTAGGCGGTCTGAGGCAGGCTATCAAGCGAGAGCGCACGCATGGTTTGAATCTCCTCGGCACTGGGCAGGCACAGATTTGGCAAGGTTAGCACAACCGCGACAGCTATTCAGCACCGAAAGCCCAGCCGCCCGGTCTTTCGTATGCAGCCCTAAGCCATGCATGTCACGGCAAATAGACTGGCGCCCAATGAGGGATCTGATTCCTGCCGTCAGGTTGCACCTCATGCAATCAAATGCTCAGGTGTTCAGGCAGAGAATACGCCCAGCTCAGTACGGCATTCAAAATCACCAGCAACAGCAGGCATAAACGAAAAAAGGCCCCGAAGGGCCTTTTCAGTTCAAATATGGTATGCGGGCGCCCTGGGGGCCGCACAGCGCGTCGGGAAAGCTCTTGAGAG
>CAVEWV010000047.1:0-20643 GCA_963619535.1 Acutalibacteraceae bacterium | reverse complement strand
GGCCATGGAGGCGCCCAGGATGGCGTTGGCGCCCAGGCAGGTCTTGTTCTCGGTGCCGTCCAGGTCGATGAGCAGGGAGTCGATCTCGCGCTGGCAGGTGGCGTCCTGGCCCACGAGGGCGTCGGCGATCTCCTCGTTGACGTGGTCGACGGCGGTGAGGACGCCCTTGCCCAGGTAACGGGAGCAGTCGGCGTCGCGCATCTCGCAGGCCTCGAAGGCGCCGGTGGAGGCGCCGCTCGGCACGCAGGCGCGGCCGAAGGAGCCGTCGTCCAGGGTCACCTCGACCTCGACCGTGGGGTTGCCGCGCGAGTCGAGAATCTCGCGGCCGTACACATCGATGATGGTGCTCACAGCTCAGTCTCCTTCAGTTTGGCTCGGACCCACAGGTCCTCCTGGTCTTTGCGGGACACGTCGGCGATGTCGCGGCCCTGCGCGCGGGCGGCCCCCTCCATGTACTGCCAGCGCCGGCGGAACTTGGCGCAGCTGGCCCTCAGGGCGCTCTCGGCGTCGATGTGCTCGCGACGTGCGACGTTCACCAACGAGAACAGGATATCACCGAACTCCACCTCGGCGTCCCGGCTACCGGGAGCGGCAGAATTAAACTCCTCTATTTCGCTTCTCACCTGATCCCACACATCCTCGGTGCTGTCCCACTCGAAGCCCGCCGCCACCGCCTTGCGGCTGATCTTCTGGGCCTGCATGAGGGCGGGCAGCTGCACGGGCACGCTGTCGAGCAGGCTCTCGGGCGCCTCGCCGGCCGCCTGGGCCTCGCGGCCGCTTTTTTTGTGCTCGCCGAGCTTGACCTGCTCCCAGATGCCGGCCACGTCGTCTGCGCTGGCCGCATGGGGGGCGTCGGGGCCGCCGAACACGTGGGGGTGGCGGCGGATGAGCTTCTCGTTGATGTCGGCGCACACCGCGTCGATGTCGAACTCGCCGGCGTCGTCGGCGATCTGGGCCTGGAGCACCACCTGCATGAGCACGTCGCCCAGCTCCTCGCGCAGGTGGCGCGTGGCGGAGCCCTCGATGGCGTCGACGGCCTCGTAGGCCTCCTCGATCATGTTCTTGGCGATGGAGGCGTGGGTCTGCTCGCGGTCCCAGGGGCAGCCGTCGGGCTGGCGCAGCCGCCAGATGGTGCGCACGAGGGCGTCGAAGTCGGGGTGGGTGCCGGGGACGCCGGGGCGGGCGGCGTCGGCGGGGCTGTCTTGCTGGGACATGGGGGCTCCTTCCGAATGGGCGGCGCGCAAGCGGATGGGCGCGCGCCGCCCATGATAGCCCCTTCCCGCACGGCGGCCCACGGGGCGCCCGGTGCGACGTCCATGCGACGCACCCGCCCGATTCGCCGCACCGGGCTGAAAAATGTGGACGTGCTAGGGTATAATGCTGCAGTTTCAAGGAGAGGGCCCGTTCGAAAGGACTGTGATATGGCAGAGCAGAGCAAGCTTCGAGTCGCCGGCGAGAACGCCAGGCAGGTCGTGCGCGCAATCGGCCAAGACGAGTCGCTGTGCCTGCGCTGCACCGCGCCGGAGTCCACCTGCCAGGCCTGCGTGGACATCTGCCCGGGCAAGGCCGTGCGCATCCCCAAGTCCACCGAGCACGAGGGCGGCTACAAGGTGACCGTCGGCAAGGGCTTCTGCGTGGACTGCGGCCTGTGCGCCGCCGTGTGCCCCACCGACTCGCTCATCGTGATGGAGCCCACCGCGCGCTACCTGCGCCACCTGCTCAAGCGCGCCCAGGCCATGGTGGGCGGGGCCAACCACACCCTCTACCTCACCTGCATCGAGACGGGCATCGCCAAGGAGAGCCCCTCGGTGGTCGAGCTGCCCTGCCTGGGCGCCATCGCCCCCGAGACGTGGACCTCGCTCATGCTCGACTTCCCCAACCTGGCCGTGTACCTGCCCGGCGATTTGTGCCCGCGCTGCAAGGCCAAGGTGGCCGAGATGCGCATCGTGGACTCCGTGATGGAGGCCATCGAGGTGTCCGGCCGCGAGATGACCCTCGTGGAGACGCGCCGCGAGCTGGAGTGGACCGACTCCAAGGGCAACGTGCGCAAGTCCGGCGACTCCGACGAGCCCTTCGGCGAGATGCTCTCGGGCTTCGGCGACCTGGCCCACGACCTCAAGAACGACCTCACCCACGCCGAGGAGAACCTCACCGAGGAGGAGCGCTGCACCTCCGACCAGCGCAAGACCCGCGTGCGCCTGCGCAAGGAGATCCGCGTGGCCGAGGGCGAGACCACGCCCGGCCTCAAGGGAGCCGACGAGCTGACGGGCACCCTCACCGCCTCGCGCGCCACCATCCTCGACGCCGTGATGCGCTTCCCGCAGATCGCCGAGCGCGTGGTGCTCAAGGGCGTGCGCATCGACACCGCCAAGGCCGGCGCCGCCGCCCAAGCCGTGGTGCAGGCCTGCCCGCTGGGCGCCGCCCATATGGTGGAGGGCCAGTGCGTGGTGGACCCCCTCGTGTGCGTGAACTGCGGCCTGTGCCGCGAGATCTGCCCCGAGGGCTCCGTCGAGTCCGTCGAGACCTGCGTGGCCGACCTGCTGCGCGACCCGGTGCCCGCCGCCGAGTAGGGCCCGCCGCCCGCCCGGCCACCGCCCACCAGCACGGCACACACAAGCGCCCCGCGAGTCCAAAGCAGCTCGCGGGGCGCTTTTTTATGCCAGGCCGCCCGCTTAGGCGACCTCGAAGTCGATGATGTTGCGCACGGGGGCGTTCGACACGATGAACTTGAAGCGTCTGGCATCGATCTCGTGCTGGAAGTCCTCCGAGGATTTCGCATAGAGAACGTAGGGTATATGCACCGTGAACTGCGAATCCTTGAGCAGGCTTATGGTCGAGACGGAGTCCGTCAGGTTCTTGTTTGAGGTCGCCCATAGCTCAGGCTGGTACCGCATGGCCCGAACGGCGCCTTCGGGGATAAGGTTCATCTGATAGATGTAAATGCCCCCCGTGTCATTCCCCTCGTTCCTCACGTCAAGGGTCAGGCACAAAACGCTGGAGACATCGTCATAGTCCGTCGTCTCGACCTGCAGGGGCTCCTCGGCATACTGCTCGACATACTCGGCGCGTGTCATGATTTGGGCATCGCTGACGCGCATGGCATAGCCGTCCGTCTCCTCGTTGACATACGTGGTATATGCCCCGTCGAGGTCAACCCAGTCCCCCTTCGCGTAATGGACCTCGGGATAGTCGAACGCGTTGGCGTTCACCCACCAGATACGACCGGCGAGCGCCGCAGCGGCGGCGATTCCAAGGCCACCCGCAACAAAACGACGGCGCGTGACACCGGGCCGGCTCACGTCGCCACTCTCAGTCCTAGTCCCCATCGCTTTGCTCCTTTAAGGTGTCGAGAGCCTCGTGCCCATCGATATGGCCCTCCGCGAGGTACCAAATCTCATCAGACAACCCGCGCAGCACTTCGGCGTCGTGGCAGGCCAAGACAACGGCGGCCCCGCGGTCCCTGGCCGCGCGCACCTCCCGGCAGACCATCTCGACACCGGACGCGTCCAGGGCGTTCGTCGGCTCGTCGAGCATGACGATTTCGGGCGACTCCATAAGCGCGGCCGCAATGCCAAGGCGTTGCTTCATGCCAAGCGAGTATTTGCGATAGTGCCGCTTGTCGGCAGGGTCGAGGCCCACACGGTCGAGCCAAGCCCGAACCTCCTCCTTGCTCAAGATGCCGCGAATCGAAGCCAGGCCCCAGAGATTGTCAAATCCCGAGCAGCCGTTTATGAAAGCAGGGCCCTCGAGCAAGAGACCCAGACTGGGCGGAAAAGGAACGTCCCTCCCCACCACTTTGCCTCCAACCTCCACATGTCCCTCAGTCGGGCTCACCAGCCCGGCAACGACTCGCATGAGCATGGTCTTCCCCGAGCCATTCGGGCCAGCCAGGCCAACCACCTTGCCGCCATGAAACGACATGCTGATGCCTTGCAACACCGAGGTGCCTTTGAACACCTTGCTCACATTGCAAACCTTAATCATTGGCCGTACCGCTCCTTTCCCAACAGGTCCCGCTTCCCGAACATCAAGCCTCCGACAAGGATTGCAGCTGCGGCGACACCGATGCTGACAAGGATTCCTGCGCCCGCGTCCACCCCGTTATGGACAACGAGGGAGCTTCTGGCGAGCATGAGGTAGTTGCCCAACGATGCCGGCGAGAGATAAAACGCCGCATGGAACAACAGGGTCACCGTGACAGCAAAGGCGGCATAGGGGCTGAAGTTGACACAGACGGCAAGCTGAATCAGATACAGGGCGGCGAGGGCAAACGGCACACCCAAAACGAACACCAGCAGCTCCGAGGAACCCTCGAGCGCCCGACAATCGCCTGCGACAAAAAAGCCCAGCACGTCAGCCGTGTCCCTAGAGAGCCTCAGGGTATCAGCCGACACGTCGATCCCGGAGGCCACCAACGCGACGGCGACGGCGCATAGCCAGAAACCAAAGGAGCACGCAAGCGTCCATGCGCATTTGGATAGCCACCAGCACCAACGGCCTTGCGCCTCGACGCATTGCTTGACGCCGATGGACTCAAGGTTCTGCCTGGGATACGAGAGCACGACAAACGCGCCCGAAAGACATATGCAAAGCCATGAGGCCGGCAGGGAGATGACCCCGTCGTGCTGGGCATTGAACTCCCCCATGCCGCCGAACAGGCTGGCGAAGCAGTCGATAAAGCCCTGATCGGAAAAGCTGCCGTCGTCGCGCACCATCAGAAACCTGAACAGCATGACAACGAGCACAAGAATCAACGAGGCGAAGACGGACCTCCCGGCAGCCTCACGCGCACCGCATCGCAAATCCAACGCGAACAGTCGCAGGAACGCACGCAGCGGCGTCATATGAGGTCTGCTCTGCGGCGCACGTAGGGAATCAGCACCGAGATGCCCAGCATGAGAAGAGCGCACAGAAGAGTCGCCCACCAATAGCAGTAATAGCTATCAGGGTTGCCTTTGAGCTGGTCAAAGAGGGTAATGCTCATCCCAAAGCCCTCGTAGCCACGCAGTCTCATGATTGCGTAGATGTTTTCCCCCACATGTTTCACGAGCAAAAGGACGATATAGGGGGCGCATACGAGGGCAATCCGGTTCGAGGTCAGCGTCGAAAACGCCAGCACCATGACCGCCCACAACCCGCATAGAATAAAATCCAGGCACAGGCGAAGCACGACATAGAGCAACGGAGTCGAGTAAAAGACCGCCGAGAAGATCTCGTTCGGGCTCATCCCGATGTACATGGCATCGACGACGCTGGGCGTGTAGGCGGGAAGAAAACATGCGAGCACCAACAGGTTCACAGTCAAGGGGATAACGGCAAGGAGGCCGGCGCCCAAAAAGACGGCCCAGTATTTTGCCGTATACAGGTCGCGCCTGGATGCCCTCGTCGCAATCTGGCAGATATAGCCGCCGCGCACGTCTGCCGCAAACGACCACGCATACGCCATGACGGCAAGCAACGGAAGCAGCGTGAAGAACAGAGACGCCGCATCAGACCCGTCATGCACGGGCATCCAATCGCTGAAGCACGAATAGGCCGAGTGGTAGTAGTAGCTCTCCTGCGCATACTCCCTGATAATCCATTCAGGACCGCTCGTATACGACTCAACCTGGCACACAGCGGCCCACACGGCGAGCACGACCCCAAGGAGCAACGTCGCCTTGAACCAAACGCCGCCCATCGCGCGCCGAAGCTCACTGCGAAGAAGTCCCATCTCCTTCACCTCCCAGGGATACGGAGCTCAGGTCAATCTTGTCAAAGGGAGAGACGTACGTAAGCCACGCGCTTTCCAAACGCTCGCCATAGTCCTCGTCAAGGGAGAACCCCATGAAAGCCGTTGCCTCCCCGCCCTGGACAAGGTCGAAGTAAGACTCATAATCCGAGCAATCCTGCCCATCAATGACCAGCATGGCAGGACTCTTGGCGTCGTTAAATGACCCGAAACAAAGAAGGAATCCCGTGCTGAGAAGCCGTACGCCATGATCGGGCGCATCGGCGTTCACGTCCCATGCATACCCCGTCTCCACCGCATCCACGTTGGACACCTCGAGCTCGATCACCAGATACGGCGCATCCTCGCGAAGAAGGCCGTTCGAGCTGCCGAGCTCGCCCTCTGCAGCCTGGGCCTGGGCATAGTTCTCGTAGAGCCGTGCCCCGCTCAGCCTCATCTCCACGATGCCGTCCCACGGAATGCAGTTGTACTCCGTGGAGCCGACCTCTCTGTACGTCAGCTCCATCGCCTGGTCGGGTTCAGTGACCTGGGTCGCCTCTTCCATCAGCCGAGGAAGGCTCTGGATGTAGAGCTGCTCTCTGTACTTATACACACCAAAGCCGACTGCCCCAACCGCAAGGACTCCAAGCGTTATGGCCTCAGCACGGGTGATGCGTGCCTTTGTCATATCTCACCATCCAGCAAGCTCATCGACCGCAACTGCGTCATCAGGCCTTAGCGGTACCCAACATTGATGATGACTGAGGGCTCGTCAGCCAGAGCGGGGCCTGCTGCCACAAGCCCCACCGCAAGCGCGAACGACAACATGACGGCGTGAAGCGACTTCGTTTTAAACAGCATCGTTCATCCTCTCTTACGGTCAAACATCTTCCGACGACGCCGCAAGTTCTCTCTGCTCCTTTCGGCTATGGGGTGCGGCATCTGCAAGAGAGCCTAGAGCTTCCCCGCCCCAATGGCTGTAGACATGACAGCACAGTTGGTGTCTACAGTATCCACCTGGCTTTTTATCACCAACTCATCCCTGGGCCTCATTGAGCTCGCGCAGCAGGAGCGCGATATACTGCTGACGGGTCGCGACGTTGAGCTTGGCGAAAGCGCTTCGCTTCAACGCATGTATCGCCGACACGGAATATGAGAGGCCCTCGGCAATCTGGCTGACCGAATCGCCATGGGCCAAGGAGAGACATATCTCGACCTCGGCCGGGGCCAAACCGTTGCCGACGAGATAGCCCCGCAAGCGATCCTCGGGAACCTCGGCCGTCGCGGGGACTTCGCAAGAGGGAGGACAGACGGCTCGACAAAGGGCCGCGAGCAGAAAGGCGGCGCAGCAAAACAGAGCGCTCCAATCCAGGCCGATGGACGACGCCGCGCCGGCGTTAAGCAAGGCATGCGCCCCTCTGGCGTTTGAGATATAGACCGCCGTACAGCATCCCACGGCAAGTCCAAGCAGTGCAGGGGGCAGGGAGGGTCCACCCGATTCGCGATGAGGGCGACTGCGCCTCGCGCGCACAGCACAGGTCGCGACTTCCAGAATCACGACAAGGGTCAGCAGGGCGAAAATCAGATCCTGGGCCAGCGCGATGCACGACGCAAGACCGACCAAGGCGATGCACGGACCACGCCCCATATCGTCGTTCTTACGCAAGGCAACCACATCGAGGGCCGCAAGAACGAGCAAGCAGGGAATGCCGACATCTTGCATCGAGGAATACCTCACCCCTCGCCAGCACTCCTCCCACACAAATGCCAGGACAAACCAAGAAGCCCCGACGAAAGGGCTGGTTTCCAGGATGTCCGACCTTCCGCCGCTCGCGTCGCAGAATTGCCGCATGCCAACGCAATAGAGAAGCAACGAGGCCGCGACAAACACCGCCCAATGTGCCGGAAGTATCGCGGCGCCAGCGACCAAGCCAGCCATGGCGACGCAGGCGCCCCCAAGGCATTGTCTACTCAAGCGCGTGGAACCAACCACCTGGTGCATTCGCAGCAAAGCAAGGCAGACAAAGCCGGCAACCGGCACAAAGACACCTATACGTTGGCAAAACCCAAATCCCGTGGCACCGAGTTCCATCGTCATTCGGACAACAACGCACGACACAGCACAGACAAGCACTCCGACCGAAACGAGGCTGTCGTACAAGCCCGACTCGGTGCAACGTACGGAATACAGCACGGCGAACAAGGCAATGCTTGCCATAACCCCGACTGCCAGGCCATACCCCATAACCCAAGTCGAGTTCCAGAAGGCAGGAAGCGTGCCGAACGGCATGAGCACGACGATAAAACATGAGAGAAGACCCGCGAGGTGCAATGCCGCAAGAATGCCCCCGCGACCAGCCGGATTCGAACGGGCGCCATCGCAACGAAGGCCTGGCCTGGATTCGGCATCCGACCGCTTGAAGGCTCCTTGCATAGCAAGGCAATCGGCCAAAACCTGGTCGAAGGAGTCGCACTTCAGTTTCTTGCAGATACGCGCCCTGTAGGTGCGCACCGTAGATGCCTTCATGTTCAGTTGAGACGCCACCTGAGATGCGTTGCTGCCCCCTGCGGAAAGCAGAAGCACGTCGACCTCGCGCTCGCTCAGGCCAAGCTGCAGCAGACGCCCATGTCGAGAGTCCCCAGCCCGGCCAGAGAAAGCGCCCCTCTCGTTCGAAATACCCGCACCCCCGTATTCGCCCCGAGACAGACAGGGGGCGATAACCGAAACGCCCAACAAGAAAAGCGACCCGACGATCATCGGCACGTCAGCGGCAGCGCCGAGCGGCAGCGCCAGGCCGAACCGGGTCAACAGACGAAACGCGAGCTCGCCGAATTCGACGGCGGCGATATATGACCACATGCGGCGATGCCTCGACATGCATGCGACCCAGCAAAAGAGTGCGAGCGCCAGAAAGGGAAGACCGAAGGAAAGCGTGAAAAACGCGGCCCAAGCTCCCCCGCGCATCACCCCGGCCAGGAACGCCGCCAACAGGCCCACACAATCCCAAGCATGAAGAGCATGACCGGGTGACGCGACGGACGTCTTGACATCCTCCAGGCAAAAGGAGGCCGCGCAGCAGAGCAAGGACAGGAGGTAGGCGTACGCGTTCCTGAATGAGCCCAGGTCTTTCGCAACCCAACCTGAAAGCAACCCGAGGCCCCCTGTCCCAAACGACTCCCCGCAGACGGCATCGAGCGCATCGAGCACAAGCGGCGCGACCGACATACATAGGCAAACACCCAGGTAGGTCTTCCAGACGGCAGGCCGCGAAAGAATGCGGGCAACAGCCGGGTATCGCATCGCCAATATGCCGGTCAGCATCCCCAAGGCGACAAAGGCATATGATGCCGAGGTGGCAGAATCCCCCGAGCTACCTCCAGCACTCAACGTATGGGGGCCGACCGCCGCACACACGAACAGCGCGCACCACGCAGCCTTGAGCCATCTCTGAGAACCCATATGCACCGCCTCTCGTCAGACCCACCGCCGCAAACTCCCCCCCTGCCCACATCGTAAAGCTCAACCCGCAGCGCGAGTAGTCGGCAATGCATGAAATCGAGCACCGGTAGGCCGGAACTCTTTAGCGCTCATCTGCGAGAACATGGGAGTCGCCAGAAGGCCGCCCCACAAAAAGAGCCCCGCAGCCGGCATGAACAGGCTGCAAGGCTCAAGGAAAAGCAGGGACACAGACGCTCATGTGGGCCGGCCGCCCGGCCCGCCCCCTCCCCGTCACGCCTTGCGGCGCAGGAAGGCGCTCTTGTCCTCCACGGTGGGGATGTGCTCGTCAAGGGTCTCGTCGATGTTGCCGTCGTAGACGTAGTGCTGCGTCTCCTTGCCCACCATGCCGGCGCACAGCAGCACCATGAGGATGTTGGGCAGCGCCATGAGGCCGTTGGCGATGTCGGTGGCCGTCCAGGCGATGTCGCCCACGCCCACGCCGCCCAGGAAGCCCATGCAGATGTAAAAGCCCAGGTAGAGCGGCACCCAACGGCTGCCGAACAGGTAGGAGATGACGCGGTCGCCGTAGTGGCTCCATCCGATGATGGTGGAGTAGGCGAAGGTGAGGATGCCCAGCATGAGCACGGGCTGGCCGATGTATGGAATCGTGCCGAACACGGCGTTGGCGAGCGTCGCGCCATCGGACACGCCGGCGTCGGCGATGAGCGTGGGGTGGGCGATGAGCGTGCTCACGATGACGAAGGCCGACAGCAGGCAGATGACCACGGTGCACCAGAAGGCGCCCGTCATGGCCACGAGGGCCTGACGCGCCGGGTTCTTGGACTCGGCGGCGGTGGAGATGAGGGGCGCCGTGCCCAGGCCGCTCTCGTTGGAGAACAGGCCGCGCGCGCAGCCGAACTGCAGGGCCACCATGATGCCCGAGCCCACCGCGCCGCCGAACATCGCCTTGCCCGTGAAGGCGCACTCGAAGATGGCGACCACCGAGTCGAGCAGGTAGGCGTGGTTGCACACGAGGATGTAAATGCAGCCCAGGATGTAGGCGCCGCCCATGAGGGGCACGAGCTTCTCGCAGATGCCCGAGACGGTCTTGAGGCCGCCCACGATGATGAGCAGGGCGCTGCCGCACACCACGGCGGCCACAATCCAGGGCTCCACGCCGAAGTTGGCCTTGGCGACGCTCGTGATGGCGCTGGTCTGCACGGCCGAGCCGATGCCGAAGATGGTGAAGCACGCCATGATGGCAAACCAGATGGCCGCCACCTTGGCCCACCAGGGGATGGTGCCGTCGGGGCGCTTGAAGCGCTGCTCCCACACGTGCATGGCACCGCCGGCCATATGGCCGCGCGAGTCCTTCACGCGGTACTTCATGGCGGCGTAGACCTCGGTGTACTTGGTGGCCATGCCCAGGATGCCGGTGAGCCACATCCACAGCACCGCGCCCGGACCTCCCGAGAGCACGGCCGTGGCCACGCCCACGATGGAGCCCGTGCCCAGCGTGGAGGCCAGCGAGGTGGCCATGGCGCCGAAGTTGCTCACGTCGCCCTCGGCCCCGTCGTCCTTGGTGACGGAGAGCTTGAGGGCCAGCGGCAGCTTGCGCTGGATGCACTTGGTGCGAAACGTCGTGTAGAAGTGGCAGCCCAGGAGCAAGACGATCATGGGAGGGCCCCACACGGCGGCGTCGATGGTGTTGAGAAGCGCGACGAAATCCATATCCATACCGTCCAAACAAATCGGGCCGCCCCAGGGCGACCATGCCCAGGGCGGCCCGATGGACCCGCCCAAAGCAAATCGAGACAATGGGCGGTATGTTGGCACAACATGGCTGGACATGCGCCCGAAACCAGTCAGAAACCAGGCAGGACGCACGCACGCGGCGGCGGGCGGCGGGACGCCGGGGCCACGCGCGTCACGCGACGCCGGACGTGCGGATCCGCGGGGACGCGAGGGCTAGAGCAGCGGCTCTGTGCGCAGGACGCGGCCGTCGCGGCCCAGGGTGACCACCGTGGCGGGGATGTCCTTGCCCGAGGCAGCAAGCGCCACGGCCGCGGCGCGCTGAAGCCCGCCGCAGCACGGCACGTCCATGCGCACCATGAGGACCTCGCGGATGTCGTTGAGCGCCATGATGGCGCCGAGCTTCTCGGAGTAGTCGATGGCGTCGAGCTTGGGGCAGCCCACCACGGTGACCCTGCCCGCCATGAAGCGCGTGTGGAAGTCGGGGCAGGCAAACGCCGTGCAGTCGGCGGCCACGAGCAGGCGCGCGCCCTGGAAGAAGGGGGCGTTCAGGCCCACGAGCTTGATCTGGCAGGGCCACTGGGCCAGCTGGCTTGCGGGCTGGTCGTCGCCCGCGGGCTGGGGCGCCATGGGCGCGAGCGGCGAGGCGGCGATAGGCGACGCGGGGGCGGCCATCGGCGCGAAGACGGCGGGCGCCGGGGCGGGCGCGGCTTGCGGGGCAGAGGCGGCCTTCTTGGCAAGCACCGCGGCCTCGTCGTAGGGCAGGGCCTCGCGCTGCTCAAAGCGGATGGCGTCCATGGGGCACGCCGGCAGGCAGTCGCCCATGCCGTCGCAGAAGTCGTCGCGCAGAAGCGCGGCCTTGCCCCCCACCAGCCCGATGGCCCCCTCATGGCAGGCGTGCACGCACAGCCCGCAACCGTTGCACCTGTCTTTGTCGAACACCACGATCTGTCGCAGCATCTCGGCCACCTCGTCCCGTCCCTGCGCCCGGCCCCGTGCCGGGCGGCTTCTCCTGCGCACAGCATGGCACAGGGAGGCGCCTCTTGTGCGTTGTAAGTACAACATCAGGCCGCCCCAGGCACGAGCCGCGCACAAAAAGCGCCCCCATGCTGGGCGATTTGACGAATCGCGGACACTGCGCGGCGACCTTGGGGTTATCCTTAGCGGATGCGCGGGGCAGGTCCCCGGAGATATGCCGCTTTCGACACGCCGAGGAGGGCCTGCCATGATCGAGTTCTACAAGACGGGCCCGGAGGGCACCAAGCAGATCGAGGGCCCTGAGGCCGGGTGCTGGGTGAGCATCACCTCCCCCACCCCCGAGGACCGCGCCTGGCTGCACGCCAAGGCCGGCATCGTGCCCGAGTTCGTGCGCAGCGCCCTCGACGACGAGGAGAGCTCGCACCTGGACTTCGACGACGACACGAACCAGGTGCTCGTCATCGTGGACTGCGCCGCGCTGGAGGACGCCTCCGACCTGGAGGACCCCTCCATCACGCAGTACGACACGCAGCCCCTCTCGGTGCTGCTGCTGCCCGAGTCGTCCATGATCGTGACGGTGAGCCTCACCCCCAACACCACCATCGACGCCTTCTCCTCAGGGCGCGTGCGCGGCCTGGACACGCGCCGCACCACGCGCTTCCTGTTGCAGCTGCTGCTCAACATCGCGCAGACCTACCAGAGCTACCTGCGTAGCATCAACAAGCAGTTCACGCGCACCGAGAAGCTCCTGCGCCGCACCATGCGCAACGAGGAGCTCATCAAGATGCTGGGCTTGGAGAAGTCGCTCGTGTACCTGTCCACCTCGCTCAAGGCCGACGAGGTCACGCTGGGCAAGATCCGCACCGGGCGCACCATCCGCCTCTACGAGGAGGACCAGGAGCTGCTCGACGACGTCCTCATCGAGCTGTCGCAGGCCATCGAGATGGCAAGCGTCTCCACCACCATTCTCAACGGCACCATGGAGGTGTTCGGCTCGGTCATCTCCAACAACCTGAACATGGTCATGCGTACGCTCACCATCATCACGATCGTGCTGGCCGTGCCCACCATCGTGTTCAGCTTCTACGGCATGAACGTGGAGGGGCTGCCGCTCGTGGGCACGCCGCTGTTCCCGGTGCTGCTGGCGCTCGTGGTGTCGGTGGCCGTGGCGCTCATCATCGTGAAGGCCAAGCTCTTCCGCTAGGTTCGCCACCACGCGTTCGCGGGCGTGCGGGATGCCGCCTGCCCTATAAACCTATCGACTCACTTGCTTTTTGCGTGACTTCGCTGAGAATTGGGCTGGTTGCACGGCACGCCCCACGCGAGTGCTACGATGCAAAGTTACCTATCCGCCCTCAAGAAAGAGGAGCACATGAGCCGCGCATTCAACTTCAACGCAGGCCCTGCGGCACTCCCGCAGGAGGTTCTGGCCACCGCAGCATCCGAGATGCTCGACTGGCACGGCACCGGGCTGTCTGTGATGGAGATGAGCCATCGAAGTTCGGCCTTCAAGCAGATCATAGAGTCTGCCGAGGGCACGCTTCGATCTCTGTTGGGCGTGCCGAGCAACTATAAGGTGCTCTTCGTGCAGGGCGGCGGCACGACCCAGTTTGCGGCGGTTCCCATGAACCTCATGCACACCGGCACGGCCGACTACGTGCTCACGGGCACCTGGAGCAAGAAGGCCTTCGCCGAGGCCAAGCTCTACGGCACGCCCAACGCGCTCGCCACCAGCGAGGATAAGGGCTTCTCCTACATCCCCGACTGCTCGGGCCTCGTTCCCAGCGCTGACGCGAGCTATGTGTACCTCTGCCACAACGAGACCATCGGCGGCGTGGAGTGGGACGAGTCCAAGCTCCCCCAGACCGGCGACGTGCCCCTGGTGAGCGACGTCTCCTCCGACTTCCTCTCCCGCCCGATGGACGTGACGCGCTACGGCCTCATCTGGGGCGGCGCCCAGAAGAACGTGGGGCCGGCCGGCGTCACCATCGTCATCGTGCGCGACGACCTGGTCCGCGAGGACTTCCACCCCGCCACGCCCACGCTGCTGCGCTACAAGACCATGGCCGACTCCGGCTCGCTGTACAACACGCCCCCCTGCTGGGGCATCTACGTCTGCGGCCTGGTGTTCGACTGGATCGCCAAGCAGGGCGGCCTGGAGGCGATGGGCGAGCGCAACGCCGAGAAGGCCAAGCTGCTCTACGACGTCATCGACGCCAGCACGGTGTTCCGAGGCATCGCCGAGCCCGAGTCGCGCTCCACGATGAACGTGACCTTCACCTGCGGCGACGCCGACAAGGACGCCGCCTTCGTGAAAGCCGCCACCGACGCGGGCTTCGTGGGCGTGAAGGGCCACCGCAGCGTGGGCGGCATGCGCGCCAGCATCTACAACGCGGTGCCGCTTGAGAACGTGCAGGCGCTCGCCCGGTTCATGGCCGACTACGACAAGGCCAACGCCTAGGCGCAGCCGACAAGCAAGAAGACGACCGCGACCGGCTCGCCCGGCCGCTTGACACATACATGCACACACGGCGGGCCGCGCGCCCGCCTCACCTAAGGAGACAACGCTCATGCGCAACGTCAAGACCATCGACAACATCACGAAGAAGGGCCTCACCGACCTGGGCGAGGGCTACACCATCGTCGACGACATCAACGACGCCGAGGGCATCATCATCCGCAGCACCTCCATGCACGAGATGACCCTGCCCCAGGGCATCGAGGCCATCGCGCGCGCCGGCGCCGGCTTCAACAACATCCCGATCGAGCGCTTCGCGCGCCAGGGCGTCGTGGTGTTCAACACCCCCGGCGCCAACTCCAACGCCGTGAAGGAGCTCATGGTGTGCCTGTTCATGATGGCGAGCCGCGACGTGCTCGGCGGCATGAAGTGGTGCCGCGACCATGAGGAGGACCCGGACGCCTACGTGCACGCCGAGGCCGCCAAGAAGGCCTTCGTGGGCCAGGAGATCAAGGGCCGCACCGTGGGCGTCATCGGCCTGGGCAACGTGGGCTCCAAGGTGGCAAACGCCCTGGTAGACCTCGGCATGAAAGTGTACGGCTACGACCCGTACATCGCCGTGAAGGACGCCTGGCAGCTCTCCCGCGACGTCGTGCGCCTCGACGACCTCGACGACCTGTGCGCACGCAGCGAGTACGTCACCGTGCACGTGCCCAGCGAGCCCGACACCTGGGGCCTCATCGGCGCCAAGCAGATCGAGGCCATGCCCGAGGGCGTGAAACTCTTCAACTACTCCCGCGAGACCATCATCGACGAGGACGCCGTGGACGCGGCCCTGCGCTGCGGCAAGATCAAGCAGTTCTTCACCGACTTCTGCACGCCCAAGGTGCTGCGCATGCCCAACACCGTCGTGACCCCCCACGCCGGCGCCGGCACCGCTGAGGCCGAGGAGAACTGCGCCACCATGGCCGTCTCCCAGCTCAAGGACTACCTGGAGAACGGCAACATCACCAACTCCGTGAACTACCCGGCCGTGCACATGGGCGTGTGCCGCGACGCCGGCCGCATCGCGGCCCTGCACGCCAACATCCCCAACATGATCGGCCAGCTCACCGCGGCCCTGGCCGCCCAGGGCGTCAACATCACGCGTATGGCCAACGAGTCGCTCGGCGACAACGCCTACACCATGTTCGACCTGGCAGAGCCTGCAACCGACGCCACGGTGGAAGCGCTGAAGGCCATTCCCGGCATGTACCGCGTGCGCGTGGTGAAGTAGGGCTGAGGAAGCTCGTCCGCTTCGTTGTGCGGGGCCTTACGTACGTCCAGTACGCTGCGGCCCCGCACGCCTTGCGGACGAGAACCCGCCTTGAGTGGGCGGGGGCGGGGCGTGCCGGGCGGCGCGCCCCTTTTCATATACGTCATCCGTTGAGGGAAGGACCATCCCATGAACATCGTCTGCACCGACCTCGAGGGCGTGCTCGTCCCGGAGATCTGGATCGAGTTCGCCCAGGCCGCGGGCATCCCCGAGCTCACGCGCACCACGCGCGACGAGCCCGACTACGACAAGCTCATGGCGTTTCGCCTGGGCGTCCTGGCCGAGCACCACATGGGCCTGAAGGAGATCCAGCAGGTCATCGACACCATCGAGCCGCTTGAGGGGGCCCGCGAGTTCCTCGACGACCTGCGCGCCACCACCCAGGTGATCATCGTGTCCGACACCTTCGAGCAGTTCGCCCAGCCGCTCATGCGCAAGCTCGGCTGGCCCACCATCATGTGCAACACGCTTGAGGTGGCCCCCGACGGCACCATCACAGGCTACAAGATGCGCTGCACGCCCTCCAAGCTCACCACCGTGCAGGCCCTGCACAGCGCCGGCTACGAGACGATCGCCTTCGGCGACTCCTACAACGACCTGCAGATGATCGAGGCCAGCAAGGCGGGCTTCCTCTTCCGCTCCTCGCCCGAGATCATCGCCGCCCACCCCGAGATTCGGGCCTTCGAGGACTACGCCGAGCTCGCAGCGGCCGTGAAGGCGGCGCTGTAGGGGTCAGGCAGTAGGCAGAGCAAATCTGCCGTCGCCCTACTCACAGGCCTTGAGCTGGTACTCGCGTGCCAGCTCAAGGCCTTTTTTCACGAAGCCACCCGAGAAGCGCTCGCGCACGAGGTGCGTGTAGCGCACGTCGTCGGCCTGCTCGGTGAACTTGCCGCGCTGGTAGGCCAGGCAGTCGAGGGCCTTCCGCGGGGCTCCCACCTGGCGCAGGAAGGCCTCCATCTCGTCCAAGAGGCGCTGCGCGGAGTGCGACACCGAGTCGATGCCCCAGCCGGGCACGTCGATCTTCACGGTGCGCAGGTCATAGTGGGCGGCGCGCTTGAAGTTGGCCGCGGCCTGGATCTGCTGGGCGTCCGTGAGGTGCATGGGCGCAAGGCTTGCAAGCCACACGAGCAGGAGCTGCGCGAAGTAGACGTCGGCCACGTTGACGCCCGCGGGGTAGAGCGGGTTGAGGTCGAACATGCGCAGCTCGATGTGGCTCGTGTTGTGCGGGCGCAGCGTGTCCAGGCCGTAGGTGCCGCGCGGCTTCACGCGCACGGGATAGTACAGCTCGCTGGGCTGGCGGATGAGCCCCTGGTCGACGTAGGCCTTGATGCTGGCCGCATAGGCGTCGATGCCCGAATAGTCCAGGATGGGCGTGAACTCGTTCCAATAGCCCAACTCAGAGCAGCGCACGCTGCCAAGTCCCAGGTAGAGGTCGTCGCCGAAGAGAGCCTTCTCGGCGTAGGAGGAGTCGAGCAGGGGGCTTGCCGCCGTGACGGCCGTCACGATCCAGCCGAACGCCACGGCCTTCTCGGCAAGCTCCAGGTAGAAGGCGTCCTTGTACGCCGGGAAGTCGGCCTGCCCGCTCAGCGCGAAGTCGGCCTCGAGCAGCTCGTCGGCAAACGAGAAGTTGAAGTGGATGCCGCTGAACACCATCTTGTAGCGGCCGTAGCGGTCGGAGAGATACTGGCGGTAGGCCGTCTTGCTGGCCTGCTCGTCGCAGAACTGCGCGATGGGGATGTCGTTCTCGCTTTTGATATAGGGCGGGTTGGAGAACGGCCATAGCAGCTCGGGCTGGTCGAGGCCGGCCAGGGTGCGCTGCTCGACCGCGTCGTAGCTCGCAAGCTCGGCCACGCAGGCCTCGGGACTGCCTGAGATGCCGGTGTTTATCTCGCACTGGATCTCGGAGAAGTCGCGCACGATGTGGCCCTGCCCGTCGAAGGGGTTGGGCGTGTGGGCCAGGAAGCCCTCGGGCGTGACGCGCAGGTTCTCGCGCTCAAGGCCGAAGTTGCCCTCGAACAGGCGCGCCCTGACCTCCTCGTCGTCGATATGCAGCATCACACTCCCCTTCCTTGCCGATTCTTGCGCCACCGCGTGCCGAATATGCCGCCTTTTAGAACTCGAGCTGCACCAGGCGCGCCAGCGAGTAGATGTAGATCTTGAGCGAGCGCTGGAGCAGCTCCACCGAGATGCCCTCGTCGGGGCCGTGCATGGGGCCGACGAAACTCGGCACGGGCTCGGTGGGCTCCTCGGGGCCGAAGCTCACCGCGCAGGGGAACTTGCGCGCGTAGGTGCCGCCGCCCATGGTGACGGGGCCGGCGTTCTTGCCGGTGAACTCGTTGTAGGCGCCGATGAGGGCGCCCACCGCCGGGTGGTTCGGGTCGATGAAGAACGGCACCGAGTCGTGCACGCCCTCAAGCGTGGCGCCGAACTGCTCGGCCAGGGCCTGGAGCTTGGGCTCCATGACCTCGCGGGAGGTGGACTTGGGGTAGCGCACGTCGATGGTCTGCTCGATGCGGCCGGCGAGCTTGTGGGCGGTGCCGCCGATGCAGGTGAGCGGGTCGAAGAGGTCGTCGGTGGCGTCGATGCCCAGGCTGGAGCCGTCGGTGCTCGCATGAATCTGTGCCAGCAGCTCAAGCGTGCTGCGCTCCTGACCCTCGCAGATGCCGGCCGCAAGCAGGTAGTCCACGAGCATGCCGATGGCGTTGCGCGTGCCCTCGGGAAGCGAGGCGTGGCCGCCCCTGCCGTGCGCGGTGATGCAGGCAAGCGCGGCGCCGTCCGCGGGGGCCGTGGCGCCCTCGGGCAGGTCGGCCGCCTCGCAGGCGACGACCTCGATGCCCTCGGCAACCGGGAGCTGGGCCACATCGGCCGCCACCCACGCCTGCGCGAGGCCGGGGATGGCGTTGGTCACCGTGCCGCCCTCGAGGGCGAGAATGGCGCCGCCCTGCTGCACGGGACACGCAAACGTCGCGCCCAGGTGGCCCTTCTCGCCCACGCCGGCCGGGAAGTTGGCGTCGGGGGTGAACAGGAACGCCGGCGGCTCATATTTGCCCAGGTAGTAGGCGACATCGGTCATGCCGCACTCCTCGTCGGAACCGAAGATGAGGCGCAGGGTGTAGGGCAGCTGCTCGCCGCGCTCGATGAAGAAGCGCGCCATGTAGGCCGTGAGCACCGCCGGGCCCTTGTCGTCGAGCACGCCGCGGCCGAAGAGGTAGCCGTCATGTTCGCGCATCTCGAAGGGGTCCTGCGTCCAGCCCACGCCCGCAGGCACCACGTCCACATGGGCGATGGTGGCGAGCTGCGTGGCGCTGGCGCCGGGCAGGTCGGCGTAGCCGATGTGGCCGTCCACGTCGTGGGGCTCCAGGCCCAGGCGCTCGGCCATGGCAAGGGCGCAGCGCAGGGCCTTGTGGGCCTCGGGGCCGTAAGGGTCCTCGTCGGTGGCCTGGCTGTAGTCGACGACGCTGGGGATGGCCACGAGGGCTGCCAGATCGGCCTTCACGTCGGGCCAGACGCGCTCGACATAGGCCTCGATATCGGAGACGAGTTGCTTTTCGTCCATGGGGAAGCTCCTTTGCGCTGCAGAGTTTTACCTGCGTATGGTAGCAAAAAGGCGCACCCGCACCGGGCGCGCCTTTTTTGATGCCTGGTTATAGGTTGAAGGCGATGCCCTTAGGCGAGCACGTCGCCCAGGACCTCGCGCAGGCTGGCGGCGTAGCGCTCGTCAGCCAGGGCCATGCGCACGTTGGCGGCGATGAGGTTGGGGATGGTGCCCGTGTCGTAGCCCTCGGCCGGGTCGATGACGACGGCGTACATCTCCTCGCACTCAAGGGCGCGCACGAGGGCGTCGGTGAGCTGGATCTCGTTGCCCTTGCCGGGCTCCTGGGTGGCCAGCAGCTCCATCACCTTGGCCGACAGCAGGTAGCGGCCGAAGATGGCCAGGTTGGAGGGGGCGTCCTCAAGTGCGGGCTTCTCCACCATCTGGTCGATCTTCCACACGGCGCCGGGCTCGGTAGCGCCGGCGCCCTGGGCGGCCTCAAGGGTGCCCACGAACTGGCCGCCCACGATGCCGAAGCGCGACACCTCGGAGTCGGGCACGGCGATGACGGCGATGACGCTCGCACCGTTGTGCGCGCGGGAGACCTCGGCCATCTTGGGCAGGATGGTGTTGCCGGGCACCACGACGTCGCCGAGCAGCACGTAGAAGGCCTCGTCGCCCGTCTGGGGCGCGGCGCACAGCACGGCGTGGCCCAGGCCCAGCGGCTCCTCCTGGTACACGTAGGAGACGGGCAGCGACCCGGCGTGGTCCACGGCGTCGGCGTACTTGTCCTTGCCGCGGCCGCGCAGCATCTCGGAGTAGGCCGGGTCGGGCGTGAAGTTGCCCTCGATGAGGGGCTTGGTGACGGAGGTCACGATGACGCAGCCGTCACAGTCGGGCGCGGCGAGGGCCTCCTCGGCCACGTGCTGGATGACCGGGCGGTCGAGCACGGGCAGCATCTCCTTGGGAACGAGGTGCGTCGCGGGAAGGAAGCGGGTGCCCAGGCCGGCGGCGGGGATGATTGCCTTCATAGGTGGATCCTCCAAATGAGATATCGGATGGTGAGACGTTGCAAAGACGGCACATCGCACGTGCCCAAGACTCTAGCACGCCCCCGGCACATGGGGGCACGGCGGCGGCCATCTACAGGCGGCGTGCACGCCAGAGCGCGCGAACGACATGCGCGCTGCGGGTGCAGCGGGCGCATGCCGGGGCGCGCGGGCGGCGAGGGCTGCGGGGATCGCGCACGCACGCCAGGCCGCGCGGGGCTCGGGCGGGCCTAGCTCCAGGGGTCGCGCTCGAAGAGGGGCTCGACGCGGGCGGGCCGGTCGGAGTAGGGGTCGTAGCCGTCGTCGTCCTCGTTGGCCGCGCGGATGAAGGGCGAGACCGGCCGAGGCGCGGGGGCGGACGTCGTGGCGGGGGCGGACGTCGCGGGGGCGGGCGTCGCGGTGGGCGCGGG